>JANPFJ010000141.1:0-27003 GCA_031423355.1 Gemmatimonadaceae bacterium | reverse complement strand
AAGCACTGAATGTCGATCTCTGTGCCCTCTACTGGCACTTCGTCGACGTGGTCTGGATCGCGATCTTCGTTCTCCTCTACCTCATCAAGTGAGCCACGACCCCATGGCACACGGACCCGACGCCGCGCACGACGAACACGGCCATCACCCCACGGCGAAGACCTACCTCTGGACGGCTCTGTTCCTCACGATCGTCACCATCGTCGAGATCTCGGCGTACTACATCAAGCCGTGGGAACAGTCCGCGATTTATGTGCCGAGCATGATCTTCATGTCGGCGGTGAAATTCGGGGTCGTCTGCGCGGTGTACATGCACCTCAAGTACGACCACAAACTCTTCCGCAACCTGTTCGTCGGTCCACTCGCGATCGCCATCGTGACCTGTGTCGGCCTGCTCTTCCTGTTCGGCAAGGTCGGCATCAACCTCGGCATCACCGGGTGACGCTGGTGGTTGTCGGGCGATAACCGTATGACATGATGCATCTCGCGTTGTTGCTGCATCCCGCGCAGACGCTGGCGCTGGACAGCTGGACGATCCACCCGAGTACGGTCATTGGACTGACCGCGCTCGGGTGGCTCTACTTTGCACGGGCTCGGGCTGCGGAAGGGATTGGACCTTCCACCGGCCAGCGCGTGGCGTTCGTCGGTGGGCTGGTGCTGCTGTTCCTCATCCTGAACGGGCCGCTCCACGATCTGAGCGACTTCTATCTGTTCAGCGGCCACATGGTGCAGCACCTGATCATGGAATTGATCGTGCCGCCGCTGCTGCTCGCCGGCACGCCGGGCTGGATGCTGCGGCCCGCGTTGCAGTGGCCGGTGGTCGGATGGCTGGCGCGGCGTGTGACGACACCGATCATGGCGTTCGCGATCTTCAACGTCACACTGGCGGTCTGGCACATTCCGGCGCTCTACAACCTGGCGCTGCTCCACCATAACGTCCACATCCTGCAGCATCTGACCTTTCTCGTGGCCAGTGTGCTGATGTGGTGGCCGTTCATGAGTTCACTCCCGGAGTTGCCACGACTCAGTTATCCGGGACAGATGTTGTACTGCTTCCTGATGACGCTGCCCATGAGTGTCGTGGCGGTCTACATCACGATGGCAGACACGGTGCTGTATCCGCTCTATGCCTCGAGCCCGCGCCTGTGGGGGCTGACACCCAAGATGGATCAGCAGATCGGCGGATTGATCATGTGGATTCCGGGCGGGTTGTTCTTCTACGGCATCATGACCGTGGTGTTCTTCCGCTGGCAGCGGCAGGGCAATGCCGGCGACGGCGTGGCTGAAGCGCAGGGATCATCGGGCACGCTCGCGCCCGTCGCCGGTCACTGAGCCGTGGCCTCACTGACGGCGCCGAGCACCGAACGGGTACCATCACGCACCGTCACGCCGCCGCCGGCTCCCACCGCACCGTCAGGATCGCGCGAACGCTTGCTCTCGCTCGACGTGTTCCGCGGCATGACGGTGGCCGGCATGCTGCTGGTGAACAACCCTGGTGATTGGGACCACATCTTCCCGCCGCTCGAGCACGCACCGTGGCACGGCTGGACGCCGACGGATCTCATCTTTCCGTTCTTTCTCTTCATCGTCGGCGTCACGTCACACCTGTCGCTGTCGCAACGCCGGGCCCGTGGCGATGACGACGGAGCGATTGTCCGACAGATCCTTCGCCGCGGTGCGCTGATCTTTCTGTTCGGGCTCTTTCTCGCCTGGTTTCCCGGATTCATGTGGGGCACGATCGCCACGTTGCCGGATGCGACGTTCGTCGATCGCATGGTGTATCGCCTCGAGCACCTTCGCATCATGGGGGTGTTGCAGCGGATTGCTGTCGCGTACGTCATTGGCGCACTGATCACACTGCGTGGCACCTGGCGCCAGCATCTGGCGACGCTCGTCGCCATCCTGATGGGCTACTGGGCGCTGATGACCCTCGTCACGGTGCCGGATCAGGGGCTGCCTGGCTGGCAGTTGCTCGACAAACCCGACGCCGTCCTCAGTGCCTGGCTCGATCGACAGATTCTCACGACCAACCATCTCTGGGCGTCGGCGAAGACCTGGGACCCCGAAGGGCTGCTCAGCAGCCTGCCGGCGGTCGGCTCGATGATGATCGGCCAGTTTGCCGGGCGCTGGATCGGGAGCCCCAAAGCGTTGGCCGAGCGATTGAATGGGATGTTCGCAGTCGGTGCGCTGCTGCTGGTGGTTGGACTGATGTGGCATTGGGTCTTTCCAATCAATAAGAGTCTCTGGACCAGCAGTTATGTCGTCTTCACGGGCGGCATGGCGCTGGTGACACTGGCGACCTGCATGTGGATCATCGAGGTGCGCGGCTGGAAACGCTGGACGACGTTCTTCGTCATTTATGGTACGAACCCGATGATCGCCTTCCTTGGCTCTGGCCTGATGGCGCGATTGACGGTAACCCTGCTGAAGGTCCAGACCGCCGACGGTCCGGAATCGGTGCAGTGGGTGGTCTATCAGGCGATCTTTGCGCCGATACTCGAACCACGGGTGGCGTCGTTGGGGTACGCGGTGACATTCGTCAGTCTCTGGTTCGTGATTCTTTGGGCGCTCTGGCGCCGGAACATCTTCCTCAAGGTGTGATTTGCGACGCTGCAATCGCCTCAGGTCCTTCGTTCGATCGCTGCTCCTCTGCGTATGCATGATCGGCATGGCGCTCCCCGCTTCGGCGCAGCGGCCGCGCGGGAAATCCGCGTCGGCCCGTCGTGCGTCCGCAATGGCGCCTGCGCGCAGCGCGGTGGTCCAGACCGGTTCTGCTGCAGCGCGAAACCGGTCTGCGACGGCACGGCCGCGCCCGAAGCCGCGCGCGCGGACGCGGCGGGTGCGCTATGCATCCTCGGCGCTACCACGGCTCGAGGCACGGACGTCGTTTGGCCTCGACAACCTCCGTGTCGATCTGGGCGCCCTCGCCGGCACCTCGATCAGGACTGGTTCGTGGGGGATGATGGTGACGTCAATCACCCATGGTGACACGCTCTTCTCGATCAACGCCGATGTGCCGCACGTGCCGGCGTCCACCCAGAAGATGCTGACGTCGGTGCTGGCGCTGAATTCGCTCGGGCCGGGCTACCGTTTTCGAACCGACGTGCTCCATACCGGGACATTGCAGAATGGCCGGATCGATGGTGATCTGATCCTGCGTGGCGACGGCGATCCCTCGCTCTCGACACGATTTTTCGGGCGGTCACCAGACGCCGCCATGGATTCGCTCGCGATGCGCGTCGTTCGGGCCGGTGTGCGTGAAGTGTCGGGCCGCGTGATCGGTGATGCGTCGGCCTTCGAGGCGCGCAGCATTCCCGAAGGGTGGCACCCGCGCATCCTGCAGGATGCCTACGCCGGCCGCGTCTCTGCGCTCACACTCAACGAAAACGTCGTCTGGGTCACGATTCGTCCCACGACGCGTGGCAGTGCCGCTGATGTGGTCCTCGAGCCCGCGACGACGGCCATTCCGCTGCGCGCCAACGTGCGGACGGTGGCTGGCCGCGGCGCACCGCTGAGATTTTCGCGCACCAGTGCGGGCATCACGGTGACCGGCAGCATCGGTGCCAATGCCGGCTCGCGCTCATACTCGTACATCGTCGAAGACCCGGCATCATTCACCACCGGCGCCTTCCTCGCAGCCCTGCGGCGCAACGGCGTCACCGTCACCAACGGGATGACCATGGCTCGCACGCCGACAGGCGCCGTCCCAGTGACCAACTGGGAGTCTGCACCACTCGAGACGCTGCTCGCGGTCATGAACCGCGAGTCGGTGAACGTCATCGCGGAGCATGTCTTCCGTGCCGCATCGCGGGGCGCCGATCGGCATACGACCGGTACCGCCTTCACCGCCGACACTGCCCTGCGAGCACTGCTCCAGCGCACCGCCAGCGTCCGTTCCGACGCCATCCGCTCGTCCGACGGCAGCGGTCTGTCGCAGTTCGATCATGTCTCACCGCGTGCGATGGTCCAGATGCTCAGCTGGGCCGACCGTGCAACCTGGGGACCGCTGCTGCATGCTTCGCTGCCGCTCGCCGGTGAGAGTGGCACCCTGCGCCATCGCATGCGCTACACCACCGCCCAGACCAACCTGCACGCCAAGACTGGCACCACCAACGACGTCGTGGCACTGGCCGGTTACGTCACCGCCCGCAACGGCGAACTGCTCACTTTCGCGATGCTCTACAATGGGCGCGATCGCTGGCGCGCCCGCGAAGCCATCGACGCCATCGGCGTCACCCTCGCCAACTGGTCGCGCTGAGTCCCTGTTTGCCCCTGTGCGTCAAGCAGTTCGCAGTTGCTGCTTCCGTTCAGCTGATCCGCACATCGATCCCGCGCGACGCAAGCTCGGCAATGTAGCGATCGCCCGGGAAACACTCGTCCGGCGTGTGCACTCCCGGTTCGAGTGTGCGTGACGCCATCAGCTGCCCGGTGATCGACAACGTGTAGCCCGTCACCCGCATCATCGCCGTGATGTGGTGCTCGGCGTCGTAGTAGTCCAGCAGATCGTACTGACGTTGGGTCGGAACACCGCCCTTGGTGCCGCTCACGAGCACGCGGAGCGCCACCAGATCCGTCCCGCCTGGCTTGCGCAGCTTTGGGCCCACTTGCGAGATGAACACATCGCGCGGCACGACCTGCACACCCTTCACGTCGATCGGTGTCGAGTCGTACAGCCCCAGGTCGCGCATCGCGGCCATCAACTGCGCGTGACCCGGATAACGAAGCGTCTTGTACTCCATCGTCGGGATCTTCCCTTCGTAGCGCCAGGCCATGGTCGACAGGCCACCCGCCGTGTGAAAGGCCTCCAGTGTGCCGATTGGGCTGACGAACTCCACCGGCTCGAGCTCTGACAGCGCCGTCACTTGCACGCGCTTGCCGTCGCGCACCACCCACGACAGCGTCGAGTAGTAGTCCAGCACCCCTTCGATCGAGTAGACGATCTGGTAGTTGAGCGGTGGCTCCGGATGCTGCGGCAGTCCCCCGACGAAAAGCTTCACGCTCTCGACCGTGTCCAACGACCGGATGCCGTGTTCCGCCAGCACGTTGATCATGCCCGGTGCCAGTCCGGTATCCGGAACGATCGTCACGCCCTTCGCCCGCGCTGCGGCATCCAGCGCCTTCTGCTGGAAGACGATCTCCGTGTTGCCGCCAAGGTCAGCGAAGTGCACCCCAGCTTCGACCGCCAGTGCCGCCAGCGTGCCGTTGAAGTAGTACGGGATCGCGCTCAGCACGGCGTCCACCTGGCCCATCTCGGCCAGCACCGCCTCGCGGCTCCGCACGTCCAGCGAGACTGGAACCAGTCGCGAATCGGCAGTCGGGAGGAACGGTGGCAGCGAGGTGACGTCGAGGTCGGCGAGCCGAACCTGCGTGACGCCAGGACTGCGGAGCAGATCGAACGCGCAAGCGGAGCCCTGGGCGCCGCGGCCGAGTACGAGAAAGCGCATATGGAGAGGTCGGTGGCCGGCCCGCGCGCAGATCGCGCAGCGCGGCAGGCTGCAGGCAGTGAGAACGACGGCAGTAGGAATTCTGCGGAAGAACGAGGAATTTACCTGATCGCTCACGATTCCGCGTTCCAGTACGCGTCCCTCTCCCCCCGCCGCCGTGCCCTCAGCCTCACCAGACGCCTGGCGTCAGCATCTCCTGACTGATGCTCCCGCGATTCACGCCGCCCTCGGTCGGCTGCGGAGCATTGCGGTCCTCGGGATCAAGCCTGCAGACACCGATGCGCCGGCCTTCTACGTTCCCGAGTATGCGCAGAAAGCGGGCTTTAAAATCATCCCTGTACCGGTCTACTACCCGGAGATGGTCAGAGAGCTTGGTGAAACGGCCTACCAGTCGCTGAGCGACGTGCCCGTGCCGATCGACATCGTCCAGATCTTTCGCCGCCCGCCTGACATCCCCCAGCATCTGGACGACATCCTCGCGGTGAAGCCGAAGATGGTCTGGATGCAACTCGGCATCCGCCATGAGGCAGTGGCCGAAGCGCTCGCCCAGGCCGGCATCGACGTGGTGCAGGACCACTGCCTGCTCGTCGAACTCCGCAAGATGGGTCGCTAGCTCGGCGGAGGCTGCGGCACTGCAGCGCCGGTTGCCCTACTCGGCCGCAGCAACCTGCCCTTACCGCGTCGCGCTCACCCGGAACACGATTCCGCCGTTGTCGTCGCTGACGAGCACCGAGCCGTCGCGGAGCACGGCGAAATCGACTGGACGCCCCCAGCGCGCGCCGGTATCGCCCTGCCACCCGGTGATGAAGTCTTCGTAGCTCACCGGCCGGCCGTTGCGGACCCGCACTCGCACCACCTTCGCCCCGGTCGGCGTGTCGCGATTCCAGCTGCCATGGAACGCCACCAGTGCGTCGCCGCGCCAGTCCGCCGGGAAGCTCGTCGCCTTGTCCAGGAACGTCATGCCGAGCGGCGCCGAGTGTGCCTGCATGCGGAGGGCCGGTGCTTCGGTGCGGTTGCAGCGCGCCTGATCGTTGAACTCCGGATTCGGAATCATCGGGCCATGGCAGTACGGCCAGCCATAGTCCCTGCCATCGCTCAGGATGTTGATCTCTTCCGTGGGAAGATCCTGATGGTCCGGCTTCAGGTTGTCGCGTTCATGCTGCGTAACCCAGATCTGTTTCGTGGTCGGGTGCACGGCCATACCGACCGCATTGCGAAGCCCGCTGCTGTAGACGCGTCCGTTCTGGCCATTCTCGTCGTATCGCATCACGGCCGCACGTTCGCTGGCGGTTTCGACGCAGATGTTGCACGTGCTGCCGATCGAGACGTACATCCTGGCGTCACTGCCGAACACGATGCTGCGGGTCCAGTGGTTTTTCCCGGCATCATAGCGGTTCAACTGCTCTGCCGTGCCGGTCGGAATCCCTGCCGGCGTCAACGCGAATCGTACCACGCCGCCAGTGTTCGCGACGTAGAACCTGCCCTTGTGGAAGGCCATGCCATGCGGTCGATCGAGCCCTGAGAGCACGATCGTTATCGAGTCGGCCACACCATCGCCATTCGTGTCCACCAGTCGCGTGATCGCGTTCCGACCCGGCTGGCTCACGTAGACACTGCCATCAGGGCCCACCACCATCGCGCGCGCGTTCGGCACGCTCGCGTAACGCGTCACGACGAAACCGGTTGGGACGCTGAGCTTGCCGTCGAGGGCCATCGCTCTCGTCGGGACGAGGCGGCTCGGTGTGGTGTCGATCGACGCCGTTGGTCCGGACTGGGCGGAGAGGTCTTCGATGCCGGTCGCGAGGACACAAACAACAGCCAGGGACAGCGACGTACTGCGCATGCACGACCTCATCAGGGTTGAGAAATTCGTTCGGGACACCTGGACACCACTACCCCGCGTGGCCGCACTCAGAACTCGATCTGTGTGCCAAGTTCCACCACACGTCCAGGCGGAATGCCGAAGAACGCCGTAGCTGATCGCGCATTTCGAACCATCAGGATGAAGAGTTTCTTGCGCCACAGTGACATGCGCGACGGGCCGATCGGCAACAGCTGTTCGCGGCCAAGGAAGTAACTCGTCGACCCCGTCGCGCAGACCAGCCCGGACCCACGCGCACTCGACATGATGTCGCGCATCACTGGTGTCTGCATGAAGCCGTACATCGCCTTGACGCGCCAGAATCCGGCACCAAGTGCTTCGACCTCAATCCGCTGGTCTGCATCCAGGTACGGGACGGGCTTCGACACCACACTCAGCAAAACCACCTGCTCGTGCAGCACCTTGTTGTGCTTGAGATGGTGCAGCAGGACGGGGGGAATTCCGTCCGCGTCCGACGTCATGAATACCGCCGTGCCCTGCACGCGAAATGGTTCTTTGCGCTTTACATCGGCGAGAAACAAATCGGTCGGCAGCGTACTCTTGCGAAGCATCTGCGCGAGGGCCTCGCGGCCGCGTTTCCACGTCGACATCAGCGTGTAGAGTCCGGCCGCGACCACCAACGGTACCCAGCCGCCATCAAAGACTTTCAGGACATTGGCGCCAAGGAACGCGAGATCGATCGTGAGAAAGAATCCCGCGAGGGTCAGGGCACGCCACCGCGGCCAGTTCCAGCGCACCAGACAGATCTCGTAAAACAGCAGAGTGGTGATCGCCATCGTGCCAGTGACGGCAATGCCGTAGGCGGCCGCCAGGGCTGTCGAACTCTTGAACCCAAGCACCACCAGGATCGTACCGATGGCCAGCAGCGTGTTGATTTCCGGGATGTAGATCTGCCCCGATTGCTGCTCGGAGGTGTGTATGATCGTCACACGCGGCGTGTAGCCCAGTTGCACACTCTGCTGCGTGAGCGAGAATGCGCCGGAAATGAGCGCCTGGCTGGCGATGATCGCTGCCATCGTTGCCAGCAGGAGCAGCGGAATCTGCAACAGATCCGGCGCCAGCGAGTAGAACGGATTCGCTCTGGCGCTGGCATTGCTCATCAGCACCGCACCCTGGCCGAAATAGTTCAGCAACAGGCATGGGAAGACCAGAAGCCCCCACGCCAGTCGGATCGGACGTTTGCCGAAGTGTCCCATGTCGGCATACAACGCCTCGGCACCAGTGACCGACAGCACCACCGCCCCCAGCAGCACGAATGCATGCCAGCCATGGGTGACCATGAACGCAAGCGCGTACCATGGGCTCAGTGAGCGCAGCACGGTGGGATGCGCAATGATGTGCGGAATCCCGAGCGCCGCGATGCTCACGAACCAGGTGAGCATGACCGGCCCGAACAGCTTGCCGACTCGATCCGTCCCGAATCGCTGCGCCCCGAAGACGCCCAGCAGCAAGACGATCGTCACCGGGACAACCACGTTGTGCAATGCCGGTGCGATCACCGTCACACCTTCCACCGCGCCAAGCACCGACACCGCTGGCGTGATGATTCCATCCCCATACAGCAACGCTGCGCCGATGAGCGCCAGCACGACGACGCGCCTCTTCTTCTTCTCGTCAGCCAGCACGCCGCCGCTCTTCTGCAGCAGCAGTGCGAGGAGTGCCAGAATGCCCCCCTCGCCGCGGTTGTCTGCGCGGAGGATGAAACCGATGTACTTCACGCTGACGACGCTGATCAGCGACCACACGATCATCGACAGCACGCCGACCACGTTCTCCGGCGTCGGTTCGACCCCGTGAATGCCGTTGAAACACTCCTTCAACGCGTAGAGCGGGCTGGTGCCGATGTCGCCGTACACGACGCCGAGAGCCGTCAGGGTGAGGAGCGCCAGTTTCTTGCCGGTCGCCGGCTCACCGACGTGATGCTGGTTGCTGTCCGCAATCACTGGGTGCGATCCCGTGATACTGTGAGCCGCGGGCGCCCTGGGCGCCACGGGCGCCACGGATGGCGCAGGAGCCGCCGACGATGGACCGGAGGCGTCGGGCGGGTCAGGCACAACTGGGTCAGCAGCGACGGCGGAAGACTCCGATGTCGGCGACGCCGAAGATGAAGGCTGTGGTTCAGTCATACGGAATGCCGCACATCGCCAGAGCCATGCGCAGCGAAACGGAAATCATGACGGGCTGCGGTCGCAGCCTGTCACTCCAACAAATGACGCCGCCCTTCAGACGGCTCAGGCGGCGCCAGGATACAACGTGCATTCTGTAACGATGGAAGCTATGTGTCCTGATCCGACGGGGTAGTGGGGCGCGGTTCAGCGCCCGTCAGACCGCGCGCTGTCTCGCGCCATTTCCTTCAGGACCTGATCCCAGAGCGCTTGCTGGCCGGACGAGAGACGGGCCCGGATCACCGCGCGGGCGGCAAATCGCACCGAATCCAGCTGTGGGCGTACTGGGGCAAGCAACGCCTTCATCTGCTCGTTTCGGGCGTCGAGCACCGAATCCAGCATCAGTCGCTGCGCCGAATCGAGCTCGAGCCGGCCCGCGAGCTGATCCCGGGAGCTCTTCTGGTCCTTGGGCACATCCCGCTGCGTCATTGCGCGGTTCGCCGTGAAGCCCAGCGCCCCGCCGACGAGTACCGCACCAAGCAGGAAAAAAATCGCCTGGGCCTTGGTGCGCTCGATCGTGCCGGACATCAGTACCTGAACAGGTCAGGGACGGTTTTTTCGCGCGGCGCGTCGCTGAGCGGACGCCCGACCGAGTCCAGTGGCGTCGAGAGCGCTTCGACCGCCGCCTCGTACGCCAGCCGATCCTCCGTGCCCGACGTCTCCCACAAGCCCCAGCCAACGAGGAGAAGGGCGGCCGCGGCTATGGCGCCGCCAATGCGCCGCCAATGCGAGAACGGCTCCCACCAACCGCTGATCGCGGCCAGACTGCCGGTCACCGACGTCGTCAGGACCGACGGAGCCGCATCCGTGAGGATCCGCTCCATGATGCGTGATTCCAGCCCGTCCCAGTACGCGGCGTCAGCTGGCGGACGGAGGAGTGAGCGGAGTTGGAGCGTGACCGCTGGGTCGCGGTCGAAGTCGTCGGAATGCATGGTTTTTTTGTCGTCTTTCAGGCCGGTCGCCGGAGCGAACCCAGGATGGTTCGCATCGCTGCTCTGGCATGGTGCAGGTCGGACCGGGCCGTTCCCTCGGGAATCCCGAGCATGGCGCCAATCTCGGCGTGCTTGTACCCCTCAACATCGTGCAACACGAGCACTGATCGCTGCCGGTCGGGCAACTGCAGCAGCGCACTCCGAAGACGATCCTGCAGCTCATCCGCTTCAGCAGGATCGCGGAATGGACTCGCGTGAGTATCGACCAGTTCGTCGGTATCCCGCACCTTGCGCCGCCGAGCCAGGTCCAGCGCGGAATTGCTGATGATCCGGTGCAACCATGCCCCAAAGGGCTGATCGGGACGGAACCGATTCAACGCGCGATGGGCGTGAAGGAACCCTTCCTGCACAGCGTCCTCGGCATCCTCGTGCGACAGGAGCACTGCGCGAGCCACCGCATACGCGCGTTGCTGGTGGCGGCGCACGAGCTGCGCGAAGGCGCCCGTGTCCCCTTCCTGTGCCGCCAGCACATACTCACGCTCCTGCTCACGGCCGGCGGCCAACGCCTCGGCAGCTGCCTTGGCATCCAGAGCCGTGGACGCAACGCCCTTCACGGCCTTACGCGGCATGGACATCCGCGGCAGAGACATCCGCGACAGAGGCATCCGCGGCACCGGGGCCGGCGCAGCGTCGTCCGAGATGAGGGTCAATCCACGAGGGGGCATGGCAACTGGAAGAAGTTGCCACTCGTACGCAGCCCGGGCTCCCAGCGTTGTGGCTGGACGGCGCGCCAGCGCCAGCGGTACCAAACCACGGAGCCCAAGGCATTCGCAGCGACCTCTACTTGCCGGCCTCTGGGACCGCCTTCTCAGCATGTTCACCAGCGAAACTGGCGTTCGTCAGCTTGACGACTGTGAAAAGGATCACAAAAACGAGAACGGCACCAACGAGCAGCCCTGTGAACGCGGCCTTGCGGTCGCTCGGAGCTTCAGTATGCGATGCGCTCATGATCAGAGTCCGGAAAGGAAAAGGGGAAAGCGGTGGTGCGGCCTGACGCCGCACCACCTACTGAAGTGACCAGAATCAGGACACGCGAACCGTGTTCATCACATCATTCCCGGCGATCGAGTTCACGACATCCATCCCTTCCGTGACCTGACCGAACACCGTATGCACGCCGTTCAGATGGCGCGTATTCGCCTCGCTCAGCACGATGAAGAACTGGCTCCCGCCGGTGTTCTTGCCCGCGTGCGCCATGGAAAGTGCGCCCGGCTTGTGCTTGTGGGGATTGCCTTCCGTTTCGCACTTGATCGTCCAGCCAGGACCACCAGTGCCCACACGACGGTCGCCGTCCGGCAAGTCGCGCGACAGCGGATCTCCGCCTTGCACCACGAAGTCAGGAATCACGCGGTGGAACTTCACGCCATCGTAAAACTTCTCGTTCGCCAGCTTCTCGAAGTTGCCAGCGGCGAGCGGCGCCTCGACGTCGAACAGCTCAGCGACGATCGTGCCCTTGTTGGTCTCGAACGTGACGGTCTTGGCCACGGTATCTCCAGATGCAGTAGTAGGGGCTGATGGCAGCCTCCGGCGACCTGGGCCGGGGCGCACAAACCGCAATCTACCAACTTCCGCCACCCCTGTGACGGGGGCGCCCGACCCTACTGATCCAGTGGGGCGGACGGGCAGCGAGCCCGAAGCGAGCAACCGCCGCACCGAGGGGACCTGGCGTCGCACACCTGTCGCCCATGCCAGATCAGGAGGTGCGACAGCATGGTCCAGCTGTCGCGGGGGAAGAGCGGAATGAGGGCTGCCTCCACCTTCACAGGGTCGGTCTCACGGGTCAGCCCGAGGCGCATGGCCAGTCGCCCGACGTGGGTGTCCACCACCACGCCGTGATTGATGCCGAAAGCATTGCCAAGCACCACGTTGGCCGTCTTCCGTCCGACGCCGGGCAGGACGACCAGCTCCTCCATCGACGCCGGTATCTCCCCGTCGTGCCGTGCCACCACGGCCTGTGCCATCCCCACCAGGCTCCTTGCCTTGGCGCGGAAGAACCCGGTGCTCTTCACCAGGTCCTCGACGTCTGCGATCGGTGCGTCAGCCAGCGTTGCCGCCGTCGGATACGCACTGAAGAGCGCCGGCGTGACCATGTTGACCCGCTTGTCGGTGCACTGTGCGCTCAGGATGGTCGCGACGGTGAGCTCGTACGGATTGCGGTAGTCGAGTTCACAATGGGCGGTGGGGTACAGGCGCGCGAGCTCGTCGTACACCGCCGCGGCATGCGCCTTGAGCGCCGTTCCCTTCAGCCGTGCGAATCGCACTCGCAGGACAATCTTCCCACGGGCGGCGGTGGCACGTGCCTTCGTCGCGGTCATGCCGGTGTCAGGGCGGCATCCCGTCGCCGCCGCGCAAACGCCAGCACCTCGTCGATGCTGCGCGTGTTGAGAACATCCGCGGCGCTCAGCCATCCCTTCCGTGCCATGGAAACGCCAAGCGCGACATGATCGAGCCCCGCGATCGAATGCGCATCGGGGCCGAGTTCAACCTGCACGCCGGCATCGCGCGCAGCACGACACCAGCGCCAGTCCAGATCGAGCCGGTGCGGATCGGCATTCAGTTCCACGGCCACGCCAACCGCTGCGGCGCGCGGCAGGATTGTCGCCAGATCGATTGCGTACGGCTCGCGGGTCAGCAGCAGGCGGCCCGTCGGGTGCCCGATGATCGTGACATGCGGATCTTCCATCGCCTTCAGCACGCGATCGGTCATCTGCGAGCTGTTCATCCCGAAGCGCGTGTGCACGGAGGCAATGACGTAGTCGAACCGGTCGAGCAGCGGCGCGCCGAAGTCGACGGTGCCGCACGGGAGAATGTCCGCTTCGACGCCCTTGAGGACACGGAACCGGCCACCCAGCGTCGCGTTCACCGCGTCGATCTCATCGTGCTGCCGCTGTACCGCCTCGGCCGACATGCCGTGCGCGTTGAGCGCCGAACGCGAGTGGTCGCTGATGCCGAGGTAGCTCCAGCCACGCCCCATCGCTGCCTGGGCCAGTTCGCTGATGCCAAAGCCTCCGTCCGAATAGAGCGAATGGCAGTGCAGGACGCCGCGAATGTCCTGCAGTTCCAGCAGTGTCGGGAGTGCGCGGTCGTGCGCAGCGCGCAACTCGCCCATCGACTCTCGCAGCTCCGGTGCGATGAACGGCAGCCCGGCCAACGCGTAGAGCGCTGCTTCGTCCGACACCGGTACCACCATGCCGTCGCTGTCGCGCACTTCATCGTCAATCACGCGGAACTGACGATCGGTCAACCGGTGCAGCACGTCGCGGGCATGCTCCGCATTCCCTGTCGTCCGCAGGAGTGTGACCGCGAACTGCGTCGGACGCACACAATGCAGCGTGGCGGTGGTGGCGTCGGCGAAGTGCAGCGAAATCACGCGCGTTCCGCCACCCACCACGCGCTGCACGCCACGCAGGTGCGCCATCGTGGCGGCGACGGCGATGGGCTGCGTATCGCACTCCACCACCAGTGCGAGTTCGCTGACGGTTTCCAGACGCCGGCGCACCATGCCACTGATCGCCACCCGCGACACACCGTCATGTGCCGCAATTTCGTGCAGCAGCCGTGATGCCTCCGCATCCGCATGTGGCAGGAGGACTGATGCGCCTGTGGCCCGCAGCTGTGCAATGCCGTTGCGAACCCGTTCCACGAGCCGGGCGCCAAAACGTGGCAACGCCTCGAGCCGCCCGTCGCGGACGGAATCCTCGAGTTCCTGCAGCGTCTCGATCCCGAGAGCGGCGTGGACGCGATGGATCGTCGCAGGCCCGAGCCCGGGCACCCGCAGCATCTCCTGCAGTCCCTCTGGTGTCTCTTCGCGGAGGTCCGCAAGCAGCATCGAGTCGCCCTCGTGCAGCAACTCGTCCAGCACTGCACGCACATCGTCAGCGAAGGTGCCTGAGGCGAGCATCTCCGCCAGCCGCCGGGTGGGCTGCGCTCCCAGCTGCTTGGAGGCGGACATGAACGCCGCCGTTCCAGCCGCATCCTCGCCACGCAATTCTCGGAGCGTGGCGATTTCGGCCAGTACGTGGGAGGCGGAGCGGGAGTCCATGACCCGCAATCTAGCGTGGCTCGCGCGCGCGTTCCTCCGGAATCATGTGCTCCGCGACGCGACGAACTCGTCCAGCGCCAGGTGCAGCGCCTCCGGCTGCTCGACGTAGGGCACATGACCACAGTCCGTCAGCTCGACCAGACGGGCGCCGATCGCCGCCGCGGTCGTCCGGGCACTCGCCAGCGGAATCGGGTCACGATCACCATGCACGACCAGTGCTGGGCGCTGGATGGTGGGCAGCGCGGCCATCAGCTGCGGCCCATCGACGCTCGCCCAGGTGGACTGTTGCACCCGGCCGGTGACCCGGAACGGCGTCAGGTTGGCGGACCGCTCCGGATGCGCGAAATAGCCTGCCACGCTCAGCTCGAAGGCGCGCTGCCGATAGGCGTCCGGATCACGCTCGCGGAGTCCGGACGCCATCAGCGCTGACCGCAGGGCCGCGACCTCAGGCGCCAGCTGCCGACGCTGCAGCTCCGAATCAAAGACGGCTCGATCGGCCGGCAAAAATGGGGCAGGGGAGATCAGTGCGAACCACGGCGGGAGCGCACTGGATGCCGCGCGCGCGGCGACCAGCACGTGCAGCGCCAGCAGTGCTCCCCACGAATAGCCGATGACCGGCGCCCCCGCGATTTCGAGTTCGTCGCTCACCGATGCAAAGTCCGCCACGTGCGCCCCCACGGTGACCGGCGTTGGGTCATCCGTCTTCGACCGGCCACCGCCGCGCTGGTCGTAGAACACCAGGTCGAACCCCGTTCCGAGCGTCGCGAGCGACAACAGTTGCGGCAACAGATAGTCGTGATGTGCGCCCGGCCCGCCGTGCAGCACGATCAGCGCAGGTGCGCCCTGCTGACCGTAGCGGCACCAGTAGAGCGGCACGGAGGTCGTGCCCGTCATGCCGCTCTCGCGCGGCGCAGGAATCTGAATCGGCATCCGGAGAATCTATCCCAGCCGGAGCGACATCAGTGCGGCTCGCGTTTGGCGCACCTTCTTGCTCGCGGTCGTGCGCGTGCTCTTCCGCGTACTCTTGCGCCGAGGGCCTGCATTTGGTGGCGGGGGCGAGATCGCGAACACTGTTCACGCGGAGACCGCGGGGGACGCGGGGGAACTGCAGACGCTGTTGGAACTGCGTTTGCGAGCCGCTGTTACAAAAGCATTCGCTGTTGCTCTTCTCCGCGTCCCCCGCGGGCCCCGCGTGAACAGTGTTGCTCTTGCCGTTTCTGTTCTCGCCGCCGAGGATGTTGCCGTTGTCATTTGCCGTTCGCGCCGCCGCTGCTGTTGCAGTCGTTGCGGTCGCCGCGGTGTGCTCCGTCTACTCTGCGTTTCACGCGTAGGAGCTCGCGATCGCGACAGTCTTCAGATGTACTTGCACCGTCGTCGCGATATCGATGCCGTAGCCGCCGGCAATCGTGACGCAAACCGGCAGCCCAACCTCTCGACAGGTCCGCAGCACCAGATCATCGCGCTGGGCCAGGCCCTCGTACGTCAGCTTGAGGCGGCCAAGCCGATCGCCTTCGTGCGGGTCGGCACCGGCGAGATAGATCACCAGATCGGCGTCTGCCGCCCGCAGCACGTCCGGCAGTGCGCTGCGCAGCCGCGTGAGGTATTCATCGTCGCCGATACCGTCGGCGAGTTCCTCGTCGCGGTTTCCGTTCACCTTGTGAAAAGGAAAATTCTTCGCCCCGTGCATGTTGAAGGTGTACACGCTGTCGTCACCGGCAAAGACAGCGTTGGTGCCGTTTCCCTGATGCACATCGAGGTCGATGATGCAGGCGCGCTGAATCCGTCCAAGCGACTGCAGCCGCCGGATTGCGATCGCCACGTCGTTGAAGACACAGAAGCCTTCGCCACGGTCCGGGAACGCGTGGTGCGTGCCGCCTGCGAGATTCATGGCAATGCCATGTGTGACGGCGTGATCGCTCGCTTCGATCGTGCCGCGAACCACACGGAACGCGCGCTCGACGAACGCCTCGCTCCACGGCAACCCGATCCGACGCTGATGTGCCGGGTCGAGGGTGCCGTGCTCCACCCCGTCGACGTAGCTCGCCGTGTGTACTCGCAACAGGTCCGCATGATCGACCCGCGCCGGTTCGTGCAGGGTGGACGCCGTGACCAGACCCGCCGCCAGCGCCCCCTCACGCAGCAGTGCGTACTTCACCATCGGAAAGCGGTGGCCGTCCGGCAGCGTGATCGCGTAGCGAGGCGACGACCAGCAGTGCAGCGGCATACCGGTCAGACGCGGTGCGCAGCCCCCGACGTGCCGATGCACGCCCGGGGCCCGGCATCACCGATCCGTGAAGTCCGTGCTCGAGTCAACCCGACGGCAGACTTCGGCGATCAGGGTTGCTGCGCGATCGAGATCGTCGAGGCTGACCATCTCGTTCGGCGAATGCATGTAGCGATTCGGGATCGACACCAGCGCGGTCGCAACACCGTCGCGCGCAAGCTGGATCGCATCAGCATCGGTGCTCGTCGCCCGACCGGCGGCATGCAGCGAATACGGCATCCCGAGCGACTCCGCCGTGTCGCGCAGCAGCCGGAACACCACCGGGCTGATCACGCTGCCGCGGCTCAGCACCGGGCCGCCTCCGAGCTTGTGGTCGCCCACTTCCTTCTTCTCGATGCCAGGATGATCGGTGGCGAACGTGACGTCCACCGCGATCGCCATCTGCGGGCCCAGTGCCTGCGCCGCGACGCGTGCGCCGCCGCCGGAAAACCCGATCTCTTCCTGACAGGTAGCCACCGCCACGACGCGCGCGGCGCCGGGCTGCTCGGCATACCGCCGCAACGCCTCGAGCACGATGAAAGCGCCGATCCGGTCGTCGATGCTGCGCGAGACGATGCGGTTGTTCGGCATGTCCGTGACCTTGGCATCCAGCACACCGCAATCGCCGACGGAGAGCCGCTCCGCCGCCTCCGCCCGGTTCTGCGCACCGATGTCGACCCACATGTCCGCGAACTTCGTCACCTTCTCGCGCTCCTCCGGCTTCATCAGATGGATCGGCTTCTTGCCGATCACGCCGTACACCTCGCCGTCGCGACCGATGAACCGGATCCGCTGACCCACCAGCACCTGCGTGTCCCACCCGCCGATGCCTTCGATGTACGCAAAGCCGTTGTCGTCGATCCACGTCACGATCACCCCGATTTCATCGATGTGACCCGCCAGCAGGATGGTCGGACCGCCGCTGCCCTGCACTTCGGCGATCGAGTTGCCGATGACGTCGGAGCGGACGGTGGCAAACTTCGCCGCCTCGGTCCGCCAGACCCTGGCCGGTGCAGATTCGAAGCCCGACGGGCCGGGCGTGTCGAGCAGCGTCTTCAGAAACGCGATAGAGGATTCGTTGAGCATGATAGAAGACTAATTCACTGGTGTGGGGTCACAGTACCCTCCGGGCGGCGCATTCTGCTTCGCGACTCGCCGGACTCCCGGCGCCTGCGTGTCAGCGCGCCACGTGTTCGTACACCCTGGTGCCGCCGACCCACGTCTGCAGCACCGTCGTCCGCAGCACCAGTTCCGGTGCGATGCGCATGATGTCCTGATCCAGCATCACGAAGTCGGCGTATTTTCCCGCCGTCAGTGAACCGAGCACCTGCTCCTGGAACGCGGCTTTTGCCGGCCAGATCGTCATGGACCGCAGCGCTTCCTCGCGGGTCATCCGCTGCTCCGGATACCAGCCGCCAACCGGAAAGTCGTCGGCGTCCTGCCGGGCAATCGCCGCGTGGAAGCTGATCAGCGGATTCACCATCTCCACCGGAAAGTCGCTGCCATTGGGGATGATGACGCCTGTCGCGAGCAGTGAGCGCCATGCGTAGGCGCCGCGCAACCGTTCCGCGCCAAGCCGATTCGCCGCCCAGTACATGTCACTCGTCTGGTGGCTGGCCTGCATGCTTGGGATCACGCCGAGGGCCGCAAAGCGGGGGATGTCGGCGTGGTGGATGATCTGCGAATGCTCGATCCGGAAGCGATGGTCCGCCGTCGGCACGGCCTTGAAGGCCGCCTCGTATGCATCGAGCACCAGCCGGTTGGCACGGTCGCCGATGGCATGGGTCGCGATCTGCCAGCCGGTGCGCAGGGCGCGTTCGCTGACGCTCTGGATGTATGCTGGCTGCTGGACCAGCAGTCCGTTGTTCTGCGTGTCGTCCGCATACGGATCGAGGAGCGCGGCCCCGCGCGAGCCGAGCGCGCCGTCGCCATAGAGCTTGATGCTCCGCACCCAGAGGCGCCCGTCGAAGAGCGCACTCCGCGGCCCCTTCGCGAAGGCCCACGCGACGCTGGCGCTGTCGCCTCCCAGCAGCACGTACGCGCGCAGCGACAGATCACCCGCCTGCGCGGCCTGTTCGTAGATGCCCACCGTCGCCGGTGACACGCCCATCTCATGGATGCCGGTCAGCCCCCACCGATTCGCTTCGCGGACGGCACTCTTCAGCACGTCCCGGGGATTCGCGGCCTCACCGCCCCGTTCGGCGGCGGCCAGCAGACGCTGCGCGTTGTCGACGAAGACACCCGTTGCCGCGCCGGTCGCATCACGCAGCACCCGGCCCCCCTCCGGATCCTTCGTCTCGGCCGTGATCCCGGCTTTTCGCATCGCCACGATGTTGGCCAGCGAGGCATGGCCATCGACGCGCTCGAGCAGCACCGGGTGGTCAGGCGTCGCCGCACTGAGCGCCTGCTGGTTGGGCAACCGAGTGTCGCTCCAGTCATTCTGGTCCCAGCCCCGGCCGAGCACCGGCGTGCCCTTCGGCAGCGTGGCCGCCTTTGCAACCACCCGGGCAATCACCTCCGCGTAGGACTTCGTGCCGGTGAGATCCACCTGACGGAGCGTGACGCCGAGTCCGTAGAGGTGCGCATGGGCGTCGGTCATGCCAGGGATGATCGTCCGGCCGCCGGCATCGACGACGGAGGTGGTTGGCCCCCGCAGCGCCATCGTCTCGACCATGCTGCCGACGAACAGAATGCGCCCACCACTCACCGCCAGCGCCTCCGCCATCGGCTGCGCGTCATCGGCGGTGTAGATGCGGGCGTTCGTGACGATCAGTTCCGCGCGCGCTGGTGCCGGGCGTGGGGTCGGCGATTGCGCCGACAGTGGCAGCGCGACCGCGGCGAACAGCGCGGGTACAGTGATTCGAAACGAGAGCACGGCGGTTGGGGCAGATGTGATGACGGTGTGGTGCGGGGTCCAATTGCTGACGCCTACGCTACCGCGATGCTGCCCGATGCGCGACGGCCCTGCGAATCCAGGTCGGATCCGCAGGGCCGTCGTGTTTCATCATCCCGGAGAGCTCCGGGATGATGTGGACCGCTGGTCCACTAGTGCTTCATGCCACCCATCGATGCCGGCGGCATCAGGACGGTGTCGATGACGTGGATCACGCCATTCTTGGCCTTGATGTCCGTCGCCGTGACGGTCGTGGTGCCGTTCAGCATCACCTTGCCGCCGACCACCTTGATGGCAACCTTGCTGCCCTGCACCGTTGCTGCTTCCGACAGACCGACAACCTGTGCGGCCATCACCGATCCGGCGACGACATGGTACGTCAGCACGGCCGTCAACTTGGCCTTGTCAGCCAGCAGCGCCTGCAGAGCCGCCGCCGGGATCTTGGCGAATGCGGCATCGGTCGGGGCGAACACGGTGAACGGGCCCGTGCCCTTCAGCGTCTCGACGAGGCCAGCCACGGTCAGTGCCTTGGCGAGCGTGTTGAACGTGCCAGCAGCAACGGCGGTCTCGACAATGTCCTTCTCCTGCGCCTGCGCCGAAACCGGCGCGAGCACTACGGCACCAACCAGCGCGACTGCGGTCATGAAACGCTTCATCGGTCAATCCATCCTGGAATACAGATTCGCGAACCGGCACGGTGAGCTCCGCACGTCGGTTCCTCCCCACGAAGGATGTTCGTCACCGAACGGTTCCCGGATGCACCCGCTGCGGTTCCGCTCGCTGAGGACAACGTGCGAACCCGGTCTTCTCTCGCAGGCCGCACCCATCCGCACCCCGTCGCCGTGGTTGCATGCGATCGCACCACTGCCAGCCGCGATTCAACGCGCTGCCCCGGGGATGAACTGCCACCGCCCGACCACCGATGCCGTCACCGTCTGTTCGGTCGGTGCCACGACCGGTGTCGATTCATCCGCCGCCTTGCCGCGGATCGACATCGCCATCACGGGAAAGGGCTGCGGAGACTCCATCATCTGGCTGCTGAGCGAGACCAGCGGCCCCAACGTCCCGCCCGCGGCTTTGGCCATGACTTCGGCACTCAAACGGGCATTGGTAGTGGCACTGCCAAGGGCGTCACGCTTCGTCGCATCCAGCTGCGAGGCGAAGTACGAGAGCCCGCTGATGGTGTTGGCGCCCGCGCCGAGCGAGGCGTCGATCACCTTGCCAACCAGTTCGAGTGACCGCACTTCGATCCGCACGGTGTTGGCGGCGTCGTAGCCGGTCAACTCCGGCTTGCGCCCATCCGGGTAGTACCGGAAAGACGGGTTCACGCTGTAGTTCATGGTGGTGATCTGGTCGCGCGGGATGCCTGCGGCACGGACCGCTTCCAGAATGGCGGTCGCCAGTCGCGCGTTGTCCTGTCCCGCCAGCGCCGCGGTGCGTCCCTTGGTCAGCACGCCGAGATAGATCAGCGCGCGGTCGGGCGTCACCTTGGCTTCGCCGCTGCCGCCGACTTCGATCGTCGGAGGCGTTGGTGGCGTCGCTGCCGCCTGCGCCGCCAGCGGGCTCGCGATCAGCGCGCTGAGGAGGAGTGCTGACGCCTTCGACGAGCGACGGATCTTCTGCATGCTGGAATGCTCCGGGGGAATGGGGTGTTCGGGCGCGCCGACTTCGGGTGGCGCCTTCTGGAGAGGCATGACTGCCCGCTGGATGCACATGGGCGAAGATACCCGCTGACGTGCGTATCGTGCCGTCGTCGCGGCGACCGCGACAGAGTCGTGTTTCGGGCCCAGCCCAGTGCCCGTAAGGGTTTCCCGCACACTGGCGCGCTCGCACTCCCGAGCAGAGTACGCTCGGAAATCCGCGAAACCCTTACCCCGCTTGCAGAAATCAGGGATGGCTGTCAGTTTCCCGGTGCGCCGCTGGCGCGGAAGCACGTGTCAACCGTCATCTCGGAGAAGGAAATCATGAGCAGAATCGCGATCGTGAACGCGCTGGTGGAAAACGTCGGCCTGTCGAAGAAGCACGCGAACGCCGTCCTCAAGGAGCTGTTCGGCGCCAGCGAAGGTGTCATCGCCAAGGCGCTGAAGAAGGGTGAGAAGGTCGGCATCACCGGTTTCGGCACGTTCAGCGTCGGCAAGCGCAACGCGCGCGTCGGTCGTAACCCACAGACGGGCGAGAAGGTGAAGATCGCCGCCAGCAAGGCCCCGAAGTTCAAGGCCGGCGCCAGCCTGAAGGCCTTTGTGAACGGCAAGACGGCCGCCACCAAGCCGAAGAAGGCCGCCAAGAAGGTGACCAAGAAGGCCGCGAAGAAGGGCAAGAAGTAATCAACGATCGCTGCGTTCGAACGCGGGTGACGCGGGGCGCCGACGGGTATCGTCGGCGCCCCGCGTCGTTGTCGACCGCATTGTTCACGCGCCGTCTCACGCTAGACTGAAGGCATGCCACCTGCCGTCATCCGCGCACGCCCCGCTCTCGACGCCACGGTCGACGTCGAGACACCGGAACAGGTCATCGTCTCGTACACGCTGGCCGGCATCGGCACGCGCGGTGCCGCAGCACTGATCGATCTGCTGTTGATGCTCCTGCTCACCGGCACGCTCTGGTACGCGGGGGCATCGCTACCCAAGCTGGTGCCGGGCCTGCGCGACGTTGGCAATCGGAGCTGGGTCAGTGCCGTCATGATCATCGGGCAGTTCCTGATCCTGTGGGGCTACTTCGTCGCGTTCGAGGCGATCTGGGATGGCCAGACGCCCGGCAAGCGACTGCTCGGACTTCGCGTCGTCCGGAACGGTGGCGGTGGCGTGGACCTCGGCGCGAGTGCCGCGCGCAACCTGATTCGGCTCGTCGATTTCCTGCCAGCGGGCTACTTCGTCGGCATGATCAGCATCATCGCCAATCAGCGCAATCAGCGCCTTGGTGACCTGGTCGCCGGCACGATCGTGGTGCGTGAGCGCCTGCTCCGTCACGAGCGCCCTCGCGCGGTGGCCAGCACCCCGGACGATGACGGCGTCGCTGTCATCGCGACGCTCGACGACGAGCGATTCGCGTTGCTGGATCGCTTCGTTGCACGCGAATCCACACTCGACGATGCGTCCCGGGTACGCATCGCCGCCGCACTCGTGGCACGCGTCGGCATCGACGTGCGCACCGATGCTGTCGCCGCGCTGCGCATTCTCCACCAACGCGAACTGCTTGCGCGGCGAAACCTCCGACCGACGACCAGCACCGGCGGAACACGTCGCGAGGAATGGGCCGTGGTGGCCGAAGGCCGCCCGCGCTGGGATGCCTTTGCGACGGAACTGACACGCACCCGGGCGCGCGGACTCAAGTCGCTCAGCGAGGATGAGGTGACGGCGTTCGTTGAATCGTATCGCGAGGTGGCCACCGATCTGGCCCGTCTCAGGACCGCCGACCGCGGTCGGGACGGCGACGCGGTGTTCACGCTCTCCCGGCTGGTGTCTGCCGGTCACAACCTGCTCTATCGACGGCCCTCGCAGGGCATTGAACGCATCGGTCGCTTTCTGGCGTTCGACATTCCCTGTGAAGTCCGGCGCAGCTGGCGACATGTGGCGGTCGCTGCCGCGTTGCTGTTCGTTCCGGCAATCGGCACCATCGTCGCCATCGTGCGCACTCCGTCGCTGGCACAGCGGATGCTGCCCGGCGGAATGATCGAGCGTGCCGAAGAGGGACTGCGCCGCGGAAATACGGGCGCGGACTACCTGCCCAACGGTGAGGACGAAAAGGGGTCGGTGTTGTCTGCGTTCCTGATGACCAACAACATCCGCGTCTCGCTGGTGGCCTTCGCCGGAGGTATCACCGCCGGTGTGCTGACGATCTACGCGCTCGTCTTCAATGGCATCGCCGCACTCGGTGCGGGGGTCGGTCTCTACATCACGAAGGGAATCGGAGGGCAGATTCTTGGTTTCGTCGCGGCGCACGGTGTGCTCGAGTTGAGCGCGATCTGTCTCGCCGGTGCGGCCGGGCTGCTGCTGGCGACGGCCATGCTCGTCCCCGGCGATCGGACACGGCGCGAGGCGCTGGCCATCAATGGCGCCCGTTCGCTGCATCTGGTGGCGTGTGTCGTGATCTTCCTGATTCTCGCCGGCATCATCGAGGGGAACATCTCGCCGTCAAAGCTCCCCGACAGTGCGAAGTATGCCACCGCCGTGATCACCGCGATCGGGATGGTGTGGTACCTGTCCCTTGGCCGCGATCGCACCGGCGGCGCTGCTACAACTCCCCTCGCGCCTTGATCGACAGGTAGCGGTTGACCAGCGCCGCACTCATCGCCTGCGGCGGCACATCCAGCACCTGCACGCCGGCCCGCTTCATTCGCAGCAGCGCCTCGGACCGCGCATCGAGCAGCGATTCGGCCGCCGCACCGCGCCAGGCATCACGCTCGTCGCCGCGCGCGGCCGGCTGCGCGGCTGCAACCAGCGAGTCATTGCGTAGCGCGAGAAAGACGGCGATGTGGCGCAGTGCGGCGTGCCGGGTCTGCGTGACGACGGCTCGGCTCGCACGGACATCGATCACGTCACTGAGGCAGATCACCAGAGCCCGCGACCGCTGCCGCTGCGCCAGCGTCCGGAACGCGAGCGCGTAATCCGGTTCGACCAGTCGCGCGTCGCACGCCGCCAGCGTGCTGCGGATCGCCCGGATTGCCGCGGTGCCGGTGGATGGCGGGACCCAACCGCGGATCTGATCATCGAACACCAGCAGTCCGATCTTGTCGCGGCCCTGCAGTGCGACGTCGGCGAGCACGAGGCACGAGTTGATCGCGTACTCGAAGCGTGAGCGATCACCCGCCATCTGCGTCATCAACCGGCCAGAATCGAGGGCCAGAATCACCGTCTGGCCCTGTTCCACCGTGTATTGCCGCACCTGTGCGGTGCCGCGCCGGCCGCTCGCCTTCCAGTCGATGTGACGCGGATCATCACCGGGCACGTACTCGCGCAACGCGTCGAAGCTCATGCCACCACCGCGCCGACGGACCTGCCGCACACCGGCGTCGCGCAGCCGATGCTGCACCGCCAGCAGCCGGAACTTCCGCACCTGTGAGAGCGACGGCACCACGTCGACCTGACTCGCCAGCGCGACGGCACGGACGACGTCGATCAATCCGCGGGGGCCATGGATCCGGAGCGCAACGTCCCCAAGCGAGGCGGGCCCGCGGCGTACACCGCGAATCACCGTGGTCAGCCGGGTGCTCGCGAGCGCTGGCAAAGCGATCGCTCGTGTGAGCACGGCAGTTCCACCAAGCGACGCTGGCACCCGTTCGGCGAACGCCGCTCGCACATCGCGCGGCCAGGTCGAGCTGATGGTGTAGGTGACCTGGTCGTCGTCCCCTGAGCCAAGCTGCGCGGGCGCGGTGCGCTCCACTCGGATGGCATCCGCGCTCGGCAACTGCAGCGCATCCCACAGCGCTGCCGCGCACACGGCCACCACGAGGAACGCGCTGAGGATGAGCGACCACGGCGCGGGGAACGGAAGCAGCCACGCCGCGGCGGCGACAGCGAGCCAGAGCGCGAGCTTCTGCGTCGGCACGTAGCGCGTGAGGACGGCGAAAATGCGCCGGATCACGCGGTCAGACCGGCGCCGGCACGCGAAGGAGCACGGCGGCCAGGACGTCATCGGTGGTCCGCCCTTCGACATCCAGCTCCGGACTCAGAATCAACCGATGGCGGAGCGCCGCGGGCGCAAATCCCTTGACGTCGTCCGGCGTCACGAAGTTCCGGCCAGCCAGCATCGCCGCCGCACGCGAGACGCGCAGCAACGCGACTGAGGCACGAGGCGACGCGCCCAGGGCCAGTGCGGGGTCGTCGCGTGTCGCACGCACTACCGCCGCGATGTACGCCACCACCTCTGGCGCGATCGTGACTGCATCCGTCGCGGCGCGGAGTGCGTCGAGCTGCTCGGCACTGATGGCGACACCGTCGCTGGCCATCGCCCGTTCAGGGTCATCGCCGCGCGCATGCGCCTGCAGCATCGCCAGCTCGTCGGCGGCGGCCGGATATCCCACGCGGACTTTCACCAGGAAGCGGTCGAGCTGTGCTTCGGGGAGCGGATAGGTGCCTTCGAATTCGACCGGATTCTGTGTCGCGACCACGGTGAAGCGCTGGCCGAGATCGTGTCGCGTGCCGTCGACCGTGACTTGCTTCTCCTGCATCGCTTCCAGCAGCGCGGCCTGCGTCTTGGCGGGCGCCCGGTTGATTTCGTCTGCCAGCAGAATGTCGGCGAACAGCGGGCCGGGTCGAAACTCGAATCGTCCATCGCCACCGCGCAGCACCGAGGTGCCGGTGATGTCGGCAGGCATCAGATCGGGGGTGAACTGAATCCGCCCGAAGCGCACGCCGCAGGCGCCAGCCACCACGCGCACCAGCAGCGTCTTGGCAACGCCTGGCACCCCTTCGAGCAGCACATGACCGCGTGCCAGCAGCGCAGCCAGCAGTTCGTCGATCGCCAGATCCTGCCCCATGATGCGGCGGCGGATCGCGGTACGCAGGGCCTCGACGGCGTCGGCCGGGGAAAACGACTGGTCAGGCGTGGTCATGAGCAGGTGGAATGGTCAGTCATGGAGTCAGGCACTCCGCATCAATGTGCGCTGCCGATGCGCGCAGCGCAGGAAGCTCCGATGGCGCCGCCGGGGACTCGATGGCCCGTACCAGCCGTGCCACGTCGTCGGCGATGGACGGATGCCGCTCCGCCAGTGCCGCCAGAAACGTCACGTCATCGAAGGTGCGCCAGCGTCCTGCGGCGTGCCGGCGACGAATTCCGCGGGCGAGCATACGAGCCACCGTGCGTGTCCCGCGCACCGCGCGCCATGCCGTGGCCAACGCGTCCACATGTTCGAGTGCGGAGCGTCGTTCCTCCCGCGCGAGATACACCGGTGCCAGCGTGCGACGGCCTCGCGCGAGCAGCAACAGCACGCCAGCGGCCATCAGCGTGAGCACCGCTCGCCCGGGCCCCGTCCCGACCAGCCACTCGTTGAGCACCACACCAGGGCCATCGGTGCGCAGCCCCTGATAGTACTCGGCAAAGACGATCGTGCGCTGACGTCCTTTCGACAGATACTCCAGTCCACGAACCACGGTCAGCGCCGACCCCTGGGCACAGTTGCGCATCTGGTCGGTGCGCAGCACGTCGGGATCGGCCAGTGCCACCACGCGACCCGTGCCGAGTGCGAAGGCGACCATCGTCGGACGGAGTTCCACCAGCGCCTTCGTGATCGGCGTGGCGCGCAGCGTGCGGGTCTTCACGGTCGAATCGTCGCGTGGTGCGTTCGTGGTCGTGTCCCGCGTCGCTGCCGGTCCGACAGTGGGCAC
>JANPFJ010000140.1:0-1432 GCA_031423355.1 Gemmatimonadaceae bacterium | reverse complement strand
CATGTGTGCGGCATGATCGCTGTCTGATCCGCCAATGATTCTGATCGACGCCAACATCCTGATGTACGCGGCCGGCGCGGCGCATCCGCACAAGGCGCCCAGCGCGCGACTGCTTGAGCGCGTCGCGCGCGGCGAAGTCGCCGCCACGATCAACGCTGAAACGCTGCAGGAAATTCTGCACCGGTATCGCGCGATCAAACGGTGGAAGGATGGACGGCAGGTCTACGACCTCGCGCGGCAACTGTTCCCGAGCGTCGTACCCATTTCGGTGGAGATGCTCGATCGCGCCCGCGAGCTGCTGGACCACCATCCCGCGCTGATGGCCCGTGATGCGCTCCATGCGGCAGTGGTGATGCACGAGGGGCTCGAGGCGATCTGCAGCTATGATCGCGACTTCGATGTCGTCCCAAACCTGACGCGGATCGAACCGTGACCGATCTCCGCGCGCAGCTCCAGTCCACCCTCGGCGACGGCTACACCCTCGAGCGCGAACTCGGCGGCGGCGGCATGTCGCGCGTGTTCGTGGCCCGCGAGAACGCGCTCGGCCGCGACGTGGTGGTGAAAGTCCTCGCCCCGGAGCTCTCGGCCAGCGTCAGCGCCGAGCGCTTCACCCGAGAGATCGCCACCGCAGCGCGGCTGCAGCAGGCCAACATCGTGCCGGTGCTGGCCGCGGGCACGTCGGGAGGTGTGCCGTACTACACCATGCCGTTCGTCACCGGCGAATCGCTTCGCGCGCAGATGACGACCGGCACGCCGCTATCGATGCACGATCGCATCGCGGTGCTGCGCGATGTCGCGCGGGCCCTCGCCTACGCCCACGCGCAGGGCGTGATCCATCGCGACATCAAGCCGGAGAACATCCTGCTTTCGGGTGGCGCGGCGGTAGTGACGGATTTCGGTATCGCGAAGGCGATCAGTGCCGCGCGCACACAAGACGGCACCGCACCCCGCGCAGATGACGGTACGCTCACGCAAGTGGGCAGCAGCATCGGCACGCCGGCGTACATGGCGCCGGAGCAAGCCGTCGGAGAGTCGATCGATGCACGCGCCGATCTGTATGCGTGGGGCGTGGTGGCGTACGAGCTGCTGGCCGGTGCGCATCCCTTCGCAGGAAAGAGTGGCGCCTCACAACTGATTGCGGCGCACATCGCCGAGATGCCGCGGCCGTTGCTGGAACGCGCCCCCGCGGTGCCACGTGAGGTGGCGGCGCTGGTGATGCAGTGTCTAGCGACCAACGCAGGCCGACGCTTCTGATTCGCCGTCGGTGCGGGCCTTTCGGCGTTCGGCGTGCTCGCACTCGCAAGCCGCTCGAGCAGTGAATTCGCGCCAGACGGTCGCTCGGCCGGGTTCTTCGCCAGACACTGCATCACCAGCGCCGCCACCTCACGTGGCACCGCGGGGGCGCGTTCCAGCAACGGCCGCGGCATCTCGG
>JANPFJ010000139.1:0-10467 GCA_031423355.1 Gemmatimonadaceae bacterium | reverse complement strand
CCTCGATGTCGCTGTACTGCTGCTTGGCAACGGGCAGCTTCCGGTCGGCGAGGTGCTCGAGTTCACGCTTCTGCACCATCTGCTTGACGCCGGTTTCCCCCAGCATCTTGAACAGCTTCTTGTTCTTCGGGCCGCCAAGCTGTGCCTTGTAGAGCAGCAGACTGGCCGCGTCCGCATCGCTCTCCAGCAGGCGCTCACCTTCAGCCACCAGCTGATTCACCAGTGCGTCCTGCTCCCGGATGAGCTTGGCCACCGATGCGTTGTGGGCCTGATACATCGCATCATTCTCGTTGCCCACCGGGCCCGAGATGATCAGTGGCGTGCGTGCTTCGTCGATCAGGACGGAGTCAACTTCGTCGACGATCGCGTAGTAGTGCTTGCGCTGCACCCGCTGGTCCAGAGAGTGGACCATGTTGTCGCGAAGATAGTCGAATCCGAACTCGTTGTTCGTGCCGTACGTGATATCGGCGTTGTACGCGGCGCGGCGATCCATCGATCCTGGCTCGGTGTCGTCGAGGCAGGCGACGTTCAGGCCAAGCCAGGCGAACAGGTGGCCCATCCACTGCGAGTCACGGCGCGCCAAGTACGAGTTGACCGTCACCAGATGCACGCCGCGTCCCGTCAGCGCGTTCAGATAGAGCGGCAACGTCGCAACGAGGGTCTTCCCTTCACCGGTGGCCATTTCCGCGATCCGACCGAGGTGCAGCTGAATGCCGCCGGCGAGCTGCACGTCATACGGCACCATGTCCCAGACCTGTGGGTGGCCGGTGACGGGTGCGGCTGATCCCTTCAATCGGCGCGCCGCCTCACGGACCGTGGCGAAGGCCTCTGGCAGCAACTCGTCGAGGACCTCGGCGATCGCTTCGCGGAGCGCCCCTTCGGCGCCGGTCCGGCCGTCCTTGCCCGTCAGTTCGTCGTCGATCCCGTCACGTTCGGTCGGATCGGCGGCCGATCGCTTCGCCTCCTTCAGCGCCGCGACCCGTGACTCGAGTTCGCCAGTCCGCTGCGCAAGGATCTCACGGAACTTCGTCGTCTGCGCCTGCAACGCGGCGTCATCGAGTGCACTCAGCGTCGCTTCGTGACGGTGAATCTCATCGATGATCGGCTTCACGCGCTTCGCTTCGCGCTGATGGCGCGTGCCAAACAGCCTTCCCAGCACATCCTTGAGCATCGGTCTCCCCTATCGGTACAACGCTGATGTGCGGATGTACTCCGCGACGGCGTCCAGGACGAATCCTCGTAGTGAGCGCCCCTCGCGAACACGGCGGCGCACTTCGGTGGAACTGACATCCACCCGTCTGGTCGCCAGCGTCTGGGCGCTCTGCCCCGGACCGGACGGCGCGAACGGTTCCGCACCACGGGTCAGGACGACCAACTGCACCAGACGCAGCAACCGCTCGGGTTCCTTCCATTGGGCGAGCCCGGACGCGGCGTCCGCACCGAGCAGCAGGAACAGCACATCGTCCGGACCAGACGCACGGTACGCCGCTGCCGTATCGACCGTGAAAGATACTCCCCCACGTGCGATTTCGACCGGATTGACGCGGAACCGCGGATCACCGTCGACCATCGCCTGCACCATGCCGAGGCGGTGCGTCGATGAGGCGGTATGGCCCTCCGCCTTCAGCGGCTGCTGTGCGGCCGGAATGAAGTCCAGCCGGTCCAGCTCGAGCCGCTCGAAGGCGTCAACCGCCGCCAACCAGTGGCCGATGTGCGGAGGATCGAAGCTCCCGCCGAGCAGTCCGATACGCACGCCGCCTCTCAGGGCTTCCGTGGCGGCGGGATGGCCGCCGGCTGGGTCACTCCCGGCGCAGCCGCGCTGTCGCGCGCGGGGGCCGGTGGCGGGCAGAGCTGCCGAACTTCCGGGTCACTGGCAAACCGGGCCCGAACCGCCGTGCAGGCCTCCGCCGCCTCCTCCTTGTATCGGATCACGCGATACGACTCGATCATGCGCAGATACGCATCGCGAGCCTTCACGCTCTCCGGGAAGTTGTTGACGACGACCTTGAAGTACAGGATGGCCGGATCATAGGCCTTGCGCCGAAAATAGTAGTAGCCGGCGAGGTACTCCTTGGTGGCGAACATCTCCTCCAGAGCGGCCAGCTCACGCTCGGCGTCCTTGCGTCGCGGCGAGTCCGGATAGACCGCCACCAACGTGCGGAAAGACGCCTGCGCGGTGGTACCGTACTGCGAGTCGAGCTCGGGCGAGCGCCACAATCGCTGATAGGCGCGCGCACTCTCGAACATGGCGTCGTCCGCGAGCGAATCCTCAGGAAAGTTCTCGGCAACCTTGGTGAACGCCTGCGCCGCCAGAAGGAACTCCGCCGAGCCGATGCGTGCCTTCCCGAGGAAGTACTGCGTCAACGGCAGCAAGGAGTCACGCGCCGGCAAATCAGTGGCAAGCTTTTCAAACGCCGTGATGGCGTTCGACCAGTGCTTCAGGTTCAGCTCGCGGACGCCAGCGGCGAACAGTGGTCCGTTCTGGCCGGAGAAGCGATCAACGCGGAACCCGCCGCCGCACGCAGTCAGCAGGAGCAGCAGCGCGAGCACACCCGCCCGTGGGGAAATACGACGCAATTTCATCCCGGCGCCTTCCGGAAGAAACGGCGAAGCGACGAGGGAGAATCCACGGTGCCGGGACTGAGAGTGTGCTTGAATCATGGATGCTGGAAACGCGACAATCGCCCGGAGTGGGCAGCTTCGGGGACGGCGGGCGAGGCGTCTGGATCTAGAGACCCCACTGCGGACGGGGGGTTCACGAGCCGCGCACCCTGCACGTGCAACTGGGCATCTCAGGCGCTGCCACGTGGGCGTGGTGCCATCGAGTCGGCCAGCGAGACCACCCGAGCGCGCGACCGTTGCGTCCGGCCGGTCGCGTTCCTGGTATCGATGATCAGTTCCGCATGATCGACGATGAACTGCCAGTCGAACGCCGTGTGGTCGGTGACGATCACCACCGCATCGGCTGTCCGGAGCGCGTCCGGCGTCAACCCGACACTGTGGTACTCGTGCCCATCCTCGCGAAAGACCGACACGTGCGGGTCATGAAACTTGACCGTGGCGCCGCGCTGTTCCAGCAACCGCATGATGTCAAGCGCCGGGCTCTCACGCATATCATCGATATCACGCTTGTAGGCCACCCCCAGAATCAGGACCTGGCTGCCGTGAACGGCCTTCCGCCCGTCATTCAGTGCGCGCGAGACTTTTTCCACGACGTAATCCGGCATGCCGGAGTTGATCTCGCTCGCCAGATCGATGAATCGCGTCTTGTAGTTCAGCGTGCGCATCTTCCAGGCGAGGTAATGCGGATCGAGCGGAATGCAGTGACCGCCGATGCCGGGGCCCGGTGTGAACTTCATGTACCCGAATGGCTTGGTCGCCGCCGCGTCGATCACTTCCCAGACATCCACACCAAGCTTGTCGCAGACGATCGCGATCTCGTTCACCAGTCCGATATTGACGGACCGGAACGTGTTCTCCAGCAGCTTGACCAACTCGGCCGTCTCGGTGGAGGAGACCGGCACCACCGTGTCGATGACCGCCGCGTAGAGGGCCGTCGCCGCTTCGGTACACGACGGTGTGACGCCGCCGACAACCTTCGGTGTGTTCCGGGTGTGATAGATCGGGTTGCCCGGATCGACGCGTTCAGGACTGAACGCGAGGAACACGTCCGTACCGACAGTGAATCCGGCCGACTCCAACGCCGGCAGCAGCACTTCGCGTGTGGTTCCCGGATAGGTCGTGCTCTCGAGGACGATCAGGAGCCCGGGATGGGCCTGTGCCACAACCGCCTGCGTCGCGGCGTGCACATACGTCATGTCGGGATCACGCGTCTTCCCCAGCGGCGTCGGGACCGCGATCGAGATCGCATCGGCGTCGCGCATGCGGGTCGCGTCGGTGGTCGCAGCGAACCGGCCACTGGTGACATGCTTCGCCACCAGCGCAGCCGGGATATCCTGAATGTGCGAGCCACCCGCGTTGAGCAGCGACACGACGCGTTCGCTGACATCGAAGCCGATCACCGTGAACCCAGCCTCGGCAAACTCCATGGCAAGCGGAAGCCCGACATAGCCGAGGCCAACGATCGCGACCACGGCGTCGCGTGACTGGATACGTGCCAGCAGGTGCGTCTTGTGCATCAGGAGTGCATGGCGGAGAGGAGGAAACTGCGCATCAGGCCGAGCGGCCGTAGAACGAGCGGACACCATCGACAACGATGTCGCGCTGCGCACTCGTGAGCTCAGGAAACACCGGCACGGACAAGACCTCCAGCGACGCCCGCTCTGATTCCGGGAACTGGCCTTCCCGATACCCGAGATAGGCGAAGCAGGGCTGGAGGTGCAGCGGCAGCGGGTAGTAAATCGAGCACCCGATACCGCGCTCCTTGAGATGGGCCTGCAGGCCATCACGATTCTGCGCACGAATCGTGTACTGATTGTAGATCGAGGTGTTGGCGGGGTCGACGTACGGAGTCACGAGCTCGGCCACATCCGCGAACGCCTGATCATAAAAGGCGGCGTTGGCACGTCGCGCCGCACTCCATGCCTCCAGGTGCGGCAGCTTGGCCATCAACACCGCCGCCTGCAGCGCGTCGAGCCGGCTGTTGTATCCCACCATTTCGTGATAGTAGGTCTTCAGCGAGCCATGCATGCGCAGCTTCATCATCCGGGTCGAGAGCGTCTCGTCCTGCGTGACAATCATGCCGCCGTCGCCATACCCTCCAAGATTCTTCGACGGGAAGAAGCTGAACGTGCCAATCGTCGCCCCCTCGCCCGCCATCACCGCCACGCCATCGATCATGCGGTGCGCACCAATCGATTGCGCCGCATCCTCGATGATCGGCACCGCGCCGATGTGCGAACGCACCTGTTCGATGGCCGCCATCTGTCCGAAGAGGTCGACCGGGATCACAGCCTTCGTCCGCGACGTGACCGCAGCGCCGGCGGCCGCCGGATCGATGTTGAATGTCAGCGGGTCGATATCGGCGAAAACGGGGCGTGCCCCGACATTGTGGATCGTGCCAGCCGTGGCGAAAAACGTGAATGGGGTCGTGACCACTTCATCATCCCGGCCGATCTCGAGTGCGCGCATCGCGATCAGAATCGCATCAGTCCCGTTTGCGCACCCGATGGCAAAACGGGTTTTTGAGAGTCCCGCAATGGCGCACTCCAGCTGGCCGACGATCGGCCCCAGAATGAAGGCCTGATCCTCGATCACCGCGTTCAGCAACGACGCCACTTCGTGCTTGATCGTCGCATGCTGCGCTTTCAGGTCCAGCAACGGCACAGGAGTATGAGTCATCGCAATCGATGGTGATGATGAGTGCCAGTCTGCTGGCATCAGCCAGGCTGGACCACGCGAGCCGAGCGCAGCATCGCGTGCCAGTCCTGCAGCGGTCGAACACCGGGCTGCCCGATCGTCAGGGCCTCGATTGCATCGCAGGCGGCACTGGCGGCCGACAGCGTCGTCGTGTACGCGATACGATTGGCAATCGCGGCCTGCCTGATGGTGTCGTCATCGCGCAGTGCGTGCTTGCCCATCGGCGTATTGATCAGGAGCACGACCTCGCGATTCACGATCAGGTCAAGGGCATGCGGCCGTCCCTCGTGCACCTTGTACACCTTCTCTGCCGGAATCCCCTCCGCCTTCAAGTACGCCGCCGTGCCACTGGTCGCAATGATGCGGAATCCCATCGCATGAAAGCGCCGGACGATCGGCGCCACCGTCTGCTTGTCACGATCATTCACCGTCACAAAGATCGCACCCGACAGCGGCAGTGCATTCTCGGCCGCCAGCTGCGCCTTCGCGAACGCAATACCAAACGACTCGGCAATGCCCATCACCTCGCCGGTGGATCGCATCTCGGGACCAAGGACCGGATCGAACTCCCGGAACTTCTTGAACGGGAACACGGCCTCCTTCACGCTCAGGAACGGCGGGACGATCTCTTCGGTGAAACCAACCTCCGCCAGCGTCTCGCCGCACATGACCCGCGCCGCGAGGGAGGCCAGCGGCACGCCGATCGCCTTGGACACGAAGGGAATTGTCCGACTCGCACGCGGGTTCACCTCGAGGACATAGACCACGCCGTCGCGGATCGCATACTGCACGTTGATCAGGCCGACCACGCCCAGTGCCCTCGCAAGCGCCACGGTGTGCGCGCGCATGATGTCCTGATCCTCCGCCGAAATTCGGACGGGCGGCAGGACGCAGGCGGAGTCGCCGGAATGAATCCCGGCATCCTCGATGTGCTGCATGACACCACCGATCACGACCGACACGCCATCGCAAATGGCGTCCACGTCAGCCTCGAACGCATCCTCGAGGAATCGATCGATGAGCACCGGTCGCTCCTCTGAAACGCGTGCCGCCGTCTCGAAGTAGTCGCGCAGTGATTGATCATCGAACACCACCTGCATCGCGCGCCCACCGAGGACGTAGCTCGGTCGCACCAGCACCGGGTAGCCAATGCCACCCGCGATCGTGACCGCCTCCTCGACGCTGGTCGCCGTCCCGTTCTCGGGCTGCATGATGCCCAGCGACCGCGCGATCGCATCAAACCGGCGGCGATCTTCCGCGATGTCGATCGCGTCCGGCGAGGTGCCGAGAATCTTCACGCCCGCAGCCTCCAGACCGCGGGTGAGCTTCAACGGCGTCTGCCCCCCGAGCTGCACGATCACGCCCATCGGCTGCTCGCGCTCGACAATCTCGAGCACGTCCTCCAGCGTCAACGGTTCGAAATAGAGCTTGTCTGAGACGTCGAAGTCGGTCGACACCGTCTCCGGGTTCGAGTTGATCATGATCGTCTCGTACCCACGCTCGCGGAGCGCGATCGCCGCACGGACGCAGCAATAGTCAAACTCGACCCCCTGCCCGATACGATTCGGTCCGGATCCCAGAATGACGACCGAGGTGCGGCCACTGCGCGGCGCCTCGCTCTCCTCGTCATAACTCGAGTAGAGATACGGCGTCTCGCTCGGGAACTCGCCGGCGCAGGTGTCGACCATCTTGTAGGACGGCCGAATGCCCTGCGCGTGCCGGCGCGCCCGGACCGCCTGCTCGGTTTCGCCGCGCAACCTGGCGAGCTGCCGGTCGGAGAAGCCCATGCGCTTCATGCGCCGGATGAAGTCGGGCGTGACCTCCGACATCGCGGCGTACTCGAGTTCGGCGTCGATCAACTCCCGCATTTGCGCCAGGAACCATGGATCGATGGCCGTGATCTCGAAGAGCTGCGCGTCACTCAACCCCGCCAGCATGGCGCGCTTGACCTGAAAGATCCGTTCTGGCGTCGGCTGCCGAAGCATCCCGCTCAGCGTCTCGATCGACGTGTCGGAGAGACGGTCGTCGATCAGGCGCTCACCGATCTCCCACCCGGCGCGCCCGGTCTCCAGCGCGCGCAATCCCTTCTGAAACGCCTCCTTGAACGTACGGCCGATCGCCATGCTTTCGCCGACGCTCTTCATCTGCGTCGTCAGTCGCGCATCAGCCGCCGGAAACTTCTCGAAGGCGAACCGCGGGCACTTCACGACGACATAGTCCAACACCGGTTCGAAGCTGGCCGGTGTCGTCTTGGTGATATCGTTCGGGATCTCGTCGAGCGTCATGCCCACGGCGAGCTTCGCGCCGATACGGGCGATCGGGAATCCGGTCGCCTTCGACGCCAGTGCCGATGAACGCGAAACCCGGGGGTTCATCTCGATCACCAACAGCTCGCCCGTGGCCGGATTGACGGTGAACTGGATGTTGCATCCACCTGCCTCGACGCCGATTTCACGGATGATGGCGCAGGCTGCATCGCGCATCGTCTGATACTCACGGTCGGTGAGTGTCATCGCTGGAGCCACCGTGATCGAATCGCCCGTGTGCACACCCATCGGATCCAGATTCTCGATCGTGCAGACGATCACGACATTGTCGGCACAGTCCCGCATCACCTCGAGCTCGAACTCCTTCCAGCCGAGGAGGCTCTTCTCGATGAGCACCTGTGTCGTCGGTGATTCATCGAGACCACGCCTGACGATCGCTTCGTACTCGGCGCGGTTGTAAGCCACCCCGCCTCCCGAACCGCCAAGCGTGAACGACGGTCGAATGATCGCGGGATACCCCGTGTCTTCGAGCAAGGCATGCGCCTCTTCCCAGGTACGCGCAAAGCCGCCCTTCGCGACCGCAAGGCCGATGCGAGCCATCGCCGCCGCAAACTCCTGGCGGTCTTCTGCGACCCGAATCGCCCGGGCGTTCGCACCGATCAGCTGCACGCCGTACCGGTCCAGGACGCCCGTGTCATACAGCGTCAACGCCACGTTCAGCGCTGTCTGCCCCCCCATCGTCGGCAGGAGAGCGTCCGGTCGTTCGGCAGCAATCACCTTTTCGACGTACTCCGGTGTCACCGGTTCGACGTACGTCCGATCCGCCATCTCCGGATCGGTCATGATCGTCGCGGGATTCGAATTCACCAGAATGACTTCGTACCCCTCTTCGCGAAGGGCCTTGGTCGCCTGAGTTCCGGAGTAGTCAAATTCGGCAGCTTGCCCAATGACAATTGGGCCGGAACCGATGATCAGAATGCGATGCAGGTCAGTGCGCTTCGGCATGGACGCGGAACGGGCGTGACGGATGGGGCTGACGATCAGCCCTGAAATATAGCCTGCCAAGCCCCAGAGCTGGGGCCGCGGTCGCGCGTGGCACCGCCGATCGTCGATTCGCGGTCACGGCGTCGGCGCGTTACGTGCGGGCCGACACGGCAAGCGCGCCTCGCGCCGCGTCGAGCATCTCGTCGAGAAGCGCCTCGAACGATGTCGTCGCCCGCCAACCAAGTTGCTCGGCGGCCTTGCTCGGGTCGGCGACGAGCACAGCCACGTCACCCGGTCGCGTCAGCGCAACGTCGCTGACCACGTGGTCTTGCCAGCGTAGCCCCACGCGCGCGAAAGCGGCCTCGCAGAACTGTCCGACTGACCGACCGACGCCCGTGCCGATGACGTAGTCGTCCGCCCGGTCGGCATCCGCCATGCGAACGAGCGCGTCCATATGGTCCCGGGCGTGACCCCAATCCCTGACCACGTCGAGCGCGCCAAGCGACAGCGGGCTCGCCGTGCGATCGCCAGCGGCGATCCGCACCGCGGCGCGACAAATCTTGGTCGTCACGTAGTCACCGGGCCGGCGCGCGCTTTCATGATTGAAGAGCAACGCGGTACTGGCGTGCAGGCCGCGCCCCTCCCGGAAAGACGCGACGAGCATGGCGGTGTGCGCTTTCCCTGCACCATACGGCGTGCGCGCGGTAAACGGGGTGGCCTCGTGTTGCGGCGCGGGCGAGTCCGGTCCATACGCCTGACACGATCCGGCGAACACGGCGTGGGCGGTCGGCACACGGCGCTGGATGGCTTCGAGCAGGCGCGCCGGAGTCGTGCAGAGCGCGTCGGTCGCCTCGGCGGGGACCTGCCACGCCAGATTGGGCTGCGAGGGCGCCGCAAGGTGGAAGATCCTTTCCGGCACCAGGTCCGCGATCAGCGAGTCGACCTGCCTGGAGTCGCGCAGGTCGAGCTCGCGGAGCTGCACCGCGGATGCCGCGACAGACAACCTCGACCTGGCCTCGAGCGGGTCGCCCCGCGTTGTGCCGTAGACGACGTCGCCGCGCGCCAGCAGTTGCTCCGCGAGCAGCACACCATCCTGTCCGGTCACGCCGGTGATCAATACTCGAGCCATACCAGAAAGAAAGTGTGTGAAAGCAGAACGGGGGAGCCCATGAAGGACTCCCCCGCGCGCCCAGCGGTCACCGCCGAGTCACCACGGTCCCGTTCAGGCAACCGACGGGACACCGCGCGGTGCGCGATGAATCTTTCCGGCTGACATACAGGAGGTACACGCCTTGACCTTGATGATCTTGCCATCCTTGTCGAGGACGCGCATCACCTGCAGATTCGGGCGCCAGGTGCGCCGCACGCGATTGTTCGCATGAGACACGTTGTTGCCGAAGGTGACGCCCTTGTTGCAGACGTAGCAGCGGCTGCGATTGATGGCCATGACTAGTTCTCCACGAATTCGATGCGTGCCATTTCCGCACCATCGCCCAGGCGATGACCGGTCTTCAGGATGCGGGTGTAGCCACCAGCGCGGGTGGCAAACTTCGGCCCCCACTCCTGGAACAGCTTGTCGGCAGCGCCACGCTTGTGGATATGCCGACCCGCAAGCCGGCGCGCGTGCACCGTGCCTGCCTTGGCCTTGGTCACGAGCTTCTCCACGAAGGGACGGAGCTCCTTGGCCTTGGCCTCGGTGGTTTCAATGGCCCCCTGCTCGATGAGCGAGGTGGCGAGGTTACGCAGCAGGGCGAGGCGCTGCTCGCTCGTGCGGCGGAGTTGACGACCAGCCTTCCGATGGCGCATTGGGATTACTCCTGCGAGGACTCGACGGGATCGTCCGGCGCGTTGGCGGCGACCTTCGACGGCGGTGTGCCCCAATCGAGCACCCGTGCGA
>JANPFJ010000138.1:0-2037 GCA_031423355.1 Gemmatimonadaceae bacterium | reverse complement strand
ACGGTGGTCAGCAGATTGTTGAAATCATGCGCGATACCACCAGCGAGGCGTCCGACGGATTCCAGTCGCTGCCCTTCACGGGCCAGCGCTTCATAGCGCGCGCGGCTCTCGGCATCGGCGCGCGCGGCCTGCAGCACCGCGTTCTCCTGTGCCGCAATCGTTTGCTTCACGAAGAACAGGACATTCAGCGCAACGGCTGTCGCAACGAGCACGCCGAGCGATCGGTGTTCGCCCGATTGTGTGGCCCAGATCAGCACCACGTAGACGCTGATCGCGGACACCGTCGGAAGCAGGTTCATCGGATGCAGCACCGGGTGCACGGTGGGCTGTTCCTGGCGTGGCTGGCGGACCGTAATCCGCTGTGCTCCGCAGATGATCACGACGTACATGCTCGCACAGATCAATGCGGCCCAGGCAGTGAGTCGGGTCAGCTCCTGTCGAGAGTCGAGTTCGATCAACAGATCCATGACGCACTGTGCAAACAGTCCTGCTGCGAGCAGCACGATGTCGGAGCGCTGGGCGTGCGGACCGTGGCGCATGAGGAGCCGACAGACGAGCGCCAGCGTAATGATCGATCCGACAGGGAACATCAGCTCGATCGCGAGTTGCAACGAGTTGACGTTCGACCAGTTGATGGATGCCATGACGAACGTCCAGACCAGCGCACCAAGCGACAGCGTCACGCAGGCGCCATCGAGCAGGAACTTGCGCTGCTCGGTGGCAACAGCCGGAGCCATCGGGATACGCGACAACCCAGCGATCCCGGCCGCGTACGACGCAGCGTAGAAGAGGTTCGCCCACGAGTAGCGTGGATCGGTGCGGCGGATTGCCTCGTCGATCGCCCAGGCCGTGTTGCCGATCGCCGTGCAGATGTACATGGTGGCCAGCAGGTAGAGCGCCGTGCGTTCACCTTGGCTGACATGCGCGCTTCGCCCCGCCCGGAGCAGCCAGTACACGGCGCCGAGGTTGAGCGGGAGAAACGCAAGCGAACCGAAGAGGGCCGATGTGGTCGTTGGGTCGGAGCGCGAGGCGTCCCCGACGGCCATACTCAACGCGACAAAGAAGACGGCGTAGACCGCGAACCCGATCCACGCCGCGGGACGACGTACCGCGCTCCCGCCATCACCGCGACTGAACCCTGGAGACGCCAGATCAGCCTGTTGCGGATTGAGGATGCTTGTCACTGCCCGCCTCCCCGTATGCGTGAGGTGTCTGCGTGCGAAACGCAGAGTTCCGGCACAGTTACCATCTTGCGTAGTGTGGTCGGGTAAGTCAATCCGAGCTCAGCAGGAAGTAGTGCGCTGGGCGTCCTGCTGGCGACACGCAGCGATGTTCGCGCCGGTACGCCTCCCATTACCACCTGTAGCGACAGACCAGCCCGCTCGTTTGTTTGTGGCAGCGCAGCGCTGTGCGACCGCCTGGCTCCGCCGACTCGCCTTCACCCTCGCCCGACCCGCCGTGACCCCGACCACCGTCGACTGGATCATCGTCGTCGTCTCGATCATCGTGTCCTTCCTGCCGGCGATCGGCCGATCGAAAAGCGGCGCCCGGATGCCGTCGCGGATTCCTCCGCGCTTCTGGCGCTCCTCGTCAGAGAGCAGCACCGGCTGGACCTAGCTGATGCCGGCGACGACGAGGGCTGTGATTCTGGCGCGTGGGCTGGGCACACGCATGCGTCGCGAAGACGCGGGCGCGCAGCTCGATGCGGCGCAGTCGCGTGTCGCCGACGGTGGTGTGAAGGCGATGATTCCGATCGGCCGGCCATTCCTCGATCACGCGATGAGCGCGCTGGCCGATGCCGGGATCAGCGATGTCTGTCTGGTGATCGGTCCGGAACACGATGCGATCAGGGCGTACTATGCTTCGATCGAGCGGCACCGTGTGCGCGTGCACTTCGCCACGCAGATGACTCCGAACGGGACCGCCGGCGCCGTCGCGGCGGCGGAAGCGTTCGCGGGCGATGCAGCTGTGCTGGTGATGAACGGCGACAACTACTACCCGGTCGCGGCCTGTCACGCGCTGGCACAACTGGGCACG
>JANPFJ010000137.1:0-3632 GCA_031423355.1 Gemmatimonadaceae bacterium | reverse complement strand
CGCGGTATAGCCCGGGTACATGGTTTACAGAGCAGTCCGGCAACATGGTTTACACTCCTTCTACACTGCACCGCGACACTCCTCTGCGCGAGGTCGCGATGCCCTGGTTGGAGACGGACCCCATGAACGAACGCTTGAAGTTCGTGCAGGATGCCTTGAGTGACCGCTTTACGATGGCCGAGGTGTGCGCCCGATATGGGGTGAGCCGGCCGACCGGCTACAAGTGGATCGCCCGCTATGCCGAAGAAGGCCGACGGGGATTGGGGGATCGCAGCCGGGCGCCGCACAGCTGCCCGCACAAGCTCTCCACCACGGTCACGGAGCTGCTGGTCACCACCCGGGAAGCCCATCCCTTCTGGGGCGCGCGGAAGCTGCTGGCGGTGCTGCAGGCGAAGCATCCGCGGATTCACGAGTGGCCGGCGCCGAGTACGGTTGCCGATCTGCTCGCACGCCGCGGTCTGGTCCAGCGCCGTCGCACACGCCGTCCGACGACGCACCCCGGCGTGATCCCCGCCGTGGCCGATGCGCCGAACGATCTCTGGACCGCCGACTTCAAGGGGCAGTTCCGCACCGGCGATCACGCGTACTGCTATCCGCTCACCGTCGCGGATCTGGCCTCGCGCTATCTGCTCACCTGTCACGGATTGCGCTCCACCAAATGCGAATTGGCCAAGCCGATCTTCGAGCGCGCCTTCCGCGAGTACGGCCTACCGCGCGCGATTCGGACCGACAACGGTGTCCCCTTCGCGACCGCCGCGATCCACGGCCTCTCGTTCCTGAACGTCTACTGGATGCAGCTGGGGATCGCGCACCAGCGCATTCGGCCGTCGTCGCCGCAGGAGAACGGGGCGCACGAGCGCATGCATCGCACGCTCAAGCGACAGGCCATCAAACCCGTCCGGCAGACCTGCACGGCGCAGCAGCGCAACTTCGACGCGTTCCGGCGCGAGTACAACGACGAGCGGCCCCACGAAGCCCTCGGGCAGCAGACACCGGCCTCACACTACACCGCATCCACGCGACCCTATCCCACCCGCCTGCCCACACCCGAGTATCCTGGCCACTTCGTCGTGAAGACGATCACCACGGCGGGCACCTTCCGGTTCGGCAAGCGGCTGGTGTACCTCGCCAATGCGCTGACCAACCAGCGCATCGGGATGGAAGAGACCGACGATGGTCTCTGGTCGCTCTACTTCCACACGGTCCTGCTGGCCACGTTCGACGAACGGGATTACATCATCCAGAGTTGACTCACGTGTAAAGCATGTTGCCGGACCAAAGTGTCAATCATGTTCCCGACCGTTCACGCGATGCGAGCGGACCGTCAACAAACGCCCGCGGCTTGAGCACCGTGATGCCGGACCACCCGGTCACGGCCAGCAAATGCTTATCGCCGGACACGATCCACCCCGCATCCGCCGCCTGCGCCGCGGCCAGGAACTGCTCGTCATCCGGGTCGGCCGACACGGGTCCGTCAAGCGCGGGCGCGTCCACGACCGTCGCGTGCACCGCGATCAGGGCGAGCAGTGCATCCAGCGCCGCGTCGAGCGCCGGCCGGCCTTTCGCCAGCTCGCGTCCCACCCGTCTGTACTCGCCTAGGATGCTCGGGCTGACGACAAGCACGAACGCGCCGGACGTCCACGCCGTCAGGATCTGCCCTGGCACCCCGCCGAAGAGCAGGCCGGACACCAGCACGTTGGTGTCCACGACCACCTTCATTTGCCGCGCCGCACCTTCGTCACCGCCTTCGTCACATCCAGTCGCGTGAGCCCGGCCTTCTTGGCGGCACGACGCGCCGTTGCGGTCAGGGCGGCAAACTCCGACAGCGCGGGGGGCTCGAGCACCTTGAGGATGACCACATCCCGGTCGCCGACCACGACGAACTGTGCGCCGGTCTTGAGCCCAAGCCGGGCGCGAATCTCTTCGGGGATGACAACCTGTCCTTTGGACGACAGGGTCGTGGTGGCGGCGTCGGCCATGCGGGCTCCGGTGGCGAGTCTTACCAGTAAGACTCACACGACCACCTGCTGGCGTCAAGCGGAGCCGGGGCGGATACCGCTAACGAAAATGCGTTCTGCTGCCTTGCGACCTCACCGAACCTACTCCTGCTCACCGACCGCCGGTCGCAATGTCAGCAGCAACGCGGGTTAGGAAGCGCCCACGCGATCGCTGCTATGGCTTCGTCGGGGGATAGACTTGGCGCATTGGGGCGACAAGAGAGTGTAGCAAGCCATGGAATCCGCCTAGAATCCCTGAACACCACCCTGCCGGGCACCGGACTTCAGTGCTCACGTTGTAGGACTCAAACTGCACTGAGTCCGGCGGCAGCAGATAGCGGTATACGATATGCGCTGTGTCAGCGCCCTGCCTCGCAGTGCCGACAATTTCGACACCGCGGTAGGTCGCCATGTATCGATCGCCGCCGCTCAGCAAGAAGTTGAACCGAAACAAGCCCGCCGTGAATCGAGCATCATCCAGCGCGAGCAGCGACTGTGAATCGGGCAGCTGGAATATGCGCTGCGCGATATACGTTGCCTGGCCGTTCCGAATCACGGAATCGAACATGATCCGCGTCTGTCGAAGGCGCGCAGGATGCACGAGGCGCGCCGCAGTCAGAAAATCACCGCTGCGGATCGCTTCGAGACTGCTTCGTGCGGATGCCTCAGGCGTTGCCTGAGACGGCAGAGCCTGCGCCGCCAGAATTCCTGCGGTCCACAAACCAGAGCTGACTTGTAGAATCACGTGCTGTAGCAACATCGATAAGCTTCCTAACGAAACTGGGTTCTGCTGCACGGCGACCGACTAATGGCTGTCCTGATCACAATACTCCGGTCGCCGTGTCAGCAGCAACCCGGGTTATGCCGCACCGCGCGACGAGCGCCGCGTGCCCACGGCGATCATGACGAGTCCAACAGCGGCTGCCGCGACCAGGTGGCCCCCGTACGTGCCACCCGTCTCCGCCCGGATTGCAGTGCCAACGACTGGGTCGAGTAGCTCGCTGACCGGGAAGGCCAGCGCCACACCGAGGGCCGCGACGCTGAGGAAGGCAGTCCGCCGGCGCCAGCGTGCAGCAAAGTACCCCGCGGCGCCAACTCCGAGGCTCACGGCCCATACCAGCGAGGGCGCGGCTTCCTTGTCCATGACCTCCATGAGGGCGAAGACCGCCGCAGTCATGCGCACTCCCCGAACCAATGGCCATGCATTGCCGCGAGCAGCTCGGCCGACACTCGCACGTTGGCCGACGGCAGGACAGCATCGATCCCGCACAGCGGACACAAGGCGGTGACGCCGTCCTCGAGTGCACCACTGTCCGTTTGGCGCCCGTCCACATACTCGCGCACGGCCACGGGCGGGAACTCCTGCCTGCAGTAGAAGCACCACGCGCGTTCGCTGACCGCGAGGGCACTTCGATTGTTCGTGCAATACTGGTGACAGCGGACTAACTCCGCATCGTCGATCATTGCTGGCTCATGGTGCGGCCTAACGAGACAGGGTTCTGCTGCAATGCGACCGCAGAAAAGGTGATCCTGCTCCAGAATGCCCAGTCGCATTGACGGCAGCAACCCGTGTTAGACCGCACGCGGTATAGCCCGGGTACATGGTTTACAGAGCAGTCCGGCAACATGGTTTAC
>JANPFJ010000136.1:0-15127 GCA_031423355.1 Gemmatimonadaceae bacterium | reverse complement strand
CTCGCGCAGCTCATGGAGCACACCGGGGCGCGGAGCGTCCACCAATATCGGCGTCGTCATCGGATGTCTGAGAGGAAACACAACTTACCCGGTCCCGAACGACCCGGCAGCTGAAGCAGGTCGCAACACTGACGCGTGAGGCGGCCTCATCGTCTCGATTCGGTGCGCAGCCGCGACACGCGACTGTGACCTGCTGCACCGATCGGAACGCTTGCAGTGGTGGTGCACCCGTAGACGATGGGACTGGAACGGCCTACGTTGGCCCCGATGCACATTCGCCTGAGCCTTCTCGCCCTCTGCGGCCTCGTCGCCTGTCGAACTCAGCCGATCGTTCCGATCGCTCCGAGTGGACCGGGGCTCCCGCCATCCATCCCGCCAATGGCCGGCCCTGAGCAGATCGCGGTGGCGCTCCGCTACATCGATGGGCTCGTCGGCACAGGACCGGTGCTCAACGCGAAACAGTGCGTCTTTGTGCACTACACCGGCTGGCTTCGCAACGGCACGAAATTCGACTCCTCCCGCGACACAATGCCGAACGGCACGCCACGCACCCCGATCGGCTTTCCCCTCGGCCTCCGCCGCGTGATCGCCGGCTGGGACCTCGGCCTCGAGGGCATGCGCGTTGGCGGCCAGCGGCGCCTCTTCATTCCCTTCCCGCTGGCCTACGGTGAAGCCGGCCGCCCGCCGGTGATTCCAGAACGTGCCGAGCTGATCTTTGATACCGAAGTGATGGCGGCCTCCGATACCCTCAGCCGCGCCGAGTCAGTGCCGCAACGGGGGCCCACGCCACAGTGCCCGACCTGGGCCGCCGTCAAGGACCGGGTGGTTCCCGCTGCGGCGCCACCGCCGGCACCATAACGAGGCGGTTCCGGTTGGGGATCGGCTAGCGATGCGTCGAGACAGAACTGCTGCTGCTGCACAATCAGGCAGTTCCAGCAAGGCGTCGGCTGGCGATGCGTCGAGACGGAACTGCTGCTGCACCACAACCAGGCAGTTCCAGCAAGAGGATCGGCTGGCGATCCTTCAGGTCGGAATCGCTGACACGGCTACCGCAGCATGCGGAACGCGCCCACGACGCTCGCGCCACAACCCGAGTGCGCGGTACAGCATCGGCAACACGAACAACGTCAGTGCGGTGGAGGTGACCAGTCCACCGATCACCACGCTGGCCAGCGGTCGCTGTACCTCACTGCCTGGGGACGTCGAGAGCGCCATCGGCACAAAGCCGAGGCTTGCCACCAGCGCCGTCATGACGACCGGTCGCAGCCGATCAGCCGAGCCCTGACGCACCGCATCCTCAACCGAGCTCCCTGACGCGCGAAGGGCATTGATGGCCGAGATGAGCACGACTCCATTGAGGACGGCGATGCCGAACAGCGCAATGAACCCAACGCTTGCCGAGAGACTCAGATTCAATCCCCGCAGCCAGAGCGCGGCCACGCCACCGACCAGCGCGAATGGCACGTTGGTGAGAATCAGCGCAGTGTGCCACGCGTCGCGGAACGAGAAGTAGAGCAGTCCGACGATCAGCAGCAGCGCCAGTGGCACCACCAGTTCGAGTCGCTTCATGGCTCGCTGCTGATTCTCGAACTGTCCGCCCCATTCGAGAAAGGTGGCACCAGGCAGCGAGACCTCCTTCGCCACCCGCGCCTGCACCTCGGCGACGAACCCGCCCAGGTCGCGCCCGCGGACGTTTGACAGCACGAGCGTTCTCCGCTGCGCATCCTCATGGCCGATGAGCTCCGGGCCCGTCCCAGGTGCAACGTCGGCAACCGAGGACAACGGCACGAGTGCACCGAAGGGTGACCGGACCGTCAGTCGTGACAGCGCGATCAAATCGTTGCGTTGCGCTTCCGGGTACCGGACGGCGACACCAACCCGACGCGGACCTTTCACCATTTCCGTTGCCGTTTCTGCGCCGAGGGCGAGGTTCACGGCGTCTCGCACATCGGCCACCGACAGACCGAACTGCGCGAGGGCCTCGCGTCGTGCGGTGATGCGCACCTGGCCGGTGCCTTCGCTCACTTCGACGGCCACATCGGCGCTGCCTGGTGTCGAGGCCAGAACCTGTCGGATGCGTGCCGCGACCTGGCCGTTCTGCTCGAGATCCGGACCAACAACCTTGACACCCAGATCGGTGCGAATCCCGCTTTCGGCTTCGTCAAGTCGCATCGCCAGCGGTTGCGTGAACGACACCCAGAGCCCCGGCACAACCTTCAGCGCTGAATCGAATGCGGCCACCAATCCCTCTGCGTCGCCGGCGGTCGTCCACTCGTCACGCGGCTTGAGAATGACGTACAGGTCGCCTTCGAACAGCCCCATCGCTTCGGTCGCGAGGTCGGGACGCCCGATCTTGGTGACAACGGTCAGCACTTCCGGAAACTTCTTCACCACCTGCTCCGCCAACAGTGACAGCTTGTTTGCATCAGCCAGTGAGACGCTTGGCGTGCGACGCGTGTTGATCAGGATCGCCCCTTCATCGAGCTTCGGCATGAACTCGCTGCCGATGCGGCCGAGCGAGTACACGGCCGCGACCACCATCAGCGCCGCAGTGACAACAATCGGTGTGCCCCGACCGAACGTCCATTCGAGTGCACGCCGGTACCGCTCCCGAAGGTGCACCTCGAGCGGCCTGGGCGCCGATGCAACATGCCTGAGCAGTGTCAGTGACGCGGCAGGAACGAACACGAGCGCCAGCAACAGCGAGCCAAGCACCGCACAGACCACCGTGAACGCCATCGGCTTGAACATGCGTCCCTCCATCCCCTCGAGTGCAAAGATCGGGATGTAGACGGCCACGATGATCGCAATGCCGGACAGGATCGGGCGACCCACTTCGATGGACGCCTCACGAAACAGTGTGAATCGCTCAGCATACGTCGCGGTGCTGACGCCTTCGTGCTCCGCTTTCTCGAGTCGATGCACGAAGTTCTCGACCATGACGATCGCGCCATCCACGATCAGGCCGAAATCGAGTGCACCCAACGACATCAGGTTCGCGGAATAGCCAAAGACGTACATACCACCAAAGGCCACCAGCATGGAGAGCGGGATCACCGAGGCGACAATCAACGAGGCACGGACGTTGCGCAGGAACACGAAGAGCACCAGGACCACCAGCAGCCCGCCTTCGACCAGGTTCTTGGTGATGGTGCGCGTGGTCCGGCCGACGAGCTCCGTCTGGTCGTAGAATGGCGTGATGCGGACGTGCTTCGGCAACGCGGCCCGGATCTCATTCAGTCGCCGTTGCACCGCCTCGATCAGCTGTCGCGAATCCTGCCCCTGCAGTTTGAGCACCATCCCCGCCACCACTTCGCGCGTGCCGTTCTCAGTCACCGCACCGTAGCGTGGCATGCCGCCCTGCTCGATCACCGCCACGTCGCCGACCTTCACCGGAACGCCGCCCGGCGACGCGATTGCCACCAGTGCGATCTCGGTTGGCGTCGTAAAGCGCCCGACCCCACGCACCGTGTATCGCGTCCCACCATTCTCGAGATACGCGCCACCGAACGAAAGATTGTTGGCAGCCAGCGCCCGATGCACATCGGCGAGTGTCAGATTCCGCGCCGCCAGCCTGGCGGGATCCACCACCACGTGTACCTGCTCGATCTCTCCGCCCCAGGTGTTCACATCGGCCACACCGGCGAGTGTGCGCAGACGAGGGCGGATGGTGTAGTCATGCAACGCCTTCAGTTCGGCCAACGACATGGAGTCGCTCGACACCGTATACTGATACAGCTCACCCAGCGGTGTTGAGACAGGCCCCATCTGCGGCTCAACGCCAGGGGGCAGCGCTCCTTTCGCTTCTGCCAGCCGCTGCTGCACCAGTGTCCGCGCGAAGTAGACGTCCGTGCCGTCGGGAAATGGCACGGTGATCAGGGACAGCGCGGACTTCGAGACCGATCGCACGCCCGTGACGCCGGGCAATCCCATCAGCGCGGACTCGAGAGGATACGTCACCAGCTGCTCGACTTCCTCAGGAGCCAGGCCAGGCGCCGTGGTGGCGACGTCCACGCGTATGCCGGTCAGGTCGGGGAACGCGTCGAAGGGAAGGCGCGAGAGCGAGAACAACCCGGCCAGCAGCAGCACGCCGACCGCCAGTGTCACCGCGCCGCGCTGCCGGAGCGCAAACTCGATCAGGCGCCTCACTGCGGACTGCCTTCATCCGCGGCGGCTCGCGCATCGCGTTGCCGCAGGATTTCCGCGCGTGCCACCGCGGCCGCGCCTGCCACCACCGGCGTGCCGGCGGAAAGCCCGCTCCTGACCTCGGCGAGGCCAGCCGCTCGCCGCCCAACCCGCACGCGCAAGGCTTCCAGCAGCATCCCTCCAGCGCGCTGCACACCAGTGACGACGATCGTGTCGCCTTCAAAATCCTGAATGGCGCTGATCGGCACCGTTGTCACACTGTCACGCGACACGCCGAAGACCTCAGCGGCCGCAGTCATTTCGCCGCGCAGTTCGCCGCTCCGATTGTCGACGGCGGCGAACACTTCGGCTGTGCGTGAGAGGGAATCGAGCGCCGGCGACACGCGCGTCACACGCGCCTGGAAAACACGCCCAGGGTACGCGGGCACCGCGAACTGCACGTCGGAGCCGAGTCGTGCAGCGCCCAGTGCCGCCTCGGGCACGTGCAGCGCGAGCAGCAACTCTCCGGTGCGGCTGACGGTCACCAGCGAGGCTCCAGGCGTCACCACGCTGCCAGGCTCCGCGTGGCGCGCCACCACCACGCCGTCGAACGGCGCGCGCACGAGAACATCTTCGGGATCAACCCCCGTCTGAACGGCGCCGGGCGGGCGCAGATGCGACACCATCTCTGCCGCACGGTCGTACTCGGCGGTGGCACGTCGCTGCCCGGCTTCCGCCGCCGTGCGCGCCGCGCGGGCCCGTTCCAGCTCGGCCAGCGAGCCGGCCTGGGCCGCGTAGAGGCGTTCCGCGCGCGCGGCCGCCATGGTCGCCAGCTGCGCGGCATTGTCTGCCTCCGTCCGACCTGCCAGCGCCTGCTGCAGCGCGTTGTGCGCCGACGTCAGTTCATGACTGTGAATGGTGACCAGCACTTGCCCCCGACGCACGCGATCCCCGGATTGCACGCGCACCTGCGTGACGCGCCCTTCGACGATCGACCCGAGGGCCTGCGTGGACTTCGGGTCGAGGATCAGGTGCGCAGGCAGCTGCCACGCATCTCGCCATGCGACCCGCTGCGCCGGCTGGACCGTCAGACCAGACATTGCGAGCGCCTCCGGCGTCAGAAACGCCGTGTCACGCTGCACCACTTCGCCAGCAGGGATCGCCGCAGCTGGCGGCGCCTCGGAACGGCCACAGGCCACCAGCATGACGCATGCGGCGAGCTGCGGAACGGAGTGCCGTGCGGCGCTCACCATGCGGCAGAGTGAAAGCGGAGCACGTCGCCATGCGGCAATGGACATCTGGCGGTGGGGAATGATCGTGTCAGCCATGTTCATTGCGGCGACGATGGGAAGAGTGCGCTGTCGATCGGCAGGCCAACCGCGCGCAGAAGATCAAGTCGGGCCATCAGGACGTCAGCGGCCGCTCGCAAGGCAGCAATCCGGATCTCGACGCGCAGCCGTTGTGCGTCGAGCAGCTCGAACAGCGGGATGGCACCTTCGCGATATGCGGTGACCGCGATGGTGGCGACTGCTGTGCCACGAACATCGATGTCGTACATGCCGGTGCGATCGACGCCGACCGCGCTTGCATACTCCGAGAGCAGTGTGGTGTAGGAGCGGAACGCTCCCGTGACCTCCGCATCGACCGCCGTTTCAACGGCGCGCAGCTCGCCGGTCGCGACGATGACGTCACCATGCGCACGCTCGCGATTGCCGGAGTTTCGATCGAAGAGTGGAAGCGACACCCCCACTTGCATCGTGCCCGTCTGAAACCCGGACGTGCGCTTGCTCCCGACTTGTACGCCCAGCGCCGGCAGCGAACCCAGTCGCTCGGCCAACTGTCGCTTGGTCATTTCCTGCACGCGCGATCGCGCAGATAGCAGCTCGGAACGACGGGAACGGGCGAGCGTCAACAGGTCGCGCAGAGGCGACACCGCCGGCGCGGCATCGACGCGTACCTGGTCCGTGGGCGCCGGAACACTGTCGACCGGCACCGCCAGGGCACGTGCCAGATCGGCCCGCGCCCGTTCGAGTTCGGCGCGTGCGGCGGCATCACTCAGTCGCGCACGATCCACTTCCAGGCGCGCGCGCAACGCTGCGCCGGCGGACACCGCCCCCTGCGCGGCGCGCTCCGCTTCGATGCCCGCAATGGTGTCGAGACGGGCCCGCTGGTCGGCCGCAGCCTGACGAAGCGCCGCCGCCAGGGCCGTGCGCCAGTATGCACGGGCCACCTCGAACTCGATGCTCCGCGCAGTGGTCGAGGAGTCCGACACGGCGCGCGTCGCCGCGAGGCCGCTCGCCGAACGCAGCGCGACGCGGCGACCATACACATCGACAGGGAGCGTCGCGCTGAGAAACTCATCGCGCGGCAACGGACTGCCGTAATTTTCCTTGCGCCATTCGAAGAGGGGATTCAGGAAGGCCCCCTCCTGACGCGCACTTCCAGTCGCAACCTGGCGTCGCCCCCCTGCCGCCGACAGCAACGGATGCTGCCGACGCGCCAACGCGGCTGCATCAGCCAGTGAGAACGCTCCCGGTCGTGCCGATGGCACGGTGGCGGCCGCCGACTGGGCCAGTGCGGCGTGCGTTGGGAGCCATCCCGTGGCGGCCATGGGCAACACCCGTGACCAGCGCGTGAACACCTGTCCTGCAGTTCGCATGACCAAGACGGAAATCGGAAGGATGCGAGGAAGAAACGTCACGGCGAACTGGCCGGCGATGCAGCAGCCAGTCGTGCTGCGGTAACTGGAAACGTGACCGTGGCGATGGTGCCGCCCCCGGCGTTCGCCGTGAGCTCGAGTGTCGCCTGATGCGCCTGCGCGATCCAGCGCGCGATCGGGAGTCCAAGGCCGCTGCCATCCGGCGACATCGCGCGCGCCCGAGTGCCACGGTAGAAACGTTCGAAGACCCTGGTCCGTTCGTCACCCTGGATGCCGATCCCGGTATCTGCGATGCGCACCTGCGGCTTACCGTCCGAGATGGCGACGCTGACTGCGACGGAGCCATCGGCCGCAGTGTACCGGATCGCGTTGTCGATGAGGATGCTGATCAGTCGCTCCAGATGGACCGGGTCGATCTGTGCCTGCGCCTCCTCGAGCGCCTGTGCGGACAGGTGAACCCGTTGTTGCTGCGCGATGGGTTGCCACGCATGCACCGCATCAGCGACCACGTCGTCAATGTAGCCAGGGACGGCGTGGACGACACCCGCGGCGTCGGCGCGTGCCAGCTGCAACAACTCGTCGATCAGGCGGGTCGTCCGCGTGAGATCGTCCCGCACCCGACTCAACGCCTCGCGCTGCGCGGCGGCATCCCCTGGATCGAGCTGCGCCAGGTCGACGGTGCCAAGCATCCGCGCGACCGGCGTGCGCAGCTCATGCGCCGCGTCGGCAAGGAAGCGGCGCTGCTGTGCCAGCACACCATCCAGCTGATCGAGCAACGCATTGAAGCGTGTGCCCAGGCGGCCCAGTTCATCGGCGGGGTTGTCGATCGGCAGTCGTTGCGCTGGTGTGGTTCCCGGCTCAGATGCACCAGCGCGCCGGTCACTGGTCATCCGGGCTGCGGCCGCGGCCATCACACCGATGGGCCGCAGCGTGCGCTCGGCGAGCCACCATCCAAGTGCGCCGGCAAAGACGAGACCCAGCGGTACGCCGATCAGCAGCCAGCGATCGATCAGCGTCAGCGTGCGCTCCAGTGGTGCCGCACTCGCGTACACACGCAACGTCCACCCCGGGGCGATCGCACTGTCGAGTGGCGACGCCACCTGTTGCACCGGTGCGCGCAATGCGATGCGCTCGGCAGTGCCCGCGGCCCGCGACGCATTGCCGGGCCGATCCGGCCCGATCCGGAACGCGATGCGTCCATCGGGGCGTTGAAACTCCACCACACGGTCCGGAAACATCACCTCGTTGGCGATGTGCGTGATCGTCGCGTTCGCGTCACGATACTCGGCGTGTTCCAATCGGAAGAACGAACGGATCGCATCGGACGAGCTGCGAACACCGGTCGTGAATTCGTTGCGCAGTGCGGCACGGACGGTGACACGCAACGCGAGCGCAAAGACGAGGAAGACGGCGAGGACCGACGCCGCGTACCAGAGCGCCAGTCGTGCGCGGATCGACAGCCCGCCTCGCGGAGCGACCGTCGTCACGGACGAACGCGTGGCTCGGCGATCGCAGCACCGATCCGATAGCCTGCGCCGCGGATGGCGGTCACGAGCGGCAGTTCGTCGGGCAGATCGATCTTCCGGCGCAACCGACTGACGTACACGTCGATCACGTTGCTGAAGGGATCATAGTTCTCGTCCCAGGCGCCGGCGCAGATGGTCTCACGCGTCACGACTTCGCCGGCGTGGCGCAGCAGCACCTCGAGCACCGCGAACTCCTTCGTCGTCAGCTCGATCTGCCGGGTGCCGCGCCGCGCCGTGCGCGTGCGGGTATCGAGGTCGAGGTCGTGCACCGTCAGTACGGTCCCGACCGCAGTCGGCGGCCGTCGCAACACTGCGCGAATCCGAGCCGTCAGTTCGGCCAGGGCGTACGGCTTGACGAGGTAGTCGTCGGCCCCGATATCGAGTCCCTCGATCCGATCCTCCACCGCGTCGCGCGCCGTCGCCATCAGCACCCGCGTCTGGGAACCCATCAGGCGGAGTTGCCGGCAGATCTCGAAGCCGCTGATGTCAGGCAGGCGCACATCGAGGACGACGGCGTCGTAGGCATGCTGACGCAGCGCGCGGAGTGCCGACGCTCCGTCGAGGACGGCGTCCACGGCATAGCCGGACCGACGCAGGTACTGGGCGGCGGTGCGTGACATCTGGGGATCATCCTCAACCAGGAGCAGGCGCATCTGAGGAGAATAGGCCGCGGGGATGAATCCACCATGAACGCGGCTGCGCGCCGGAACCAGCCGGAGGTGAACGCGGCGACTCGCTGTGGGTCCTGTTTTCGGGGGCTCGACGCGCCGGAGTCGCCCCCGCTGCGGAGTCGCCCCCGTCCCCATCACACCGGGAACTCCGTCCCCATCACACCGGGAACTCCGTCCCCATGAAGCTGCTATCATACGGGTGTCGCGTTGGACCTCCCCCTCAGAGACTCGACATGCCAGGCGCCCGCCACTTCCGCACCTGCACGCTCTGCGAGGCCATGTGCGGAATCGTCGTGACCACGGACGGCCCGCGCGTGACGGACATCCGAGGAGATCCGGACGACCCGTTCAGCAAGGGGCATGTCTGCCCGAAGGCCGTCGCGCTGCAGGACATCCATGACGACCCCGACCGGCTCCGTCGGCCGATGCGGCGCGTCGGCGAGACCTGGACGGAAGTGTCCTGGGACGACGCGCTGAACGAGGTGGCCGCGCGGCTGAAGGCAGTGCAGGCCGCTCATGGGAACGATGCGGTGGCCATGTACCTCGGAAATCCGACGGTGCACTCCTCGGGGGCCATGCTGTTCGCACCCGATCTCTCGCGTGCGCTTCGCACCAGAAACCGTTACTCGGCGACATCAGTCGATCAGCTGCCGCACCACATCGCGGCGATGCTGATGTTCGGCCACGCGCTCCTGATCCCGATTCCGGACATCGATCACACGCAACACCTGCTCATGTTCGGCGCCAACCCCGCCGCGTCGAATGGCAGTCTCATGACAGCGCCCGGCGTGACAGATCGGATCCGTGCCATTCGTGACCGTGGTGGCCGCACGGTGCTGATCGATCCTCGACGCAACGAAACGGCGGGGCTGGTGGATGCACATCATTTCATCCGCCCAGGCACCGATGCGTTTCTGCTGCTGGCCATGCTGCATGTCATTGTTTCGGAAGGGATGGCCCGCACGGATCGGTACACCGCATTCCTTACGGGCTTCGAAGAACTGCGCGACGCGGTACTGCGCTTCCCACCGGAACGCGTGGCTGGTGTGACGGGCATCGACGCCGAGACCATCCGCACGCTGGCACGGGATTTTGCCAGCGCGCCAAGCGCGGTCGCGTACGGTCGCGTCGGCGTCTCGATGCAGGAGTTCGGCGGCCTGGCGTGCTGGCTGATCTCGGCGCTGAACGTCGTCACCGGACGCCTCGATGTGACCGGCGGTGCGATGTTCACCAGGCCGGCCATCGACACGCTGAAGGCAGACCAGCGATCATCGGATGGCGTGCGATTCGGCCGCTGGAACAGCCGCGTCCGTGGGTTGCCGGAGTTTGCCGGTGAACTGCCGGTCGCCGCCCTGTCAGAAGAAATCGAGACGCACGGCCGGGGGCAGATCCGTGCGCTCCTGACGCACGCCGGCAACCCGGTGCTTTCGACACCGAACGGTCCACGTCTGGCACAGGCGATCGCCGGGTTGGATTTCTACGTTGCGATCGATTTCTACCTCAATGAAACGACGCGCCACGCGCACATCATTCTGCCACCGACATTCGCGCTCGAGCGCGATCACTACGACCTCATCTTTCACACCCTTGCCGTGCGCAACACGGCCAAGTACTCGGCCCCCGTCTTTCCGCGACCGGACGACGCACGACACGACTGGGAAATCCTCAATGAACTCACCTGGCGCATGCGGGGCACAACGCGCGCGCGCGTCAAGGCAATGGCGCTGTCGATGCTGACGCCGCGACGGATGCTCGACATCGGGTTGCGGCAGGGGCCGTACGGGGCCGGCTTCATGCCCTTCGCTTCCGGGCTGCGGATCTCCTCGCTGGAAAAACAGCCGCACGGTGTCGATCTCGGGCCGCTGCAGTCCGCACTGCCCGCGCGGCTTCGCACGGCGGATCGGCGACTCCATCTGGCTCCAGCGCTCCTGCTCAACGATCTGGTGCGACTCGAGTCCACGCTGGACGGCACCCTGGGCGCGCCAGAGAAGCTCTCGCTGATCGGCCGCCGAGCGCTGCGTTCGAACAACTCATGGATGCACAACAGCGAACGCCTGGTGCGTGGAAAGAATCGATGCACCCTGCAGATGCACCCGCACGACGCCGATTCGAGAACGCTGGTCGAGGGTGACTCCGTACGTGTCGAGTCGCGCGTCGGTTCGGTGATCGTGCCAGTGGAGATCACGAACAGCGTGATGCCAGGCGTCGTCAGCCTGCCGCACGGATGGGGACACGGGAAACGTGGTACGCGCCTCGCGATCGCCAATACCCACGCCGGTGTGAGCATCAACGACCTGACCGACGATCAGCGCATCGATGTGCTGACGGGGAATGCCGGGTTCAGCGGGGTGCCCGTCCAGGTGACGAGAGCCACAGGTGACCGCTGACCGTACGGTCGCCGATCACTTCCGCGGAGGCGGGGACGGGTGATTCGGGTCGATCCCCATCATCACGCGAAACTCGCGCGTGTGCAACGTGGCGAATGTTTCGGTGGGTTGGAGTGTCGTCTGGCGCATCGACTCGATCACCGTATCCGCCTCGTCATCAGTCCGGCCGAGCGTCTGCAGCGTGAAGTGTGCGAGACTGAGCGCCGCTTCGCGCTCGGCGTAGATGGCGCGCCCCGGTGCGGCTGAGGTGTGCAGCACTTTCTCGAAGAAGGTCTGTTCGGCGGCGCTGTGCGTGCGGACGGCGACGGCAATCTGGGGATGCGCCTCGCGGGCGAGTTCCACCACACGGCGCGCCCGAATCGGTTCGGGGACCGTGACCACGATCAATCGGGCGTGTTCGATGCCGGCGCGTTGCAGCACCTCGGCGCGCGTCGCGTCACCGTAGACGGCGCGTTCACCGCGCGTGCGCAGTCCTGCGACGGCGCGCTCCTGCTCCTCGACGATTACATAGCGGGCCAGGTCGCGCTGCAGCGCCTCCGTCACGGTGGAACCCATGCGACCATGGCCGACGACGATGACATGATCGCGGAATCGTGAGAAGTCGAAGGGGTCTTCCACGTCATCGATCGCCGCACGTGTCGCGCGGGCGCTGGCGGGCACGCTGCCGGACGCAGACTCACCGGTTCGATACTCGGAAGTCACGGTCTGCGGCACTTGCGCCGCCCGTTCGTCGGACCTGCGCTGAAAGAGCTTCACGCCGGCCAGCAGTGGCTGATTGATGGTGATGGCGATCATCGCCGCCGCCACGATCAGCGCCTGCAGATCACGCGTCACGAGTCCAAGAGTCACACCGAGTCCGGCGACGATGAACGAGAACTCCCCGATCTGCGCCAGGCTCGCGCCGAGCGTCAGCGCTGCGCGTATCGGCTGCTTCAGGAGGCGCATCAGCGCGAACGACACCAGGAATTTTCCGATCACGATCAGGCTCACCAGTGCCAGCACCTGGAACGGCGACTGCAACACGACCAGCGGGTTGAACAGGATGCCAATGGACAGGAAGAACAACACGGCGAAGGCGTCCTGCAGCGGGAGCGCCTCGGTGGCGGCCCGCTGACTGAGCTCGGATTCGCTGACGACCGCGCCGGCGAAGAATGCGCCGAGCGCGAACGACACGCCGAACACCTCGGCCGCCAGCACTGCGATGCCGAGGGCGGTGACGAGTACCGCGAGCGTGAAGAGTTCGCGCGAGCCAAGCCGCGCGACATGTTCGAGCAGCCATGGGACGGCGCGGCGCCCCGCCACCAGCATCAGGACGGCAAATGCCACCACCTTGGCGAGTGCAATGCCAAGGGCCAGCGCCAACCCGCCGGATACCACGGTAGCACCGTCACTGGTGCCGCCGAGCAGTGGCGCGATCGCCGGCAGCAGCACGAGCACCAGCACCATCGTCAGATCCTCCACCACCAGCCACCCGACCGCCAGCCGGCCATCCGGCGAGTCGAGTCGGTCCTGCGCCTCCAGCCCCTTCAGGAGCACGACGGTGCTCGCCACGGCAAGCGAAATGCCGAGCACCACGGCACCGCCCCAGTGCAGCCCCAACCAGCGGCCGACGGTCGTGCCGATGCTGCCAGTCACGATGATCTGCAGCAGTGCGCCGGGAATCGCCACACGGCGTACGGCCATCAGATCTGCGAGCGAGAAGTGCAATCCGACGCCGAACATCAGCAGGATCACGCCCAGTTCAGCTGCCTGGGCCACCACCCCGCCGTCAACCGCATACATGGACGCGAAGGGGCCAACCGCAATGCCCGCGATCAGGTACCCGACGATCGGCGGCAGCCTGAGTCGGGCCGCCGCCATTCCAAACAGGAAGGCGACGCCGAGGCTGGCCGCGACGGTGACGATCAAGGCGGTCTGCGGTGGCATTCGATGGCATCGGGGAGAAAGAAAAACCGCTCGAAGCGGTGGTCAGCTTCGAGCGGATGATACGCTGGCGAGAACCGAGTCACGACGTGTCAGTCAGTCATCGACGCCGGAACCTTCCCGCCATTGGCGGCGAACTGCCGCATCACTTCCTTGTGCAGCCACATGTTCATCGTGGCCGTGTCCTGCTTGTCGCCGGTGAATCCGAGTTCGTCGGCCAGCTCGCGACGCTCGGACAGACTGCTCTCCATGCCGAGCAACTTCATGAGGTCGACGATCGAGACCTTCCAGTTGCTTGGCCCCTTCTGCTGCGACGCCATGAACGTCAGTACAGCTTCGACATCGAGGAGCGGGATCACTGGAGCGGGGGCGTCGGCTGCCGACGCGACGGGTGCGACCGGTGCGGCGGCAACGGGTGCGACGGCGGCTTCCGGTGCCGCGGCACCAAAGAGCTTTTCCTTCAAGCGGGTGAAAATGCTCATGGGTCTCGTCTCGCGTGTGTCGTGGAATTGATCGTGCACCGCAATGTGTTTCCGGCGGATCGCATGAAGCTTAGACGATTGTAATCAGAAGGAGAAAGGGGTCGCCCGAATTGGATACATCAGCGTATCCAGTCGGACGACCCCTTGCGCCTTTTGATCGTACGTGACGAGCCCGGCTTTACGGCTTGCCGGTACCCGGCATCTGAATCATCGGAATGGCCGAGCCGCTCACCTGCGGCATGACACCGTTCCACTTCTTCGCCATCTCGTACTGCACCAGACTGCCCGAGATGCTCTTGGCGAGCAACTCGTTGGCCTGCGCCTGCGCCTGCGCTTCGGCGAGAATGGCCTTCGCCCGACCGACGGCCTTGATGCTGTCACCCTGCGCCTGATAGGTGTTCTTCTGCAACTCGTTCTGCGCGGTCAGCGCCTGCTGCTGCATGACGTTCTTGGCGTTGATCGCCGCCATCACCGCCTGCGGCGCGCGAATCTCGTTGATCGAGAACTGCTTCACCTCGATGCCGTACTGGTCCAGCGCCTTCGCCAGCTTCACCTGCGTTTTCGCCACCGTCTCGGCCTTCTTCGGCCCGAGGATGTTGGCGATTTCCTCCTGGCCTGCCACTTCCTGCAGCGCCTGCCGGATGGTCTGGCGGAGGTACCCCTTCTGAATCGCGTCGATGTCGGTGCGGAACGTGGAGTACAGGAACGGCACCTTCGACTGCAGCAACTCGAAGCTCATCGAGACGTCGAGCGAGATCGGTTGTCCCTCGATGGAGTTCACATTGATCTCGTCGTTGTTCGCGGAGCCTTCGGTCACACCCTGCGTGAGGACGAGCGTCTGCATGAACGTCGGGTACTCCTTGATGCCGGTCGTCAGCGGGTTGCGCATGTGCAGACCGGGGCCAAGCGGCACCGGGTCCACGCCGCCACTGGTGCGCCGGATGATGATGCCGACGTGACCGGGTTCGATGTAGGTGACCATCGACGACGCGAGCCAGAGTGCGCCGATGACGATGCCGATGGCAAGGACGGCCTTCCGGGCGCCGCCACCGCCTCCGGCCGCCGCAGCGCCCATCTGCGAGATGCGATCACCAATCGAGCTGCCCATATAGAGTCTCCTGGTAGCACTTTGAACAGAGCGGCTCTCCGCTGGGGAGCCGTACAAGGGAGTCAGGCGCCTGCCACCCATGAATGGGGCAGGTGAGTGCGGCGCGCTCGTCGATCAGGCGGCGGTTCTCCGTCTGTCGGAAGCGGGTGCCGAGCGGCGTGAACGCCTTGACTCCCCAAACGAAAAAGGCGGTGCACGCCGCGATTGCCGCGACGAACAACACGCCTTCGAGAAGAATTACGAACA
>JANPFJ010000135.1:0-32064 GCA_031423355.1 Gemmatimonadaceae bacterium | reverse complement strand
CCAGCATCGCGAACGTGGTGTTCGCTGACGGCTCCGGCGTGAGACTCAGGCTGTCGGCGCCCAGCTTGCGCAGCTCGGCGGAGAACTCCGGGAAGCGACTCGGCTGCAATCCGCGGATGCCGATCCGGCACCCGAATCGGCGACAGGCGGCCACCACCTGCGTCAGTTCATCACGCGAGACGGCGTCACGATCAGTAAAACGCAGTGCACCAATGACGGTGTCCGATCCCGCCGGCGCCGCTGGCCCATCTGGCTCGTGATTGGCAACCGACGATCCGACCGGGGCGAGCACAGGCGCAGACCCTGTATCGACGCCACGTTGCCGCGCCACCACACGTTGCGCACGGGCAGCGCGATCCGACTGGCGACGCCACGCTACATCCGGCATCGTCTGCAATCGGAAGCTGCTGTCCTCGGACGACGCGACGAGACGCATCGTGCTCGGGTGATCGCCATCGCGCACATGCAGGTCGAGGATGCGAATGTTCCTCCGCGCATCCTTCACCTCTTCGATCCATTCGATCGGCAGCTGGTCTGCCCCGGCCGCGCCGCGCGAGAAGCGGATCATCGTCGAGTCCACCGTCACCGTGCGGTCGGCATATCGTTCCGCTGACGCCGCGAACTCGCCGCTGATCCACGTCGGCAACGCCGCTGACGCCGGGTGACCGCCCCAGATGTCCTTGGTGGCGTATCCGGCCATCGGCACGGTCGCGAGCATGAGCCAGAGCATGCGCTTGTTCATCATCGGCAGACCTTTCGCAGGCGGGTGCGATCGTCAGCCGGCGAGCGCCGGCGGCGGTCAGAAGTTCGTGCCTGCACCAATGAAGCCTCCGTCGTTGGCGCGAACCACGTCGTCGCGGCTCTGCGGGGCCGTGAGCGGCGCGGATGACGAGGCATCAACGCCGTTGCTGTAGAGATCATAGGTCGAATTGACGGGGATCGAGAAGCGATCCTGCCGCGCGCCACCCGGTGGCAAACCGCCTGGGAAGCGCAGGTATTGATACGGGTTGCCCCACGGATCCAGCGTCGTGGCACGCCCGATCTCGCCAAGGTTGTTCGGCAGCCGGTTGTTCTCCTGCTCGAAGCTGTCGATGTCGGTCTGGATGGCCTTGATGTCGCCGATCGCCGCCGCGACCCTGACGCGCACCAGGTAGGCGAAGTACTTCTGCGAGCCGATCTGCGCCAGCAGACCGATGACGACCATCACCATCAGCAGCTCGATGATGGTGAAGCCCGCGCGTCGAGGCGCGCGGGACAATCCGAATCGTCGCCGGCCCCTCGGGAATGAACGTTCCATGGTACGCTGACTTGCTGTGGTGAAGAAAACGACGAGGTCCACATCAGATCGACAAACGACGACGCCACAACCGCACGCTCCAGACGGATGTTTCGAATCTCACACTGGACGGCGTATGCCCGCTCGACGTCACGAAACGGCATGCACCGGCGATCGAACCGGTTGTTTGAGGGCGCGCGGGACGACCGCCGCCAGCGGGATGGCGCGCACTGGCAACGGGCAGGGCGGGCCATCTGGCCGCCGCAGGCGGTCGAACCATCGTGCCAGCATCAGAGCAGTATCAACCAAAACACGCGCGCAACCGATCGACACAGCGATCTGCCTAAAACCATATACCACAACGCTTTACACGAATCAGCGAAAGTTGCCTTGCGGCGCGAATTCCGATAGATTTGTCGAGCATCCGACCACCATTCCATTCGGAATTTCTACGGTCGGCCGTCAGACCCGCAGCTAAGGGAGCAGCATGGCAGACGTGAACGGCAATCGTGGCGAGTACGGTGGCGATGACATTCAGGCGCTCGAAGGGCTCGAAGCCGTCCGGATGCGCCCCGGCATGTACATCGGTTCCACTGGCTCGCGCGGTTTGCACCACCTCGTGTACGAAGTGGTGGACAACTCCATCGACGAAGCGCTCGCCGGCTACGCCAACCTGGTCAACGTCACGATTCATCGGGACGATTCGATCACGGTCGTGGACAACGGCCGTGGCATTCCGGTGGAGAACAACACCAAGGCCGGTATCCCCGCCGTGGAACTGGCGCTGACCGTGCTCCACGCCGGCGGCAAGTTCGACAAGAACAGCTACAAGGTGTCGGGCGGGCTGCACGGCGTCGGGGTGAGCTGCGTCAACGCGCTCTCCGAGACGCTGAAGGTCTGGATCAAGCGCGACGGCAAGGAACACTACATCGACTTTGCGCGCGGCAAGACCATCACCAAGCTCCGGCAGACACGCGACATTCCGAAGAAGGAGACGGGCACCACGGTCTGGTTCAAGCCGGACCATGAAATCTTCACCGAAACGCGCTACGACTACTCGATTCTCTCGAGCCGCATGCGCGAGCTGTCGTATCTCAACAAGGGCGTGACGATCACGCTCACCGACGAGCGCGAGGACGAACAGAAGACCGACACCTTCCTGGCCATCAACGGCCTGCGCGAGATGGTCGAGTTCCTCAACAACCAGCGCAAGGCGCTGCACTCCGAGGTCGTCTACATCGACACCGAGCGCGACGACGTGGGCATCGAGCTGGCGATGCAGTACAACGATGGCTACGCCGACACCACCTTCTCGTTCGTCAACAACATCAACACTCATGAAGGCGGCACGCACCTTACCGGCTTCAAGAGCGCGCTGACCTCGGTCGTCAACAAGTACATCGAACGCTCCAGCCTGTCAAAGAAGGACAAGGACGGCATCAAGCTGACAGGCGACGACGTGCGTGAAGGGCTGGCCTGCGTCCTGTCGGTGAAGATCCGTGAGCCGCAGTTCGAAGGGCAGACCAAGACCAAGCTTGGCAACCCGAGTGTGGAAGGCATCGTGCGCAGCATCGTGCAGGAGCATCTGGCGACGTTCCTCGACGAGCACCCGAAGATCGGCAACATCATCATCGAGAAGGCCGTCAGCGCCGCCCGGGCCCGTGAAGCCGCGCGCAAGGCACGCGACCTGACCCGCAAGAAGAACGCGCTGGACATCGGGAACCTGCCGGGCAAGCTGGCCGACTGTTCGCTCTCCGAGCCGTCACTCTGCGAGTTGTACCTGGTCGAGGGTGACTCGGCCGGTGGTTCCGCCAAGCAGGGACGCGAGCGCAAGAACCAGGCGATTCTGCCGTTGCGCGGCAAGATCATCAACGTCGAGAAAGCCCGTATCGACAAGGTCTTGTCCAACGAGGAAATCCGCACCATCATCACCGCCCTCGGCTGCGGCATCAAGGACGAGTTCGACCTCGAGAAGACGCGGTACCACAAGATCATCATCATGACGGACGCCGACGTCGATGGCGCGCATATCCGCACGCTGCTGCTGACGTTCTTCTTCCGCCAGATGCCGGAGCTGATCGATGCCGGCTACATCTACATCGCCCAGCCACCGCTCTATCGCGTCTCGCGTGGCAAGGAAGAGTTCTATGCCTACGACGAGGTGGAGCGTGAGCAATACTCCGAGCGTCTCAGCGGCGGCGACGCCCGGAAGAATGTGTATGTCCAGCGCTACAAGGGACTGGGCGAAATGAATCCCGAGCAGCTGTGGCATACCACGATGGATCCGGAGCGTCGCACCATCCTGCGGGTCGGCATGGATGACGCAGTGATGGCCGACCAGATCTTCCAGACCCTGATGGGTGACGCGGTCGAGCCGCGTCGCGAGTTCATCGAAGCCAATGCACGATTCGTGACAGTGCTCGACGTGTAGTCGGTTCCGGTCCTGGCTGGAACGGCATGGGGGTCCCGCGACTACGTCGCGGGACCCCCATGTCACATCTCCGACCGCGCCTTCGGCTCCGGCCGGCGAATGCACCGCGCAGCGTGGCCGTTGGGGTTATCCAGGATACGGATCACGCTCGACGCGCCGCCATCGGCGACCTGATGGACCTTCAATGGAGTGTACCGCATGCCTCGCAGCCATAGTGTCATCGCCGCCACCGCGCTGCTGTTCGCCGCGTGCAGCGGAGCCACACCTCCGACGGCGCCAGACGCGGTCCCCGTCGTACCCGGTCAGCCCAGCCTCCCCGCCCCTGGCGGCGCCGGTGTCTCGGGCCGCTTCGTCAAGACACGGTACGACGTGACGGGGACTGCGACACTTCGGATCGCGAACGGGGTTGGCCAACTCGATCTCTCGAGTGACTTCTCCGTGGCGCAGACACCGGGGCCGTCGCTCTACATCAACACGACGAACAATCCCAACACCGGTCAGCCACTGCGGATTGCGAGCCTGCGGGGAAAGAGCGGCGCGCAATCGTTCACCTTTGCCGCGCCGCCGGGAGTTCGATACGTCTGGGTGATCATCTGGTGTGATCCGTTCAACGTCCCGATGGCCGAAGCCTCGATTCCGCCGGTGCCATAGTCCAGCACCGGTGGCCGTCAGGGCACGGCGTATGGCAGTTTGCCTGGACCGCGTGGCACGAGCTGGCGGCGGGTGCCCTGACGCTCGTACACACGGACAAAATCCACCAGCATCGTTCCAGGGAATGGTGTCGAGGCGTCAGGGTTGCCGAGGAAGTTGCCGCCAACGGCGAGATTCATGATCAGGAAGAATCGCTGATCGAACGGCGCTGGCCATGGATTGAGATCAGCCGCACCGGTTGGCTTGCTTCCCTGCCGGCCGGCTTGCAGACTGCTGCTCCACCAGAACTGCTGCGTCTGAGTCAGCGCGTCATCCACGAACCAGCGGATTCGTCCGGGCTCCCACTCCACCGCATAGGTATGGAAGTCAGCGATCGTGCCCCGCGCCGGCAGGATGTAGTCCGCACCGGTGAACGTGTTGTTCGGCCATCGCGACCCGTAGTGCAACGTGCCCAGCACCGTCGTCGGCGTCTGCCCACGCGCCTCCATCACATCGATCTCGCCGGACGCCGCCCAGGTGCCGTAGGCGTCGTCCTGCGGCAGCATCCAGAGCGCGGGCCAGAGACCGCGGCCGACGGGCAACTTCGCGCGAAACTCGAAGCGGCCGTAGCGCTGCGCAAACAGCGCGCTGCCGTCCGGGCGGCGCGTCTTGAGCCGGGCCGAGGTGTACAGGCAGCCGTCACGCGTCGACCGCAGCGCGCGGATGTGCAGCTGGCCGCCTGCGACGAAGACGTTCGCCGTGTCGCTCGTGTAGCACTGTAGTTCGTTGTTGCCCCAGCCAGCCACAAAGGTCTTCCCGCTGTCGGCGCTGAAACCGTTGCCAAGATCAAACCCCCACCTCGTGGTGTCGATCGTGGTACTCGCGAACTCATCGCTCCAGACCAGGCGCCATCCACTCCGGCTGCTCATCGGCGACCGCTGCGCCGGCAGCAGTGTGGTGAAGCTGAGACCGAGGCCGCACAGGATCACTTCGCGCAAGGACAGCGACACGTACACATCCGGAGAGTGAGAGGAGTCGGACTTACGGGGCCCATCGTTGATTGGACGTATTGATGTCCGGCCGTGTGTGTTGTGGGTCGAGCACGATGGACGCCACGGACCGTGCACCGGCGATGCGGAGCACCTGCACCGGAGCCCGTCGAAACGCGGCCATCGGAATCAGCAGGTGCTCCAGCCGACCATCGTCACGACTGACCACCACCGGCACCGACAGATGTGCGCCACCGCTGGAATGCACGGTCACCGTCAATGTATCTCGCTCGCGCACGACCTCATCGATGCCTGCATCGAACGTCCCGACGCCGCGAACCCAGTCCTGCACGAAGGCGTCGCGCTCCTCACCAGCCGCGGCGAAGACCAGTCGCACAAAGTCCGGCGGATACGGATGGCGGCCGGTCCACGCCTGGCCGTACGAACGCAACCCGTGCGCGAGCGCCGAATCGCCGTATTCGGCACGGAACGCGCGCAGCACGACGACCAGCTTATCGTAGCTGGCCGCCGTGTACGTCAGCATCCCGCGGAAGTGATCTGCATGCGTGAGCATCGATTCTTCGGTCTTCCTGCCGGCGACCGTCCTGTACAGGTCGGGGATGCCGTCGTCGTCATGACCGGTGACTGCGTGCAGGAGGTCGCGCTCCAGCCAGCTGGCGAGCCCTTCATCCATCCAGGCGAATCGGCGCTCGTCGCTGCTCACCTGCATGGGGTACCACATGTGGCCGACTTCGTGTGCGATGGTGCCCAGCAACTCCTGCGCACCACCGCTGGTTGAGACGGCGGTGAGCATCGGGTACTCCATACCGCCATCGACGATCCCTTCGACCAGGGTCATCTGCGGCCACGGATACGGCCAGAGCACCCGGGAGAAATGTTCGATGCTCTGACGACCATAGTTCGTGGCGCGGCGCCAGTCCTTCATGCGGGGTCGATAGAGCGCATGGACCAGCACCGTGTCCACCGCCGTGGTGCCCGGACGCCGGACGATCGCGGCCATCGCGTCCCACACCACGTCACGCGAGGCATAGAACGCAAAATCGCGCACGTCGCGCGCCACGAACCGCCAGGTCAGCACACCGCCGGTCGCGGTCGCCTTGTTGGCACGACGAAGGCTGTCATTCACGATTGGAACAGCGGCGAAGCTCAGTGCAGCGTGCTGCAATCGTTCCTGCGCCTCTGGCGACAGCACAGCAGCGGCATTCACGAGCGTCCCCGTGGCGCCGACGAGATACCCACCGGGCACCGTGATGCGCACGTCGTAGTCCGCCTGATCCATGTAAAACTCGCCGGTGGCGAGATAGGGATCCGCCTGCCAGCCTGTCACATCATCGTACACACAAAACTGGGGGTACCAGTAGGCAATGAGCGTGACGCTGCCATCAGTGCCCATCCGTGGGGCACTGGCAGGCGGAATCACAAACCGCCACGCCGCACGCAGATCGACGGAATCACCGGGCAGGAGAACCGCCGGCAGCGTCAACCAGGCAATGGTGTTGTCGACGCGCAGCGCTGCCGTGACCGCTGGCGCAGCGCCGCAGAGGTTCGCGGCCGAGGCACCTCGCTGGCGGGCGACACAGAACGCGTCGAGCACCAGACCACCCGTGACCGGAACCGCTTCGTTGTGTGGCGCACCCGCTCGAAACAGGTTTTGCGCCAGACTCACCGCGAGGACACGCAGCGTATCGGGCGATCGGTTGTGGTAGCGGAGCAGCCCCTCACCACGCAGTGTCTGCGTGGCCGGATCGAGAGTCGCATGCAGCACGTAGCTCGCATGCTGCGCCCAGTACCGTGGGCCCGGAGCGCCGTCGCTCGCGCGCGTGCCGCGCGCACGCGCTGCGTACCAGAGTGAATCGACGTGCCGCACCGCTCGCTCGCCGTCAAGCGACGGTTGCGCGATCAGCGAGGTTGCAGCAACACACGCACCAGCCGCAAGGAGCCAGTGCGCGTAGGCGCGCACTTACGAGCGCGCGTTCTTGGCGCCGTTCCAGAGCTGACGGAAGAACGTGATGCCGATTGCGATGATCGCCGCGAAGATCACCCCGACCGCGAGACGGGCCACGTTGGACGAGCCGACATCGAGTCCGGCCGTCGCGGGGGTCACCGGCGTCATCACGGCAAAGTACCAGCCGAAGTAGAACGCGGCGGCGAGGAGTGCGAGCCCGAGAAATGCGAAGGCCTGAAGCTTGAGCATGGGATTGGCGAGATGAGCGTTCGGTCCACCGGAACGGCACGGACGGCCGCAATGCAGTGTCTCAAAGATCACCGACCTGACCAGTGGACACCAGAGCCCCGACGGCTGAAGTCCCTCAGCCGAGGACTTCGGTCCCCGCCGCGGTGACCCGGTGGCTCACCCAAGGCAGTGGCATGGAGTGGGCACCACCATCATCCAGGCGGACGATCGCCCGGACCCGCGCCATCGCGTCGGCCAGTGCGGAGGGCGTGGCGGCGTGGATCGTCGCCAGCGGCTGACCGGGGCGGACGGCGTCCCCGACGCGCACGCTGAACACGATGCCGACCCTCGGGTCGACGGGGTCCTCGGTCATCGTCCTGCCGCCGCCGAGCGCGATGATCGCGTGGCCGATCGGGCGTGGCGGAATCGCCACCACCACACCGCTGCGATCAGCGACGACCTCACCAACCTCCGGCGCTCGGGCCCAGGTGTGAGCCGGATCATCGATCGCGGCCACGTCGCCCCCCTGCGCGGCAACGATCTGCCGGAACTTGTCGAACGCGGCGCCACTGTCGATCGTCGCTCGCAGCATGGTCCGCGCGGCGTCCGTCGTCACGGTCGGTCGGGCCAGTTGGAGCATCTCGATCGCCAGCGCTTCGGTGACCGTCCACAGGTCTGGTGGGCCACCGCCGCGGAGTGTCTCGAGGGATTCAATCACCTCGAGCGCATTGCCGCACGCGTCACCAAGCGGACGATCCATGGCCGTGATCAGTGTGACCACCGGTACGCCGGCGGCGGCGCCCAGCGCAATCATCGTCCGCGCCAGCTCCAGTCCGCGCTCGAGTTCCGGGAGAAAGGCGCCGCTCCCCGTCTTCACATCGAGGACCAGCCCTGACAGCCCCTCCGCGAGCTTCTTGCTCATGATGCTGGCGGCGATCAGTTGAATGCACTCGACCGTCGCCGTTGCATCGCGTAGCGCATACAGCCGCCGATCTGCGGGCGCGATCTCCGATGTCTGGCCGATCAGGGCACACCCGATGGCCGCCAACTGCGCCTCGGCCTTCGCCAGCGTCAGGTCGGTGCGAAAGCCGGGGATGCTCTCCAGCTTGTCGAGCGTACCACCAGTATGCCCGAGCCCGCGGCCTGACATCATCGGCACCGTGACACCAACCGCCGCCAGCAGCGGGGCGAGAATCAGCGACGTCTTGTCGCCGACACCGCCGGTGGAGTGCTTGTCGATCCACGGGCCGGCGTCGGCGGGGCGGCGCAACGTGCTGCCGGTGGCCAGCATCGCCGTGGTCAGCGCGCTGGTTTCGGCAGCATCGAGCCCTCGCCAGAAAATGGCCATCAGCAGCGCGGCCAGCTGGTAGTCGGGCACCGTGCCACGAGCTGCCGCCGTCGCGATGTCCCGCCATTCCTCCGGCGCCAGTCGGCCGCCGTCCCGCTTGCGTTCGATCAGGTTTCGCAGAATCATGCGGTGAACCGCGACCCGATCCACGGTGTAGAGACCGTATCCGTTCCCGGCAGGATCAGGGGTTTTCGTCCCGCATTCCAGAGATATGCCATCAGCTCCTCGTGGTCGTCTGCTCGCCTTCGGCCTTGCGATCGCTCTCAGCGCGATGGCGGCCCGCGGTCAGGACGTGCCGGCCGTAATCGATCTCGCAGATCGCGACCGTGCGGCGTTCAACGCGTCGAGCGCACTCAATCGGTATGAAGCAGCGCTCGCTGGCGCACCCTCGAACTACGAGTTGCTCTGGCGGGCCGCCCGGGAGGCATCGGACCTCGGCGAAGCTGCTCCCGACGTCCCCAAGAGAAGCGAGTTGTATCGCCGGGCGGAAGGCTACGCGCGCCGCGCAGTTGCCTCCAATACCGCCGGCGCTGACGGGCACTTCATGCTGGCCGTTGCACTCGGGCGGACCGCGCTCACGCTCGGCAGCCGCGATCGCGTGCGATACGCCGCCGAAATTCGCGCCGAGGCGCTATCGGCGGTCAAGGTCGATCCGCGGCACGCCGGCGCGCTGCACGTTCTCGGCGTCTGGAATGCCGAGGTCATGCGGCTGAACAGCTTCGCCCGGTTTGCCGCGCGGAACTTCCTTGGCGGCAAGGTCTTCGATCAGGCCAGCTGGCCCGAGGCGATCCGGTACCTTGAAGCGGCAGTTGCGGCCGATCCCGATCGGATCACGCACAAACTCGATCTGGCCGAAATCTACGCTGATACGGGCGACAAGCCGAAGGCGCGGGCGTCGTGCGAGACCGTCGCGCGCATGCCATCGGTCGAGTTCAACGATGCGCGGTACAAGCAGTCGTGTGAACGCCTGATCGCGAAGTTGCGGTAGGCAACACAAACGCAGCACCCCAGCGGCCCCCTGGGGGATGCCGCTGGGGTGCGCACCGAGCACACGTGCCGATTTCAGGCCATCCGGCCTAGCTTCCGGCGAATCTGGCGGCCACGTCGGCGCACTTCCCGACTCAGGTCCTCGGTGGTGTCATCGATCACGGCGCCGGCCGTCTCACGCAGGTCGGCGGCGCGGTTGCGAAGGACCCGGCGCGTCTCGCGGCCCGTGCGCGGTGCCAGGACGAGAGCGAGCGCCGCGCCGATGGCAGCGCCCGCGAGCATGGCAATCGCCACTGAGCCGCCGCGGGACTCACGCATCGTGGTGGGCGTGTCGAGGCCCGTGTCCTCCAGCGCCTCTTCGTCTTCGTAGATCATGGTCACGCTCCGGATACGGTGTGGAGTGCTGAGATGCTGCATACACCGCCGGGCAGTATTCGTGCCGGGGACCAGAGCGGACATCAGGAACCGCAGCGTCGCCGAGACAGGGTGTAGATTCGGCGTCGACCTCAGCTGAAAGCCCCGCCATGGCAACTCCTTCCCCGTCCGGTGCCCCTGCACCAGCACACCGCGCCGCAGCGCTGCGCGAGCAGCTCACGCGCGCCAGCCACGACTACTACGTGCTCGATCAGCCAGCGCTGAGCGATGCGAGCTACGACGCGCTGTTCCGGGAGCTGCAGCAGCTCGAGCAAGCGCACCCTGCGCTGCGGACTCCCGATTCGCCGACGATGCGCGTGGGGAGCGAGCCACAATCTGCGTTGCCGAAGCACACCCATCTGGTGCCGATGCTCTCGCTCGACAACGCCTTCGATGCGGCGGAGCTGGCGGAGTGGGACGAGCGCGTGCGACGCTTGGCTGGCGACGCCGTGGACGCCGATGGCTACAGCTGCGAGCTGAAGATCGATGGCGCCGCCGTGTCGCTCACATATCGTGACGGCCTGCTGATGACCGGCGCGACACGCGGCAGCGGAACGATAGGCGAAGACGTGACGCCAAACCTGCGCACCATGCACGACGTGCCACTTCGGCTGAATACGGCAACCCCGCCAGCACTGATTGAAATCCGCGGCGAGGCGTACTTCCCGTTCAGTCGCTTCGCGACGATGAACGACGAGCGCATCAAGGCTGGGGAGCCGGTGTTCGCCAACCCGAGGAACGCCGCGGCAGGTGCGCTGCGCCAGCTCGATCCCGCGATCACGGCCCAGCGGCCGTTGCGATTCTTCGGCTACTCGGCCGTGCATCCCGACGGCGCCGCAGCCCTGCCCTTCGCAACGCAGCACGCGCTGCTGGACGCGCTCAGCAGTTGGGGCATTCCGGTGGCACCGCAGCGCGTGCGATGTGCGTCACTGCACGAGATCAATGCCTGGGCCACGCGGGTGGAACACGAGTTTCGCGCCGAGATCGATTTCGCGATTGACGGCGCGGTGATCAAAGTGAACTCACTGGCGTTGCAGGAGGAACTGGGCGAGGTCAGCGGCCGCGTTCCTCGGTGGGCGATCGCGCGGAAGTTCGCACCGGACATCGCCGAGACGACCCTGCTGCGTATCGGCGTCAACGTCGGGCGTACCGGATCACTCAATCCCTACGCGGAGCTGGAGGCAGTCGAGATTGGCGGCACCACCGTGCGGATGGCCACGCTGCACAACTTCGACCTGATTGCAGCGAAGGATCTGCGCGTCGGTGACCGTGTGCTGGTGCAGCGCGCTGGTGACGTCATCCCGCAGGTGATCGGTCCTGTGCCGGACAAGCGCAGCGCGACGCACCCTCCGGAGCCGTTTGTTGCGCCGGTCGTGTGTCCATCATGCAGCACGCCTGTGCGCCGCGACGACGATGAAGTGGCGCTCTACTGTCCGAATCTCGCCTGTCCTGGTCGACTCCTCGAGGCACTGGTGCATTTCACCAGCGTCGATGCGATGGATATTCGCGGACTCAGCTATGCTCGCATCGAGCAACTGGTGGAGGCGGATCTCGTCCACGATGCGGCGGACATCTACGCCCTGACCGTCGAGCAGCTGTTGCCGCTGGACCGGATGGCGGAGAAGAGTGCCGAGAAACTGGTGGCCGCAATCGATGCGTCACGCGCGCAGCCACTGGCGCGGTTGCTGAATGCCCTTGGGATTCGCCACGTGGGTGCAATCGCCGCGCAGTTGCTGGCACGACGCTTCGGCTCGATCGAGACGCTGCAGGCGGCATCGCTGGACGAGATCAAGGCCGTGCGCGGCATCGGTGATGTGATTGCGCAGTCGGTGCGCGAGTTCCTCGACGACGCCGCGGCGCAGCTGCTGGTGCGAAAGCTGATCACCGCGCGTGTGCAGACCACCGAGCCCGATGTGAGCGTTGGCGACGGCCCGCTGACGGGGCTCACCGTCGTGCTCACCGGCACGCTGCCGACCCTCTCGCGCACCGAGGCCACCACGCTGGTGGAACGCGCCGGCGGTCGCGTGACGAGCAGTGTGTCGAAGAACACCTCATTCCTCGTGGCCGGCGACGAGGCGGGCTCGAAGCTCGACAAGGCCACGGGCCTTGGCGTTGAAGTGATTGACGAAGCGGAACTCATCCGGCGGGCCAACGCGGGCACCTGAGCGCCGCCCGCCGCCGCACGCGCAGCGACTACGGTGCCAGAAACGGTGCGTAGGCCGGATTGAGCACCAGTTGACCGTTCACGAGCAGCTCGCGGTCCCAGGGAAGGATGATCGCCGCCTCGGTCGTCATCGCAGCGAAGTCGGGCACGAACGGTCCGGTCCGGAACCCGACGGCAATCTTCACCGACTCGGCGCCAAGGTTGATGATCGCGGCCTTGGCCAGACGGATGGTATCACCGGTATCGCAGGTCTCATCGACCAGCAGCACCCGCTTCCCTCGTGCCGCCGCTGGCGCCTCGCCGAAGATCGCCGGCGTCTCGCGCACCTGCGCGTCGGGCCGGTACCGGCGACTGACCGTCATCGACACGAAGGGCCGATCGAGGATCGAGGCGATCGTGGCGCCGGGAATCACACCGGCGTTGGCGATGCCGACCACGAGCTCCGGGTCGAATTCGCGCGACACCTTGAGCGCGAGTGCTCGCGACAACTCGCCGAACAACTGCCATTCCACTTCCAGCACGCCTTTCGCTGGATCCACCGAGGTGCGGCGCGGGGGCATCGGGAGTACTCCGAGTACGGTTGGCGTGAACGAGACTCGCGTGGATCCGACGGACACTTCGCGGTTCGGTCGAAGCTACCGCGAAACGGGATCGACCGCTGAGCGACAATCATTGCCCGAAACCGTGTCGCGCGCGTAGCTTGTGTAGAATCACGAGTCATGACGACGGGTGCCTCCGGTGCTGTGACTTGCGACATCTCCTCCTGTCCTCGATTCCATGACCTGGTTGCGCCGAGTCTCAGATGGCGTGTCGCGACTGCTTGGCGGTCAGCCCAACGCGCGCGAGCTCGGCGCGACCCGTCCCGATTTCGTGGCGGAAGGGCTATCCCTCGAGAAGTCGAACGACCTCGACGGTGCGCTCACGTCGTACCGGCTCGCACTGCGGACGAGCCCGGATGATGTCCGGATCCTGCTGAACATGGCCATCGTGTTCACGAAATCGGGCCGGAATGACGAGGCCATCCGCTCGTACCGGAAAATCCTCGAGTCCGAGCCGACGAACCCCGGTGCCAATTACGGAGTGTCGTTCCTGCTGGCAAAGAAGGGCGATGCCGACGGGGCGATCCAGCACCTCGAGACCTTCCTCGTGACACCGCCTTCCGGGGGCGACAGTACTCGCTGGATCGGTCACGCACGCGCCACATTGCGTAGCTTGCGGGGCGAGCCAGAAGTGACAGAGTCTGCCGACGATGCCGTCGCCAGAGAGCCGGTTGATACGCCGGTGCGACACGCGGCCGTGCGCGGAATGCAGCCTGATTCCGGGCAGGCTGAACTACCGGGCCTGAAGGCCACCGGCACCGACGGACTCCGTCACGGGAATGACGTCTGAACAACCACTCGGCCGCGTCCTCGCGGTCGTCAGTCAGAAGGGTGGGGTAGGCAAGACCACGACGGCGGTGAACCTCGCCGCCGCGTTCGCTCGACGCGGCCTCAAGACCCTGATCGTGGATGTGGATCCGCAGGGCGCCGTGCGCTACGGCGTCGGGCTGCGTCAGGGCCATCCCACGGTCGGCTTCGCTGATTTTCTTCGCGGCACGGCCTCGCTCCGCGACATCATTCTCCCGACGCAACTGCCGTGGCTCAGAGCCATGCTCGTCGGGAGCGTGAACGACGCCGTCGAGCACGAGGACTACACCCGCCGGGCGACCGACAGTCAGCAGCTTGCCCAGCTCTTGCGCGTGGCGCGGGAGCGGTGTCATGTGGTGGTCGTCGATACCCCACCAGGGCTCGGCGGGATCGTTCGATCGGTGCTGAGCCTCAGCCAGCATGTGATCGTGCCGCTGCAGTGTGAGCCGCTCGCCCTCCAGACCACGCCACAGATTCTGCGGGGCATTCAGGACGCGCTGCTGACCAACGATCAATTGGCGCTGGAGGGGGTATTGCTGACCATGTATCAGGCTGGGAACGCCTCCAGCGAGCGCACGGCTCAATACATCCGTCAGCATCTGCCGCCAACTCTCGTGTACGACATCGCCATCCCTCGGTCTGCCAATGCGGCGGATGCGTTCGCTGCCGGCGTGCCGGTCGTGCTGCGCAATCCGACTGATCCAGCGTCGATCGCCTACGTGAATCTCGCGGCGCGCCTCGCGGAGCATTTCAGCTGATGAGCGCCCGGCGTGGCACGGTTGCCGCGCTGCTGCTGGCAGCGGTGGTGGCGGGGTGCACGGAAATCAGCACCGATCCGCAGGTGCCGGTATCACTGCAGTTCGATTCACTGCCAGCGCTGGCCGTGGTGGTCGGTGATACCATGCGCGGTGGTGACCTGCTGCCCGCCCGAGTCCCGGTGAAGGCCTTCAATGGCGTTGGCGACAGCGTGGACGATCAGCAGATTCGCTTGATCGGCATCGATACATCATCCGTACGGGCGTTCCGCGCGATTGCCGGGCTTCGCCTCGTCGGCAGCGTCATCACGCCAACGGTGCGTGTTGTGGCACAGGCTGGGTCACTACAAAGCCAGACGCAGACCTTCGCGGTGGTGCGCGCGCCAACGGGCCTGAATCGATTCGTGGAGGATTCGCTCGACTCGCTCGTCTACAACATCCCCGACACGGCCGCCCGTTTCAAGGATGCGAGGGTCGTGGTCTTCGCCGGCGACTCGTTGCTGAGTGGCCTGCGCATCCGATTTCGCGTCGTGAATTTCACGCCGTCGATTCTCGACTCGGTGCGTGTCGTGTCGAGTGCCACCGGTCGTCCGATCACATCAGCACTGATGACGGGGCAAGGCGCGTCGGTCCGGGTGAAGGCGTACCCGAAGCCGGGTGCGACCGGCCGTGGCACGATTGCCCTGGAGGCATCCTTCAAGGCCCTCGGCGTCGACGTACCAGGCAGTCCGCGAGCGTTCAACATCCGCCTGGTGCCCCGCACACCGTGATCGTGACGGTGGGCCGGGGTTTCCCGGCGGTGCACCGCTGGCGGACGGTTGCGCAATCCCATAGCCTCCGCTCGGCGGCGCGCCGGCATCGGCCGGGCTCGCCTGCTGCTTCATCGGATGGACCTGATGCTCGGAGGAGCTATGGCAGGACCAACGGCCGCGGTGACGCCGCCTGACACGACGGGTGCTGCCACGATCCATCGCGGCGCGGCACGGCCTGCCCCGGGCACGCTGACGCAGCTCTTCTTCGACGCGTTGGGCAAGTTCTCGCGCTCGGCAGCACTTCGCTACAAGCGTGACGGCGTGTGGGTCGATATCTCACACGCCGAACTGCTCGAGCGTGTCCGGCGCACCTCGCTGGCGCTGCAGGAACTGGGACTCGCGCGCGGCGACCGGGTCGGCATGCTGTCGGAGAATCGGCCCGAGTGGGCGGTGGCCGACTATGCCTGCCTGACCGCGGGGCTGGGCGACGTGCCGATCTATCCGACGCTGCCGGCAGAGCAGATGGTGCACATTCTCAACGACAGCGGCGCCGTCGCGCTATTCGTCTCGACCGAGGAACAGGCGGCGAAGATCGCTCGTATCCGTCCCGACGTCCCGTCGCTGCGGACGGTGATCAGTTTCACCGCGCCGGCTCCGGTCGGCTGTGACATCACGCTGAGCGACTTCATGGCGCAGGGGGCCAAGGTCGATTTTCCGGATCGCGCCGCGGCCTGGAAGCAGGCCGCACTCGCGGTGCAGCCGGACGAACTGGCGACACTCATCTACACCTCGGGGACAACCGGGTTGCCGAAGGGTGTCATGCTCTCGCACGACAACCTGTACAGCAATGTCCTTGCGTCACTCTCCGTGCTGGACCCGAAGGACGATGACGTTGCGCTGAGTTTTCTGCCGTTGTCGCACATCTTCGAGCGCATGGTGGGACACTACCTGCTCTTCGCCGGCGGCTGCACCATCGCCTACGCCGAATCGATCGACGCCGTGGCCGCCAATCTGGGCGAAGTCCGGCCGACGATCCTGAGCTCGGTGCCGCGCATCTACGAAAAGCTGTATGCCCGGATCATGGAGAGCGGCAACGCGGGATCGGGGCTCAAGAAGGCCATCTTCCACTGGTCACTCGGTGTTGCCGATCACTGGGCGGATGCGTACCTCGCCAAGCGGCCGCCCGGGGCGCTGCTGGCGTGGAAATACGCGGTCGCGCAGAAGCTGGTGTTCAGCAAGATCAAGAGCCGACTTGGCGGACGGTTGCGCGTGGCATGCAGTGGCGGGGCGCCCCTCGCGTCGACGATCAACAAGTTCTTCGTGGCAGCCGGCCTGACACTGGTCGAAGGCTACGGACTCACCGAGACGAGTCCGGTCATCTCGGTCAATCGGCTCGACAACATCAAGGTCGGCACGGTGGGTGAGTTGGTGGCAGGCGTTGAAGTGATGATCGCCGCCGACGGCGAGATCCTCACGCGCGGCCCGAGCGTGATGAAGGGCTACTATCGCAATCCCGACGCGACCCGCGACGCCATCGACGCCGACGGCTGGTTCCACACCGGTGACATCGGTTCGATGCAGGATGGCTTTCTCCGCATCACCGATCGCAAGAAGGACATCATCGTCACGGCTGGCGGCAAGAACATCGCCCCGCAGCCGATCGAGAACACCGTCGTGACGAACGCGTTCGTGAGTCAGGCGGTGATGATCGGTGACAAGCGGCGGTTTCCCGTGATGCTGGTGGTGCCAAGCTGGGATGTGTTGCTCAAGTGGACAGACCACAAGGGCATCGCCTCGAGCAACCGGAGTGCGCTATTGCACGATCCCCAGGTCATCGACAAGATGGACCGCGAAGTACGCAGCGAGATGAAGGGATTGGCAAAATTCGAGTCGCCGAAGAAGATCGCGCTGCTCGAGCACGAGTTCACCATCGAGGGCGGCGAACTGACGCCGTCTCTGAAGGTGAAACGGCGTGTGATCAACGAGAAATACAAGGGTGTGATCGATGCCCTCTACGACGACAACACCACCGGCAGCGAGTAGTCGTCGCGGTCAGCTGGTGAAGAGCGGGTTGGACGGCGCGCGCTTGAGCTGGACGGGCGCACTGGCCAGCGGCAGCCGTTCTGCCACCTGAAGTTCGGCATCGCGCACGAGCGGTCGCCAGCACAGCGGATCGAGCACGCACTCAGCTGGAACGACGATGCGCCCGTTCGCGCGCACGATCCGCGCGGCGTCCCGCCGCAGAGCGTCGGTGTCGTGATCGGCGTCCAGCGCCACGCCACGCAGCGACGCTGACGCCAGAGGAAATCGCGTGGCGGGCAGCGTCAGCAGACTGACGCGATCGTCGAGCACGATCGTGACGCGTGCGTCGCCAACGAACATCCTGACGGTTGGCGTGATTCGCAGCAGCGCCGCGACGGCACCCGACCAGACGCCGGTCAACAGGATTGGTGCAGGCGCCTCGATCAGGTGCAACTGCGCCGCGATGCGAAATGCCTGCGCATCGTCAAATGGAGCAACCGGTGGCAGGTTCGGTGCACGGCCAAACACCGCGACGGCATCGGTGATCGGATAGCTCTCACGGCACACGGGACAACCGAGTCGCCCATCGATGATGTGGCGGGCCTCAGTCCGCGTGCTGGTGGCCACCAGCCAGCTGTCGTCGTGCGATGCGGGACAGCGCAGCGTATCGATCAGTTCCGTGAACACGAACCGTCAGCTCCTCGACAGCCGCAGCTCGTCGATGTTGACACCCGCTGGCCGGGACATGGCGTACCAGATCGCGTCAGCCACATCCTCGGCCGACAACATCGAGGCACGCGGTGTGAACCCGGGACGCTCGTCCAGGTTCACGGGGTCCCACAGCGACGTGTCCACCGGTCCGGGTGACACCAGCGTGGCCCTGACTCCGGTGCCGCGAAGCTCCATGCGCATCGCTTCGTGCAGCGCGCGGAGGCCGAACTTGCTGGCCGCATACGCGCCATTCTCCGGAAACACGTGCCGATCGGCGATCGAACCGACTGTCACGATCGTGCCAGCGCCGCGTTCGCGCATTGCAGAAAGGAACGCGCGCGTGAGCAGGAACGGTGCAACGAGATTCGTCTGGATCACGGCACCGAAGTCATCCGCCGACATCGCTTCGACGGTGGCGAGCTGGAACAGCCCGGCGTTGTTGACGAGCGTATCCGGCGCGGCGCCGAAGGCACCGGAGATCCCGCGCGCGATGGCTTCCACCTTGTCCGGGTTGGTCAGGTCAGCCGCATGTGCGCTGGCCAGTGGTCCAAGCTCGTCCGCCAACGCCTCGAGCGGCCCGGGCGTGCGGGCGATCAGTGCCACGCGAACCCCTTCCGACACGGCGCGGCGGGCCAGGGCGGCGCCGATCCCTCTGGAGGCACCGGTGATGACGGCAGTACGGCGAGTGGTCATGCCGGAAATGTACCGCCGCCGGCGCGATCGAATCGCGCCGGCGGCGGAAAGGCGCGCGGCAGGAGCCGGGCCATCAGAATTCCGGCGGCGCTACGATCGCGGCGAATGCGCGAGCCGGAGAAACTCCTCGCGCGTCTTGGCGTCGCTGCGGAAGTTGCCGATCAGGGCCGAGGTGATCGTCTTGGAGTTCTGCTTCTCCACTCCACGCATGGCCATGCACATATGGGCGCACTCGACCACCACACCGACGCCCTTCGGCTTCAGCACGTCGGCCAGGGCGTGGGCGATCTGCTCCGTCATTCGTTCCTGTACCTGGAGCCGACGGGCAAACACGTCCACCACGCGTGCCAGCTTCGAGAGCCCGACGACTCGCCCATCCGGGATGTAGGCGATGTGCGCCTTCCCGAAGAAGGGCAGCATGTGATGCTCGCACATCGAGTACAGCTCGATATCGCGGACCATCACCATGCCGTCAGCGTTCTCTTCGAAGAGCGCGTCTCCGATCACATCGGAGGCATTCATCTCGTAGCCGCGTGTCAGCCACGCCATTGCTTTCGCGACCCGGGTCGGCGTCTTGAGCAGGCCTTCGCGCTCGGCATCCTCGCCCAGCAGTTCCAGCTGGCGGCGCACCAGCGCCTCGTACTCGGCCAGCGCGGTACCAGACACGGCCGGACGCACGCCATCGAACGCCTCATCCGGCTCGATCGGCCTAATCACCCGCATATTCGACATAGTTGTTCTCGGTTTCCCAGAGTCGGAGCCTGCTCAACCGCGCCGGCGCCACATGGGGCGCAATCGCGTGCCAGCAAGCCACCACGATGTTTTCCGCCGTCGGATTGATGCCACGCAGAATCTCCACTTCGAGATTCAGATTGCGGTGATCCATCCGTTCGATCACTTCACGCTCCACCACGTCGCGGAGCTGCCCCAGATCCATCACGTAGCCGGTGGTCGGGTCGATCGCTCCAGCCACCGAGACTTCGAGCGTGTAGTTGTGCCCGTGCCAGTTCGGATTGTTGCACTTTCCGAACAACCGGATGTTCTCGGCGTCCGACAGTTCCGGGTTGTGGATGCGATGCGCGGCATTGAAGCGCAGGCGTCGCGTCGCGGTTACGATCGGCATTCGCACTCGGTGATCCCCATGCACGGCGGCAGGGCATCGGCCAAAGGGTCACAGCGGCGCATGGTCACCAGTTGACCGCGTCAGCTGATAAAGGCACGCCACGCGCCCCGTGTTCCCGCGGCGCCGGGGAAACGAATATGGGCGCCTCTGCAGCAGAGGTCGCCCATATTCACCAGAGTGGAACGAGAAGGGGTTTTTGAAGCCCGTCGATACGCTACAGCCCTCACCCGCAGCCTTTCGCCTTCCCCGCACTGGGGCATGACGTCAGCACGATTTATCGGACTTCACCGGCAGACTTATCGGCTCAAAAATTATGCCTTCCCGTTCCTGATCGTATGCTGCAACAACGTTGGTGTGTGTGAACCCATTCGTCAACTGGACGGTCGGTCGCGGCAATCGTCACAGCCCGCAGCGCCGACGCCGTCGGCAGGCGCGAGTCAGATTTCCCAGTTCGACAGCATCACGCCATCGGTTGGCTGTGACGGCTCCCCATAGCTCGTCAGTGTCATGCGAAGATCGGTCCAGCGCACACGACCGCCGCGGGCGATGAGCATCGCATAGAGTCGCGTCGCATCGCCCTGCACGCGGATCGCGGTTCGACGTGTGCCACACCGCCGCGCATACTCGGCCAGATGGGTCACGAGCTGCGCGGCGTCGGCATCGCTGGCAGCCACGAGCTTCAGGACACGTACTTCGTCGCGCGAACGCCCTTCGACCAGTGGAGCAGAATGGCAGATCGCGAAGGCCGTGACGTGACCGCCCCGGCGGACGATCACCGTGTCGCCGATGGTGAGCGCATCGGTGATCCGAATCTCCCGGGTAAAGTCGTACCCTTCGCGCAGTGACGCGGTCAGCGCCGCGCACTCCAGAATGGCTTCGTCGCGTTCCACTATCGGCAGGCGACCGAGCAGTGTGATCGGGCTGTCCGTCGTCGCCGCATCGAGTGTGACCGTGATCGTGAGCGGCCCCGGCACGAAGCCAAGCTGGGAATAGAATCCGATGTTGTCCATCGTGCGCGGCATCGTCTCGAGGCCGATCACCCGGCAGCCAAGCGCGCGGAGATGCTCGACACCGAAACTGACGATGGTCCGCCCCACGCCACGCGTCTGCAGCTCGGGCGCGACCGCGAGGGGCCCCATCCACCCTTCGACACCACTCCGGTGCGCAATGTTGAACGCGGCGATGGCCCCGCGATCGGTGCGCCAGAGCACGGCGCCTGCCCCCGCGCCTTCGATGGCATAACGCCAGATCAGCGGGTTCAGGAACGGGACGCGCACGCCGACCAGCCCGTCCTTGCGGTAGCGTTCGGAGAACGCATCGCTGAAGACGGTGTTCAACGCCGGGATGTCGCCCGGCTGAATCAGCTCGGGACCGGTGACCACCGGTTCCGAACGCCACGTGCGCAAACTCGCCACCGCTATGCCTCCAGGCCCACCAGGGTTGCATCGACCACTCGGCCACCGTCACGCTGTTCCACGATGGCCCGACCCGTCTGCTCATCGATGCTCACTTCGAGCACGCGGTCCAGTCCGTCCCGCACGCCATCAATATGCGTGATCACGATCACCTGTTCGAACCGATCCTGCAACCGGCGGAGCAACTCGACGACGTTCGCCCGACGCTGCTCGTCGAGTGAACCGAAGACCTCGTCCAGCACCAGCAGCGAAAAAGGCTGACCGCTGCGTTCCGCGATCAGCTGTGACACCGCCAGCCGCAGGACCAGGTTGGCGAGGTCCTCCTCGCCACCGGAAATCACCTGCCGGGGCACCCCGCCGCCGATGAGAATGATTTCGTAGTTCTCATCGAGCTCGAACTCGCTGTACCGATCATCGGTCAGGTCTGTCAGAAATGAGCCGGCAATCTCGCCAAGCTCCGGCCGCAGCCGGGCGTTGAGCTCTGTGCGGAGGTCCCCGTACGCGGCATCGAGTTCGTCATGGACGCGCCGCTCCGTCTCGAGCTGCCGCTGCTGATCGCGGACACGGGCGGCCTGCTCGGCCGCGGTCACGGCGCGGGCCAGGGTCGCAGCCGCGTTGCTGGCATCGCTCTCGGCGCCGGCACGAACGACGGCCGCCGACTGGCGTTGCTGCGTGGCCAGTTCCCACGCACCGAGTGCGGCGGTGTGTTGCTCGGTACTGAACCCATGCCGCAGACGCGCCTCGCGCGCGGCAGAAACGACCGTGCGGGCGGTCGCGAGGTTCGCGAGGGCTGAAGTGCGCCGCTCGATGCGTCCCGGCAGATCGTCCGCAATACTCTTCGCGGCCGCATGCCGGACTTCGAGTGCGTTCAACGACGCGACCGCCGCGCGCACCGTGGCGTGATGTCCAGCGTCGTACTCCGCGGCCAGCGCTGACACCGCGCGTTCGCGCTCATCACGTTGCGCGGTGAGCTGCGCGAGCTCGCGCTGTTTTTCCGTCTGCTCCTTCAGCGCCTGCTCGATCTTCAGCTCCTTGCGCTCGAGCTGCCTGAGAGCGGTTTCGCCCTCGACCCGGGCCGCATCCAGTGCACGCAGGTCCTCCGGCTCGGCCAGCAGCTGCTCCACGCGTTGCTTGAAGTACAGTCCATCCACGCGCAGCAATTCGAGTTTGTCGCCGAGTTCCTCGAGCAGTGCGGCATGACTGGAGCCGAGTGGCCGAAGACAAGTGGGGCATGGCGCATCGGGGCCCAACTCCTTCAGCTTCTCGCATTGCGCCTTGATCTCGACATACTCATCACGCTTCTGCTGCCGTCGCGTTTCCGCCTCCTGCCGGTCGCGAACCCAGTCTGTGTGTCGGGCATTCGCAGCTTCGACGGCAGCCGCGTGTGCCGCGCGCGCCTCGATGAGCGCGGCCATCACCTCCGCGCGGAGCGTGGGTGCGGTGGACAGCTGCTCGAGTCGCGCGGCTGCGATCGCGACCCCAGTGTTCAGCCGGGCGATCTCCTCTGCCAGTGCCTGCCGGCGCGCGGCCTGACGCGAGCGCTCTTCGAGCCCCTGCAGCTCAACGCGCAGCGTGGCCAGCGGCGCCAGTTCGGCGAGGACGCCAGCCAGACCAGCCACCAGTTGCTGCGCCTCAGCCACTGCGGTTTCGGTGCGCTCGACCTCGGCCTGCGCCGCGTCGATTGCCACGTCCGCACGGATGACGCCCGTCTGCAACTCGACGTCGTGTGCGCGCGCGCGCTCGGCGGCGCGCCAGATCGGCTCGGCGTGCGCGACGTGCTGCTCCATGGTAGCGAGTGTCTGCGACGCGGTGGCCAGTGCGATCCCCGCCATCCGCACTGCAAGCTGCGCCGCGGACACTTCGCCCGCGAGCAGCTCCGCGTCGGCCATCGACTGCGAAAGCGCGCGCAACGCCGCGATCACTTCTGCGCGCTTCTGCCGCGCCAGCTCCTGCGCCTTCTGCAGTCGATCGTAGCCAAGCACGCGCGACAGAAACCGACCCCGGTCGGCCGGACCCATCGCCGCCATCGCCGCCAGATCCTTCTGGCGGGTAAAGTAGGTGGTGTAGAATTCGCTACTGGTCATGCCAAGTCGCTGCTCGATCAGCTGACCCACCGCGCCGATGCTGTTGGCTGCCGGCGTCACAGCGCCATCGATGAACAGTTCAGCGGAGGTCAGACCGCGGGCGATGCGGTAGCGATGCGGCCCAAGTTCGAAGTCGAGTTCAACGCGCACCGCCGCACGCGCGGCCGCACCATGGAACTTGATGGACTCGCGGGTGCCGCGCGCGACCGTGTTGCCGTAGAGCGCCCACGCGATGCCTTCGAGAATCGTCGACTTGCCGGCGCCATTCGGTCCGATGATGCCGGTCAGGCCGTTCTCGAATTCGATCAGCGTGTCGACGTGCTGGCGGAAATTCTGCAACCGAAGGGCGCGCAGCCTCATCAGGCGTCCGGCGCAGTCAGCACGAAGCCGGCTTCCGCACCCGGCTCGGGGGTCATCGGTGATGGCTCACTCACCCGGGCGAGGTAGTCGAGCCCCAGGCCCACGAATCCCTCGCGCTCGATATCACCCGGTAGGACGCGCGTTTCCAGCTTCTCACGAACCAGCATCGGCAGCGACGGGCGCGCACCGCCCGACCCAGAACCTGTGCGCGTGCGCACGAGTTCCGGCTTTCGCGTATCGAGCTGAAAATGCAGTGCGCGACGCTTGTATTCGCGAATCGCCTTGTGATCGAGGTCACGTGCGATGTGCCGGGGGATCTCGCTCACCACCAGGCGCACGACCGCGTCATCGAGCCCGCCGGGAATCTGCGCCAGCCGATCCGCCACCAGTGCGTCGATATCCGACGGGGCGAGCGCATGCGCATCGATCGGGTCGAGGTCGACGAATCGCCGCTCCATCGGCACCTGCACGAAGGTGTGCGCGCCGGTGGCAAGATCGTGTATCGCGAATCCCTTGCCGGGCACGCCATGATGGCGTTGCTCCGCGATCTCGCCCCACGCATTGCTGCTGACGTAGTCGAGCGACCCGGCGTACCATGCCCCGTCCGCCACCTGGCGGTGGACATGATAGTGTCCAAGCGCGACGTAATCCCACGGCGCCTGCTGGAGCTCCTCCACGGTCACTTCACTCGGGCTGCGATCGACCATCACCGCACGATCGGGGAGCACCCCTTTCACCTCGCCGTGCAGCAGGAGCACATTCCAGCGCGCGTCGGGGTCGGTGGTCAGCGCCGGCAGCGGTTGGCCGAGGGTATCGGGCACCGCGAAGAGCGAGAGGTCGAGATCCGGGAGTCGGATGCGCTCCGCGACATGCTCCACGACCGTGATCCCGATGGTGCGAAAGAGCGCCAGGATGCACCCTGTTTCGGCGGCCCGCGGCAGGTCGTGGTTGCCGGCGATCATCACCACCGGCGTGGAAGGCAGCGCCGCACGCAGGCGCGTCAGTTCGCGGAGCGCGAACAGGATCATCGGGTTCGACGGTCGGACCTGATGGAACACGTCGCCGGCGATCAGCACGAGGTCCGGAGCCTCGGAGATGACGGCGTCGATGGCGCGCCGGGTGGATCGCGCGACGTCGGCCTCGCGCTGGTTGTTTCCAGCCGAGCTCAGCCGCTGGTACTGGCGGAATCCGAGGTGGAGGTCGGCGAGGTGGGCGATGCGCATGGAGCGAAGATACCGCGGCCTGCGGGGTGCGGGGTGTGATACGTGCGCTCCAAGCAAGGAATCAAACTTGACTTAGATCCGACCTATACTCATGTTTCGGAACCGAGGAGGCCTGAAATGACGGTCATTTCCATTGCAGAAGCGAAGAAGTCGCTCTCCGCCCTGATAAAGCGTGCTGCGGCCGGCGAGCGCATCGAGATCGGCGCCTATGGATACCCGCAAGTGGCCCTCATTCCGGCTGTCGTCCGCGAGCGCGGCATCACGTTTGGGCTGCTGGCCGGGAAGCTGGTCATCCCCCCGGATTTCGACGCGCCAATGCCGCCGGACGTACTGGCGGATTTTGAAGGCGCCGATCGCTGATGCGCCTGCTGCTCGACAGCCACGTCGTCCTCTGGCTCCTGCTCGATGACCGCCGCCTCACGGCCGGGAGTCGGGCGCTGCTCGGCGGCGGCGAGTCGGAGTGTTATGTCAGCGTGGTCACCTGGTGGGAGTTGGCGATCAAGCAATCGCGCGGGGTCGCGTCATTCCCGCTTCCGATTTCCGAGATCCGGACGGCGGCGCTGCAGGCAGGGCTGCGTGAGCTGTCGGTGACAGCGATGCACACGTTGCGGGTTGCGGAGCTTCCGCTGCTGCATCGCGATCCGTTCGATCGGATGCTCATTGCACAGGCGCTGAGCGAGCCGATGCGATTGGTGACGGCTGATGCGGCGGTGGCGGCGTATGGGCCGGCGTGCGGGGTGTTGGTGGAGCGGATGTGAGACATCGAGCGCGATTGCCGCGACGGGGCTCGGTGGATTCGGTGACACGCAGTTCGAACGCGCACCCCTCGAAAAGGGAGCAGTTCCGCCCCCAATTTTTCGCCGGAGGAGGAAGGGAGCACCTGCGCCCCTGAATCAGGACGGAGTCCGCCAGTCTCTCAGGGTGTGCGGTGCTCTGCGAGATAGCGCGAGACAGTCGCCCGCATCGGGCTGCTCCGTCCCTGCGTCCCTACCGCCGCGCCCGCATCTCCTGCACCTCCCCCACCCGCTGCTCCACCCGCATCACGAACCGCATCGGCGGCAGCGCCCCCTGCGCCCCGGTCACCGCACGCATCGTCATCACCATGCGCGACCGCGTGATCCACCCCCGCCGACGATCGAGCAGCACCCAGCCCACCACACTCGCCCCCGCATCGGCACCCGCGTCGCGCATCACCCCCTTCACCGACACCCACGCGAAGTCGCCATACCGCGTCAGCGAATCGAGCGTGAACTCGGCATCGATCCCGTCGCCTGGCGCGCCCGCCAGCACCATGTGCCGGGTCCACTTCTCATGCTCGCGCACCGGCAGCACCGGCAGTGCGGCGGGCACCCGATCGACCAGCGCCGCCAGCGTTGCGATGGTGCCGGCGCCCTGCGCCGAGGGGTCTTCGAGCACCATCAATTCGCCATCGGGCGCCAACTTCATGCGCAACGTGCGCCCCTGAAGCGCCATCCCGCTGGCAATTCGTGCCCGCCGGCTCTCCTCCCGCCCGCCGGTGGCGCGCACCGTCACACTCTCCACCTGCGACGTGATCTCGGCACCCAACGAGTCCACCGCATCCACCTTCGACCGCAACACCACGGTCGTTCGCGTGCTGACACGCACCGTCGAATCACCCGTCGCCATGGCGATCGTGCCCTGCTCGTCGACATCGTGTTCGACCAGCTGCCGGATCATGTCGCCAGGAAATGGACGCAACACGAGTGACACGCGCGCATCGGCACCGGCGCGCACACGCTGTGCCTGCAGCGACGCACAGGCCACCGCGACGAGCAGCGTTGCCCGGATCGGATCAGAAGCCGTACGGATCATCACCAACCGGAAGGGCCAGAGGCTGAACGAGTGCCTGCGGCGCCGCAATCTCACGCGGTGCCACCTGACGCCGGAATTGCGCCGCAAAGTACGCCTTCGCATCGCGAGGCGCCTCGCGTTCCGTGGCCCGCACCGCGCGGATGACGTCCGGCTCATCAACGAGTGCGATCACGCTCCGCAGCCAATCGAGCGTCAGCCCGCTGTCGAAACGCCGCAGGCGGCGCAACATGGCGGCGTCGAACTCCTCGATCGGCGCGGCCGGGAACCGCTCGACGCCAAGCCGGCCCGTCAGCACACTGGGCCGCGGGAAGCGCACGAACACCGGCTGCGTGAAATGGGGATGACGCACCATCAACTGACCCTTGTCGAGAGTGGACAACTTCGTCCGGACCGCGGGACTCAGCACGGCATACCCCGGTGTGGCCAATTCGTCGCCATCCATCCGGCCGTAGAGGGCGGTACCAGCGTTCCCCACCACCCGCTTGTGCACCTGGCTGCGGAACTGCTGGGCCGAAAAGAGGACCATCCCCAGATACCGCCCCCGCTCGGCGATGTCGAGCAGCATCCGGCGGACGTAGGTCTCGGGGCCGTCGCTGGGAGCGTACTTGTTGAGTTCATCGACGAATACCACCACGTGATTCACGCCCAGATCACGGCGCTCGAGATGTTCCCGCAGCTTGCTCACCACCCGGGCGAAGATCAGCCCCTGCGCATCCTCCTCGAGATTCGCCACGTCGAGCACATGCACCGAACGATCCTCGAAGGTGCCGAACGGCAGGTCGCTCACGTCCGCGCCGTCGGTTACCAATCCAGCGCACCGCGTCGCCAGGTTCACCAGCCGGTTGCGCACCTTGCGGATCGTGGCCACGTGATGCGTGCGCCAGGTCTGCGCATCCTTCCGCTCGAGTCCATCGAGCAGGGTGCGAAACCAGTGATCGAGATCGGCGAAGGTCTGCACGACCATCTCGCCGCCGAGCATCGGGTCGCTGAACTTCTGGCCTACGATGCGATCGGTGATGAAGTCGATCAGCGCGTCGGCCTTGGCATCGATGTCCTCCCGGTCGAGCAGCGTGACGGCGTACTGCAGCACTTCCTTCAGCCCCCACGTGAGCGGCTGCACGTTGTGCTGCAGCGCATCATTGCTGCGGATGGTCGCCAGACCACGGAGCGCCGCATCGTACGGGGCGTAGTACTGCACGTTCTGAAATGGCTCGGCCGGTACACCGAGCTTCTCGTACATCGCCAGATCTTCTGCCGCCAGCGTGGCCGGCTGATCGAGATAGAGCAGATCAGGGCCCTTCACATTGAAGCAGACCGCCGCCACCGACCCTTTGTCGGCGGGGAAATGCGCGAAGATCGACTGCAGCAGCCATTCCACGGCGCTGGTCTTGGTGGCCAGCCCGCTGACACCCGTGATGTTGAGATGCGCCGCCTCCGGGCCAAGCAGAAAATCCGCGTCGAGGTAGACCGGACTCTCCGTGCCGCCGCTGCGATAGAGCCCGACGGGAATCGCGGTGCGGCCAACGTAGCCGTCCATGCGCAACGCGAGCGCGATGTCATGGTCATCAGCCAGCCAGACAGTGCCCATCGGCACCGGCTGGAGCGGTTCGTCGGGGATGTGACGCAACACACTGGCGGTGTACAACCGGATTTCGGTGCGCTGGGTCGCGACCAGGCCACCGTCGGGCTGCCCGTCGCGCCCGACCACGTCATCGAGCGGCGACAACATGTCGGTCCAGCTCTGCCCCTCCATGACCACGCCATAGATCTGGGGCACATGGCCGTTCACCGCCACCGTGCCATCGACTCGCACGATGGTGCCGATGCCGATGTTGGCATCGAGCGCCGTCCAGAAGTGGAACTCGTGCGGCGTGTTGGGGCGACGTTCGGTGGCCACCACGCGCCCGAGCGGGCGGCGGACTTCGTCAGCTGGAATGGCAATCATGCGCAGCGTACTCCCGGGCACAGCACGTTCTTCACGATCACGGCGGGTGAGTGGCGAGTCATCAGGCTACCGCTCGCAGATACACTTCACAATCGCGAATGGCATACGGCATCACATCCCAGCGTGCATCCGGCCGCGCGATCGGTGATCGCTCGGCCAGCAGCCACCCACTCGCGGCATCGGCATGGAACTCTGCCGCACGGTCGTTCGCATCGCGCACGCCGCACTCCACGCGAATCAGTCCGAAGAATGGATCGCGTCCTGCCGCACTGCGAAGCCGCAGATACCAGGTGAGGAATCGCGGACGATCTGCGGCGTCGAGCGCGGCGATGACCGAGGTGCGCTGCCCTGCCCCGAGCGCGGTGACCAGCCCGAGGACGTCATCAGGCACATACAACGTGGCGTGGCTCTTCACCACACCGATCACGCCTGGGCTGCGCATCATGGTGTGGCTGGTGCGCACCGAACCATCGACATACAACGGGCGATCGGGATGTGCATCGCACCAGGCCTCACCCACTGCGCGCTCGAGGTCATTGCGGACCCGCGACAGGGCGTCGAGCGCCTGCCGCAGCAGTGACGACGGGTGGCGGGACGTCACGGGCAGGGCATCGTCGCTATCGTACAACGACTGGCCCCGCGCCTCGAGAATTTCGCCGACGTCATTCCAGGTCGCGTCGCCCAGCAATGCGCGCGAGGCATAAATCGCATGATCGATCCGCGGCGCGCGCCAGGTCGTCATGCGCCCGTCCTCGTCACGCGCGCGGATTGCTGCGGCCGCCGTACCATGCAACAGCGGTACGCCATCCACATACGCGATGGTCGTGCTGCGCTGAATGCCATCGAGAAACCCTTCGAACGACACGCGGGCGGGAAGCGGCACATCTGAGACCCGCAACGCACCGCCGAGCAGTGCCACCGCCGCATGCTGCATCAGCGCGGTGCCGTCCTGCGCCAGTGCCTCCGTGCGATCAGGGCCAGCCGCGCGCACACGGTCGCCGAACGAAGCACGCAGCGCACGGCGCGCCGCATCGACCGCGCGTCCAACGACCGGTGCTGCGGTGCTCAATCCACGCCGATGTCCCACGCCTGCTCGAGATCCTTCTTCGAGTAGGCACGGAATGCGGTGAGGGTTTGTGTGCGCACGATACCGGGCACCCTGGTGAACTGCTCCGTCACCACGGTCGCGATATCGTCCAGCTGCGGAACGCGAAGAATCGCCACCAGATCCCAGGCGCCACTGACCGAGTACACCTCAGCGACGCCCCGGATCTCCGCCAACGCCGTGGCGGTGACGGGGATCGTCATCGGGTCGGCCTGAATCAGCACGATCGTCGTGATCATCGCGAGTGAAGTGACATGGTGAGGGCTGCGGTGATCACGCCGGCACCGACATCATCGCCCGATACGCACCGATGATGCGACGCATGGCTTCAAGGACATCGGCTTCGGCGGCGGCGTAGCTCAGGCGCACCCAGCCCGGCGTGCCAAAGGCCGTTCCCGGCACGATCGCCACGCCATGATCTTCGAGCATGTGGGCCGCGAACACCGTGCCTGGATCATCGCCACCATTGGGAATCGCGCTGACATCGAGGAAGAAGTAGAACGCCCCCGACGGGTGGATGTACGGCGGCGCGCCTTCCTCGTCGAGCAGCACGAGCGCGGCATCACGACGGGCACGGAAGGCGCGCACCATGGCCGTGATGCTTTCCTCCGCCGCGTCACGCTCGGTCAGTGCTGCGAGCGCGGCATACTGGCTCGGCGTGGCCGGGTTGGAGGTGGTGTGGCTCTGCAAGTCCGTCATCAGCTTCGCAATCGCGCGCGGGGCGACGGCCCAGCCGATGCGCCACCCGGTCATGGCATACGACTTCGCCACGCCGTCGACGATGATCAGGTTCGAGCGATCAGTCGTCAGTTCGAGCGCCGATGCCGCCGGCGTTTCGTATGAGATGCGGCGATAGATCTCGTCGCTGAGCACCCACCAACCCTGCTCACGAGCAAAGGCGAGGATCTCGCGCAGCACCTCGGCATCCCACGTGGCACCGGTCGGGTTGCTGGGCGAGTTGAGCATCAGTCCCTTCGTCCGCGGAGTGGCGGCGGCCTTGAGATCCGCCACCGTGACCTGAAAGCCGTTCGACGGATCGCCCAGCACCGCCACCGGGGTGGCCTTGGCCAGTGCCACGATTTCGACGTAGCTCGTCCAGGCCGGGGTCGGGATCAACACCTCGTCGCCGGCCCCGAACAGGCAGAAGCAGGCATTGAACAACGTCTGTTTGCTGCCGTTGCTGACGACGACGTCGGCGGCCACCGGCGCATCGGCCACCGCGCCGGCCCAGCGCGCCGCGGCATGCGATGCGATGGCCTCGCGCAGGGGGAGGATGCCCTCGGTGGCGGTGTACTTCGTGTGGCCGGCGGCAACCGCGCGCGCGGCGGCGGCCTTCACGAAATCAGGGGTGTCGAAGTCGGGTTCTCCGACGCCGAGATCGATGATCTGGCGGCCCTGCGCCTTGAGGGCCTTGGCGCGGGTGGACACGGCGATGGTCGCCGAGGGGCGGAGCTGGGCGACGTTCGGGGAGGGGACGAACTCGGCAGGCATGCGGCGCGGGTTGGGCTGCGGGCGGTTTCTGGGTACCTTGCTGGGCTTCCGTATGCTAATCCGCTGCAACAGGGCGGCAACGGAGCACCCACTGGTCGGCAGCGGCGCGAGGATGCGTCCCGTGCGAGCGCCGGGTGGGTCAGGCGCAGTTCGATGTTTGACATCCCAGCTCCGTTTCCAATTGCGCGCCGCGAGTCGGCCCGCCGGCAGCATCATTTACTCTCGCAACACTCCGAGGCCACCGTGCCCACCAAGGCTGATTCCACCGCCGCCCCGTCCGCTCCCAAGGTCACCCGCTCACAGCAGGTGGTCCTGACCGCCGCCCCAACCGTGGCGGCGATGGTGTCGCTCGTCCAGCCTGCGCTGGATCGCCTCACCGCTGGTGAGCCAGGCGTGCACCTCCTGGTCCTCGTCCCCGATGCTGATACGGCGCTGGCTCTCGCACAGGCAGTGTTGCCGGCCGATGATGCCGCGCCGGTGCTGGTACCGGTCACCTCCGCCGCTCGTGGCGCGCGATTGATGGCAAAGCCGCCGGCCGCCATCGTTGGCGCACCGTCGGACCTGGCCGCGCTGCTGCCGAGTGGGCTGCTCAAGCTCGATGCCGTGTCGCAGTTGTTCATGCTGCAGGCCGACCTGACGCTGGCGCTGACCGACGAGCCGTCGATCACGACGCTGATGACCGAACTGCCGAAGGACATCGCGCGGACGGTGAC
>JANPFJ010000134.1:0-1023 GCA_031423355.1 Gemmatimonadaceae bacterium | reverse complement strand
GTTTCTCGGCCCAATTCACCGGACACCCCGCTCGCACATGGTTATCGTCCTCTTCGGCAAGCCCGGAGCGGGGAAAGGCACTCAGGCGCCGCGGCTCGCCGCGGCGCTTGGCGTTCCGATCCTTGCCACCGGCGAAGCCCTTCGTGCCGCGCTACGCGCCGGCACCCCCATGGGTCTGGCCGCGAAGGCCTTCATGGATCGTGGCGATCTTGTCGCCGACAGTGTGATCCTGGGCATCATCAAGGAGACGCTGTCTCAGCCGGCCTACGCCAACGGCGCCGTGCTCGATGGCGTCGTTCGCACCGTCCCGCAAGCGATCGGTCTGGAGAAAGTGCTGGACGACCTCGATCGCAAGCTCGGCGCGGTGCTCGTCTTTGATATTCCCGATGACGAGATCATCGGTCGCATCAGCAGCCGGCTCACCTGCGACAAGTGCAGTGCACCATTCACCGGGCATCAGCCTGGCGAGAAGTGTGACACCGCTGGGTGCGTGAGTGGCCAGGGGGGCGGCACGCTGGTGCGTCGAAAGGACGACGAGCCAGAAGCTGTCAAGACGCGCCTTGATGCATATCGGACGTCGACGGAGCCGGTGCTGGCCTGGTATGAGCAGAATGGTGACCGCATTGCGACCATCGACGCGGTTGGCGCGATCGACGATATCACGGCACGCGCGCGGCTGGCTCTCGGATTGTGATCCAGCTCAAGTCGGCTCGCGAAATCGACACGATGGCGCGGGGCGGGAGAATTCTCGCTGCCACCCATGATGTCGTACAGCGTGCGATCCGACCTGGTGTGACCACCCTTGAACTCGATCAGCTTGCGGATGATTTCATCCGCAGCCACAATGGCGCTGTGCCAGCATTCAAGGGCCTCTACGGCTTCTCCGGATCGGTCTGTCTCAGCATCAACGAGGAGATCGTGCATGGCATCCCGTCGGCGAAGCGTTTCCTGAAAGAGGGCGATATCCTCTCCGTCGACATCGGCGTGAAGTACGAGGGGATGTACACGGATGCTGCCAAGACG
>JANPFJ010000133.1:0-3619 GCA_031423355.1 Gemmatimonadaceae bacterium | reverse complement strand
ACTCGTGTTGCTCTTCGGCGTGCCGGTCGCGCACGAGGAGGACACACTCCGTGCCGTCCGTTCGTCATTGGCACTGCGCGAGCGCGTGGCGGCGATTGCCTCGACGCTGGACGCTCGGCTGGCGGCGGGGCTGCGTGTGCGGGCGGGCATTCACGTGGGCCAGGTGGTCGCACAGGAGCTGCGCACGGGTGACCGCCGTTTCCGCATCACGGGCGCACCGGCCGATGTCGCCTCGCGGCTCGCTTCAGCCGCCGATGCCGATGCCGTGCTGCTCAGCCCCGATGCGCGTCGACTGGTCGCGCCCTTCATTCGCACGGAAGCGACTGGCGCCGTCGCAATGCAGGGCGATGCGGACCCGATCACGCCACACCGCGTGATCGGGGCGTCAGACGTGCGGTCACGGTTGGAGGGTGCGGCCCTGGCTGGGCTGACACCGTTCGTCGGCCGTGAGCAGGAGCGAGCCGCCCTGGCCGAGCAGCTGGGGTCGGCGTGTGGCGGCGCGGGACGCGTGACCGTGTTGCTCGGCGAAGCTGGCACCGGGAAGAGTCGGCTGCTCTACGAAGTGCGTGAGATGGCGGCGATGCGCGGCATGCGGGTGCTGGTGGGCCGGTGCGATACCAATGGCGGCAGCATGCCGTTTCTGCCTTTCATCGATGCGGTGCAGGATGCCTTCGGTCTGATCGAAGGCGGTACCATCTCGGAGCGTCACGAGATGGTGGTTGCCGCCGTACGCGGCATGGGCGCATCGCTCGAGGGCTACCTGCCGTTGTATCTGGCGCTGCTGGCAATTCCCAGCGCGGTGCACCCGCTGCCGGAACAGGTGCGAGGCGAGCCGTTTCAGGCGGCCATCCACGAAGCGCTCGCCGCGCTCTTTTCCCTGGGTTTGCGTGTCAGGCCAACGCTCGTGATGCTCGAAGACTGGCACTGGGCCGATGAGGCGTCACGGGTGGCGTTGCGCAGTCTGTCGGAGATCGTGGCGGAGTTTCCACTGATGCTGATGGTGACGACGCGACCGGATGAGACGGCGAGATGGGGCAGCGCCGAGCATCAGCGGCTCATGCATCTGGCACCACTCGACACCGCGGCGTCAGCAGCGATCGCGGGCGCAGTGCTCGGCGCGGATCGCGTCCATCCGGACCTCGCCGCACGCCTGCACGAGCGGACCGGCGGTAATCCCTTCTTCCTCGAGGAAGTCTGCGAGGCGCTGCGAGAAGCCGGCGCCGTGATCGTCACCGACGGCGAAGCCGCCGCCGGTGCATCAGGCGTCCTCCACGTTCCCGAGACCGTGCAGGGGGTGTTGCGCACCCGCATCGATCGGCTCCAGATGGATGCGCGTGAGCTGCTCAGGGTGGCGTCGGTCATCGGTCGCGAGTTCACGCGCGGCGTGTTGGAGGATGTGGCGGGTTCGGCGGGTGAGTTGGCCCCGACGATCGAGGTGCTGAAGCACTCCGGATTGGTGCAGCAGCTCGGCGTCGTTCCCGAACCGGCGTACCGGTTCAAGCATGCGTTGACGCAGGAAGTGGCGTACGACAGTCTCCTGGAACACCAACGATCCGCGATGCATGCGCGAGTGGGTCGAGCGATCGAGCAGCGCTATTCGGCGCGGCTCGACGAACATGCGGAGCGGCTCGCGCACCACTTCAGCCACGCCGAAGACTGGCGGCAGGCCGTGCATTACGGCCTGCTGTCCGCTGATCGGGCGATCGAGCTCAGTCAGACTGCCGACGCCGTGAGTGCCCTCGACCGCGTGGAAGTCTGGGTGCGGCACTTGCCTGACGACGGTGACCGACGGGACCTCCTCGCCGATGTGCTGCTGCGGAAGGAACGGCTCAGTGAGACACTCGGTCTTCGGGATCGACAGCTCGAGCTGGTCGAGACGCTCATCGCACTGCTCGCGCGTGACGGTCCCTCCCCACGGCTGGCGCAGGTGTACCTCCGTCAGGGCGATGCGCTGACGCTGCTCAATCGTTTCGAAGCGGCCGATCGTTCGCTGAGCACCGCACTGCGCATTGCGAACGAGCGGGACGATTTGCAAGGCGAGCGCAATGCGCTGCGGAGCATCGCCTTCCTGCGTTCCCACGAGGGACGCCATGCGGACGCACTGGAGGTGATCGAGCGGGTGCTGGCGCTCGGCCGTGCTGCCGGAGACACGCGGGCCGAGGCCGGCGACCTCGCAACGATGGGCAACGTGCTGCGTGCACTTGGGCAGTCGGAGCGGTCGCTGACGGTGCTCTCGGCGGCACTCGAACGGATGGAGGTTGCGTGGAACCCGGCGCGCTACGGCTACCTGTTGAACGTGATTGCGGCCGTGCACCGCGATCTCGGAAACAACGACGCCGCGCTCGACTTCTACCGGCGGACTGCGGAATACATGACCGTGCCGACCTACGCTTCGTTCACGTTGCCGTCGGTGGCGTTCATCCTGTTGCAGCAGGGGCGCACGGACGATGCGTTGGCTACCTATCGCGAAGCGGTTGAGCTGACGCGGAAGTCACGGTACGCGGAGGGCGCGGCGAACGCGAATCGGTCACTGGGCGAGGTGCTGCTCGGCCTCGAGCGACCGGAGGAGGCGTTGCCGTACCTGCAGGACGCCACGCGACTCTATGCACAGCTTCAGGACCGCCAGAACGAAGTGACGATGCTGCGGCGCCTCGCCGGCGTGTACGAGCAACTGCAGGTTCCCACCGAGGCGTACGCGGCGTGGCTGCGGCTCCGCGCGCTGCATCACGACCAGGTCAATGATGTCGGTGAAGCCGAAGCCGCGGAGGGCATGGCCCGGGCCGAGCGGCAGCTGCCGGCGCGTGCCGACGACGTCATTGCGCACTATGAGGAGGCGATCGCCCTCGCCATGCGGCAGCGCGATCGTGCGCGTGAACTGTCGGTGCGCAATTCGCTTGGAATCGTGCACTGGCAGCGACAGTCATACGCTGAGGCGCTGCGGCACTACGAGGCCGCGCTTCGGCTTTGTCGCGACATCGGTGACACGGTCCATGAGGGGCTGATTCTCAACAGCCTTGCGGCCACGCTGCACAAGGTGAAACGTTGGGATGAAGCCCGAACCGTACTCTCGGATGCGCTCCGCGTGACCCGGCTCGCCGGTGAGCGCCAGCTGCAGGCGCATGCACTGGCGTTGCTCGCCGATGTCTGCCTCGACAGCGGCCGTGCTGCCGAGGCGCGTACGCACATCGACGCGTCGCTCGCGCTGCGGCGCGAACTCGGTGACCGCCGCGGCGAAGGCTGGATGCTCGAACGCCTGGCCCGCGTCCTCGGGGCCGAGGGCAAGCATGCTGCCGCTGCAGCGGCGATCTCCGAGGGCGAGCGAGCTGCGTCCGAAACGCTGGACGCAACGCTCATCAGTGCGTTCTCCACCTTACGCTCTTCCGTTCACCCGCTCCACTCCCCCTACCAGTGAGAACCGATGCCCCATTTCATCATTGAGCGCGAAGTTGGCCAGCTGAACGCGGAACAACTGCAGGCCGCCGGCCGGATGTCGAACTCGGTACTCGCCGAGATGCCCGAAGTCGTCTGGGTGAAGAGCTACGTCTCGGACGTTGAAGGCAAGATCTACTGTGAGTACATCGCCCCGAACGCGGAGGCAGTGCTCGAACATGCGCGCCGC
>JANPFJ010000132.1:0-2098 GCA_031423355.1 Gemmatimonadaceae bacterium | reverse complement strand
GACAGCGCGAAGATGGCCAAGCGTGTTGGCAACGTGTGGGGGGTGACGGAGTTGCAGGAGGAGGGGTTGGATGGCGCCGCCGCTCGTCACTTCATGTTCAGCACGCACTATCGGCAGCAGCTGAACCTGAGTTCTGATGCGTTAGAGGGGGCGCGGCGCGCGGTTCGGCGGATTGGTGATCTGGCCGCGCGTCTGGCATCGGCGGTGGGTGCGCCGTCGGATCTGGCTGGTGTGGCGGTGGAGGCGGAGGCGGACTTCCGAAAGCATCTGGCGCGTGATCTGAACGCACCGCAGGCGTTGGGGACGTTGCACACGTTCGTGAATCGCGCCAACGCGTTGCTGGATCAGGGTGGCGTGGATGTCGCCGCACTCGAGCGCGGCCGGGCGGCATTTGCGGTGATGAACGGGGTCTTGGACCTCATCCCGTCGGCGGTGGGGACGGATGTGGTGTTGGCGGCCCGGGTTGAGGCAGCGATCGCGGCGCGGGCAGCGGCGCGGGCGAGTCGGGACTTTGCCGAGTCGGACCGGATCCGGGCGGAGCTGCAGTCGGAGGGGATCGTGCTGGAGGATGGTCCGGGTGGGACGATCTGGAAGCGGGTTGCGGGCTGATACGGTCGGGGCGCGATCCGGTGCTGAGACCGGTTGAAGTGGGTGGCCGGGTGGGGTAGGTTGTGAGGCTCTCGGCAGTTGTTGTGGCAAGTGGCCTGTGCAGCAGGCTGACGTAGCTCAATTGGCAGAGCACCTGATTTGTAATCAGGCGGTTGCGAGTTCGATTCTCGCCGTCAGCTCTAGGCGGTTGCTGGTAGCTGGTTGGTGAGGCGTCCGAGGGATGTGTTGGAACAGCGGGTGGAGTAGCCAAGCGGTCAACGGCAACAGACTGTAAATCTGTCGACTCCGGTCTTCGAAGGTTCGAATCCTTCCTCCACCATGTGCAAACCCCGCAACGACTTCGGTCGTTGCGGGGCTTTTGGCTTCGGGTAAGGCCGAGCGTGCTTCGGGTGCTCGAGGTGGTGCGTGAGTGCCGCTATAAAATCATCAATGAGCCATGATCGAGCCACTCTGCACCCGTAGGGGGGACAGTGACTCTGTTCGTTCGACGGACGCGCCGGTCGGGTGCCGGTGGCGTCGCCTGACGCCGAGTGCGTGGAAAGGTGTATCGCGCGAGAAATCGGTGACGCATCCCGGGCTGTCAGCGCACATCGTGCGAGCGTCATCTCTGCGAGCGACGCAGGGGCCGAGGGCGAGCGGAGGCGGAGCCAGTGAGCGCAGAGAGACCGGCGAGCCCAACGAGACGGGCGGTTCGCCCCGAATACGCGGGTCGGGACCGTGGGCGGATCGTACCGACGCGATCGGCACCGACGCGGCTGCTCGGCGTGGTGCGTGAGAGCCTTCGGCTTCGGCGCTACAGTGAGCGGACGAGCGAGACGTACGTCGCCTGGATCAGGCGCTACGTGAAGTTCTGTGACTATCGCCATCCGCAGGCGTGCGGCGTTGAGGAGGTTCGCGCGTTCCTGCGCATGCTCACGACCTCGGCGCGCGTGAGCGCATCGACGCAGAATCAGGCACTCGCCGCACTCAGGTTCCTCTACGCGGTGGTGCTGCAGGCACCCTTGGAACTGGTCGGCGAGTTGCCGCGTGCGCGGCAGCCGGAGCGACTGCCGTCGGTGTTGTCGCGTGAGGAGGTGCGGGCGGTGCTGGCGCAGACGCGAGGGGCAACGCGGCTGGTGGCCGCGCTGTTGTACGGCAGCGGGCTGCGCCTGATGGAGGCGTGTACGCTGCGTGTGAAGGACGTGGACTTCTCGCGCGGTCAGATCACGGTACGTCGCGGCAAGGGTGGCAAGGATCGTGTGACGATGCTGCCGGCGAGCGTGGCGGTGTTGCTACGGCCGCACCTGTTGCGTGTCCGATCGTTGCATGCGCGCGATCTGGCGGCGGGGCGTGGCGCGGTCGAGCTGCCGGATGCGATGGCGCGTCGGAGCCCCGCAGATGCGGAGGCGTTCGCGTGGCAATGGGTGTTTCCGGCGCGTCGGTGCTACTGCGTGGCGGGCGGTAGTCAGTGGCGTCGGCATCACATTCATCCAACGGCGGTGCAGCGTGC
>JANPFJ010000131.1:0-5960 GCA_031423355.1 Gemmatimonadaceae bacterium | reverse complement strand
CACACCCGGTTTCCTGCGCGGTCAGCCAGCGTCCAGTGCGATGGCGCGTGTGACTCGTCGACGATGCGGCCCCCCGCCGCCAGCGCCGCCTCGAGCCGCGCTTTGACGTGGTCACGCGCCACCGACACATCGATGTGCATGGCATGCCGCAACGGCTTCGCCTCGTCGAGCTCCTGCATCCAGACCGTGGATCCATGCCCGAGCGGGTCGATCGCATTGTCATCCGCCATCGCGTTGTATCCAAGGACGGCGCGCCAGAACTGAACATCGATCGCGTCGGCCTTCGCAGCGATTGCGACCTGCACCTCCTGCACCGCCAGACGATCGGCCAACGCATCGTGCGCACGCGCGACTGCCGAGACGGCACGCGCGAGGTCGACGTGTCGCGGCTCGAGTTGCCAGAGATCACGGCTCAGGCGGACGGTCAGGGTCGCGTCACCGATCGTGAGCAGTACGCCGGAACCCTCGAGCCCCGCGACCGCCGTCGTCGCTCCGGCCAGACGCGCCGCGTCGCTCAGTGACCCAACCCGAAACACCGCTGTCGCGCCGCCGTGGAGCACCACCCAATCCTCCACCCCCTCGGCGTCGAGGAAAGCACGCCACCCACCCTCGCTCATGCGCTCTGCTCCCTGAAGTTTCGCCTCACGATTCTCTTCTGGGCGCCGACACGCTCAATGGTAGGCACCGACGCGCGCCGGATCAGCCCAGCAACCCTCGCGCCCAACTCTCCCCCGCCGGCTTCTCGAATTCGTCGCGCCACCCGGCCACCGTCTCCGCCAACGTCTCGAACACCGGCGTCGCGGGTGTCACCTCACCAGCCGACGCACGCGCGCTGAACTTCTGCTGTGACTCGACGTGAATCGCGCCCTGCGTGTCTCGCCACGCCACCCGTCCTGACGCCAGCAGATCGGCGCCCACCGCCGACTGCACACGACCGATCGTCCGGAACAGCCCGTCGATCGAACACCCTGACGCACCGGTGGCCGCTTCATCCACCGCAATTGCGAGGAAGCGATCGTCGCGCCAGTCGCGCGCGCAAAGCAGCGGCACCCCATGCGCCGCCCACTGCGACAGGTGTGCGTCAACCGCCGCCAGCAGCGGCGTGGCGTCGGCGACGGGAACGTCAGCGGCAAAGACCCAGACGCGGGCGCGGTCGGGAAGCGAGGCGAAATCGGTGATTGGCATGCTGAAACGTATCTACCCCTCAGCATTGCACGCCTCCCCGCGCACCAGTAGCGTCCACCGCACAGCACTTCCCATACACGCGCTCCGCTCTCCTGACTTCAAGGACGCCCCGTGCACCTGGCCCGACTGACCCGCATCATGTTCGCCGCAGCCGCGGCAACGGCTCCAGTCGCGGCGCAAGGCACCAGACCCTGCTCCGGACACTGGTCGGGCTCGATTGCCCTGCCGACCGGCTCTCTCGCATTCGACGTCGACTTCACGTCGCAGCCTGACGGTCGCTGCACGGGTGACATCTCGATCCCTCAGCAGGGTGCGAAGGACGTACCGCTGCTCAACGTGCTGGTCCGCGCCGACTCCGCGCGGTTCACCATCAGCGGCGTTCCGGGCACACCAACCTTCGCCGGCGTCCGCAGTGCAGACGGCCGCAGCATCACCGGACTGTTCCGACAGGGAGCAGCGTCGCTGCCCTTCACGATGAACGCCGGTGCCGCCCCCGCCGAGGCCGCGCGCGCCGCGCTCGCCGGTTTCGATGCCTGGGTCGACTCGGCCATCGTGGCCTGGAAGGTCGTCGGCCTCTCGATCGGCATCACCGTCGATGGTCAGACGGTGTACCTGAAAGGCCACGGCATGCGCGACCTCGAAAAGAAACTCCCCGCCACGCCGCAGACACTTTACGCGATCGGGTCGTCGTCGAAGGCGTTCACCACCTTCGCGATGGGCGCGCTGGTCGATCAGGGCAAGCTGCAATGGGACGTGCCTTTGCGCACTTACCTGCCCTGGTTCCGCATGAACACCGATTTCGCGACGCTGCACATCACGCCACGCGACCTGGTGACACATCGCAGCGGCCTGCCGCGCCACGATGCACTGTGGTACAACAACACCACGATGTCGCGCGAAGACCTCGTACGACGTATCGCGTACCTGCCGCTGAACAAGGACCTGCGTGAGACGTTTCAGTACAACAACCTGATGTTCCTCACCGCCGGCTATCTGGTCGGGAACATCAATGGCACGTCGTGGGAGGATGGGCTGAGACAGCTGGTGCTGGCGCCGCTCGGCATGACGCGCACGAATTTCTCGGTGAAGGAATCACAGGCCGACGCTGATTTCTCGCAGCCCTATCGCGTGCAGCACGATTCCATCCAGCGGATTCCGTTCCGGGACATCTCGCTGGTGGGCCCTGCCGGTTCGATCAACTCATCGGCCGAAGAAATGTTGAAGTGGGTCGGGCTGCATCTGGCAGGCGGCAAGCGAGGTGAAAGCCAGGTGATCCAGACCTCCACGCTGCGCGACATGTACCGGCCGTACACGCCGATCAGCGGGATGGGTGATAACCCGGAGCTGGGCCCGATGAGTTACGGGCTCGGATGGTTCATCGACACCTACCGCGGCCACTACCGCGCGCAGCATGGCGGCAACATCGATGGGTTCACGGCTGCGGTGACGCTCCTGCCACAGGATCGCATCGGCATCGTAGTGCTCGTCAACCAGAACGGAGCCGCGCTCGGCGAACTGGCCTCTCGCCACGCCATGGATCGCCTCTTCGGCGGAACGCGACGTGACTGGAGCGGCGAGGCCCTCACTCGGCAACAAGCCGGCGCCGCGGCGGGTCGCGTCGGCGAGCAGAAGAAGGGTGAGGCGCGAGTTCCCAATGCGCCGCCAGCACGGAAGCTGGCCGAGTATGCCGGAACGTATTCCGACTCCGGGTACGGTCCCGTCACGATCACACTCGAGCGCGACACGCTCGTGCTGGCCTACAACGGACTGCGCGCCAAGCTGCAACCGTGGCACTACGAGACCTTCAACGCACTGCGCAACCCCGATGATCCGGCGCTGGAAGACCAGAAGATCACCTTCCGTACCGGTCCCTCGGGCCGCGTGGACGGTGCGATGATCGCCATGGATGCGCTGGCACCGGCGACCGTCTTCCGACGGATGCCTGACGCACGCCTGCTCGATGCGGCATACATCACGCGATTTACCGGGCGATATCAGATTCCCGGTGGACCGGTTGCCGTCGTATCCCTGCGCGGCAACACGCTGTTCTGGGCCCAGGGCGGCGGTGCACCGATGCCGCTCGAGGCCGAAGGTGGGTCGCGATTCGTGCTCAGTGCAATGCGCGAGATCTCGATCGAGTTCAAGAGCGACGCATCAGGCAAGGTCACCGGCGCGCGTGTCGTGCAACCGGGGGCAGTGACGGATGTGACACGCTTGCCGTAGCAGGAATGCGACGCGTGGAATGCACGACGTCCCCGAGTCCGCGGTGCGGAATCGGGGACGTCGTGTACGTCAATCCATCAGCAGGTGACGATTACTGTATCTTGTAGACGATCGGCAACGACACCTTCGTGCGCACCGCACTGCCACTCACCTTGCCCGGCTTGAAGCCGGCCATCAGGATGGCGCTCTTGGCAGCCTCACCGAAGGCCGGCTGGGTTGCATCGACGATCTCGACCGACGACGCCTCGACCTTGCCGCTGGCATCGACGACGAAGGAGATCTCGGCAATTCCGCCCATGCGACGGCGCTTGAGATCTTCAGGGTAGCCGTCCGACACGATGCGCTGGAAGCTTGCGAGCGAGGCAATGGATGGCTTCGTCTCGACTTCGGCGAGCGTGTACGTCTTGCCAGCCTCCTGCGCCTGCACGGCGGTCGGGGCAAGGAGGGTGATGCCAGCAATGGCAACTGCAGCGAGCGAGAGGCGAATACGGGACGGATGGGTCATCGTCGACTCCAATCGGGATAGTGGACACAAGACAGCAATGAATGCCCGCCTCGTGCGGGACACTGTCCAGTATCGGCCAATGGTTCACTCCGCTTAAGTCCCTTCTCCGAGTTGCCGCTAATTCCGCATTCGCACCAGTTGTTTATTGGCGGCTTCTCACCGAACGTCGTCGCCAAAGGCCTGCCTGACCCGCACGGTACGCTCCAGTTCATCGCGCGCCTGCAGCACCTTCCGCCGCAGATCAGGCGCCAGAGCCGGATGGGCCGCGAGCCAATCGTCGACGAGCCGCAACGATTCCGGCGACGACTGTCCGCCGATCGCCGCACTCAGCCAGGCGCCGAGGAAGAAGATGCGACGATTGCGCTGAATCCATGGCAGCGTGTCGAGCGATGGAACCAGAAACGCCTGAGTACTCGCCGCATGTTCCGCGTCATGAAAGGTGCGGAGGCTGGAGGTGACCCACTCCTCATTGAGTGTGCTGTCGGCGAACCAGCGGGTGAAGTACATGCGCTTGTTCGACGAATCAGGCGCGGCGGCACCGGCCACGAATCGTTGCCGCTGCCCTTCGCTCGAAGAATCGCGCCGTGCTTCTGCCGCCAGTCGTTGTTGGGCCGTCGGTGCGCCACGTGCAATCAACCGCTGCACGATCGCCCAGCGTGTCGGTGCGCGCAGCGGCAACCCGGAGGCGGAATCGCGATCAAGCCACTGGTCGATGCGCACGAGTGCGTCCGGTGTGCGCGCTGATCCTATCAGTGCATCGAGCTGCGACTTCCGCTGACCATACGCGAGTGTCGTATCACTGGCGCCGCGCAGCAGCAGCCGCTCGAAGACGGGCTGCTCCGCCTGCGTCAACGCCTCGTTCCCATAGCGACTGATGGCGACGCCGATGCGACCGATCAACGACGCCGCAATCTGCTCGTCGCGTTCAGCGGGCAACGCACGCAGCGCCGCGGCCGCGTATCGCGTCGGCGACAGCCGCGCCTCACGCACCAGATCCCAGAGCGCGCCCCAGAGCATGGCGCGTTGCAGATCGTCTTTCACCGTCCCGATATGCTGCTCCAGCCAGAGCACACTGGCGGAATCGGGCAGTACGATCGCGTAGCCGTAGTCACCCTCGTTGGCGAAGATGACGTCCGGCGTGCGTCGCCCGCGCGCGGCAGCGACCACCGTGGAGGGTGTCGAGAACTCCACCGGAATCCGCACCGCCGGTGCATCGGCGTAGTACAACAGGAGCGACAGCCGCATCGGCCACGCGCCATTGCCCGACACCGTCGGCTGAGCGGCGCGTTGCGTCAGCGTGAGTCGCGTGATGCGCCCCTTCGACGTGGCCACCTCCTGTTCGACGATCGGCATGCCAGGACGCAGGATCCACTGCGCACCCCACGCGGTGAGGTCGCGGCCCGACGCCGCACCCACCGATCGCAACAGATCGCGCCAGGTGGCGTTGCCATACGGGTGTTCGGTGAGGAATCGGCGGATTCCCCGCTGAAAATTGCGCTCACCAACGAGGTAGTTCAGCTGCCGCAGAATGCCCGGCGCCTTGTTGTAGACGATCGGACCGTAGTTGCTCTTCGCCTGCTCGAGGTTGTCCAGCGCCTGCCAGACCGGCGTCGTTCCCGCGGTGGCGTCGGTGCCGTAGGCTACCGGCTTGTTGCGCAGGTAGAACGTTTTCCACGGCGTGGATTCCGGCGCAATCGCCGCCTGCATCTTCGCCGCCATGTAGGTGGCAAACCCCTCCTTCAGCCAGAGATCGTCGAACCACCGCATCGTGACGTAGTCGCCGAACCACTGGTGTGCGACCTCGTGAAAGATCGTGGCCTGCCTGCCAAGGAGCTGCGACGCCGTGGGTCGTTCGCGATAGATGAAGCTCTGTTCATTGTAGAACACCGCCCCGGGATGCTCCATGCCGCCGAACGGAAACACCGGGGCGAGCAGGAAATCGTACTTGCCGAACGGATACGGTACACCGAACCAATCGCCAAGCCAGCGGAGTGCGAGGGTGTTCGACGCCATCAGCGAGTCGGTCTCCGCTTCCTTCAGTCGGGAG
>JANPFJ010000130.1:0-18069 GCA_031423355.1 Gemmatimonadaceae bacterium | reverse complement strand
CGACTGACACGGCACGGATGCGTGCCACCCGGACGGTGAATCAGGCGTCCGAGTGGCCGGTCGCATCGTCGGACGACGAGGGTGGCGCTGACGCCTGCGACAGGTCGAGGGTGAACACCGCCACAGGCACGGTGTCTCCGGGCATCGTGCGCGTGTCCGCTTGCTGGAATCCGAGACGCGCCAGCAGACGGTGTGATCGCGCATTGTCGAGTTGCGCGATCGCCATCACCTTCGACATACCGAGCTGGTTACAGCCGTATGCCAGCGTCGCGACGGCGGCTTCGCGCGCATATCCCAGCCCTTCATACTGCGGCAGATATGCGAAGCCAAGATCCGCCATCGGCAGAGAGTCTCGTCGCACGAATCCGCAGATGCCGATTGCCACGCCGGTATCTCGCAAGACGACTGCGTACAAGCCGTATCCGTTCTCACGATAACTCTCTCTGAAGCGCGTCTCGACGCGATCCACCGAATCCTCCAGGGTCCGCACCGCTCGATCACCGATGAATCGGAGAAACGACGGCTGATTCAACAAGTCGAGAATGAACGGCGCGTCGTCAGCGGTCAGCTCGCGGAGTTCGGTGCGGTCGGTTGTCGCAATCGTCATCGAAGGAGCTGTCCGGGGCGCGCCCTGTGTCGCATGCAATGATTGCATCAGTGTAACGGGCGCGTCAAACCGAAGTGGACTACGACGGTGTCGTTCTGCGCGATTGCCGTGCACGCGTCAGTAGCAGATGCACCCGGGACTTGACGGCGGCACGTTGATCTGGCTATTGTCTCAGAACAATTGAATGCCCGTGGTCATTTGCCGCCTCTTGCCGCCACGCAAAATAAAGAGCTAAAACGCGAGCGCCCGGCGGCCTCCAGCTTGCCGGGCCTTGTTGTATGCGGACCACTCGTGCTCGTCACGACGGGCTCCGCACGCACCACGCTGACCAGGCGGCAGCACTCATGCGCCACGGAGGCGACAATGACCACCACTGCTGCCGGACACACCTCACAAGGCCTTGGGCTCGGCACGCGCGCCGTCCACACCGGACAGGAGAGCGCCGATCCAACAACGCACGCCCGTGCGGTGCCGATCTACGCCACCACATCGTACGTGTTCGATGACCCGAGCCACGCAGCCGACCTCTTCGGTCTGCGAGCCTTCGGCAACATCTACACGCGGATCATGAATCCGACGACCGATGTCTTCGAGCGTCGGATCGCCGCGCTGGAGGGCGGCGTCGCGGCTGTGGCAACCGCGAGCGGTCAGGCGGCGCAGACGCTGGCGCTGCTCAACCTCGCACAAGCGGGAGACGAGATCGTCGCCTCGACGTCGCTCTACGGAGGGACGTATGCGCTGCTCGCCCACACCTTGCCGCGCCTTGGCATCACGACTCGCTTCGTCGATCTCACGCATGGCGCCGCCGCATTCGCACGCGCCATCACGGAGCGGACACGCGCCATCTACGTCGAGACGATCGGCAACCCGAAGCTCGACGTCCCTGACTTCGAAGCCCTTGCGGAAGTCGCGCACACAGCGGGAGTGCCGCTCGTGGTCGACAACACCTTCGGTACGCCGATCCTCTGTCGCCCGCTCGAACATGGAGCCGATATCGTCCTGCATTCCGCAACCAAGTGGATCGGGGGACACGGCACCGCGATAGGTGGGGTCGTCGTCGACGGAGGCCGCTTCGACTGGAAGCGGTCGGCGCGGTTCAAAGCCCTCTATGACACGCCTGAGGCTGCCTATCACGGTCTCGTGTTCGCCGATGCATTCGGCGCAGTGGATCTTGGCAATGGTCCCGTCAACGCGGCCTTCGCGCTCCGGTTGCGTGTGCTCGTGCTGCGCGACATCGGTGCGGCCCTCTCACCCTTCAATGCATTCCTCCTGCTGCAGGGGCTGGAGACGCTGCACCTGCGGATTCAGCGGCATGTCGGGAACGCCCTCGCCGTGGCGCAGTATCTCGAGTCACATCCGGCCGTGTCGTGGGTCAACTATCCTGGCCTCGCATCGCATGCCACGCACACGGAGGCGACGAAGTACCTGTCCGGTGGGTACGGGGGTGTGCTCACATTCGGTGTCAATGCCGGCAGTGACGCCACCGTGGACGAACAGGAAGCCGCCGCTCACAAGTTGATCAAGTCACTACGGCTGTTTTCGCTGCTCGCCAATGTCGGCGATGCGAAGAGCCTGGTCATCCACCCCTGGTCGACCACGCATGAGCAGCTCTCGGAAGGGGAGCGACTCGCGGCCGGTGTCACCCCGGATCTGATCCGCCTCTCGGTCGGGATCGAAGATCTGGCCGATCTGGTGCACGATCTCGAACGGGCGTTGGGTGCGCTCGTCGGTGTGAATCCTCTCGTCGGAAGCGGAGCGGGCGCATGAGCACGATCGTGACGGAGGTCCTCACCGCCAACGCGGTGTATGCGCAGCCGTTCGGCGACAAGGGTGAGTTGCCTCTGCCTACTGGCCGCCTCAACCCGAATGCGGCGGCGACAGCGGCAAGGACGGTTGGACATTCAATCCGTCGACGTGGCACCCGAGTCGAGCAGGTGTGCCGGCTGTGCGAGCCGAAGCGCAATCGTATCCATCTGGCGCCCCCGCAGTCGTGCCCAGCCCGGAAGCTGCAGTGCCGTGGCAGCGAAGAGACCGAGTCCACTCAACGAGAGCATGCCGATCGCGGGCAGGGCCGGCGCGAGATTTCCGGCCAGCACTGCCGAGGCCCACATGATCACCGCGGAGCCTGCGAGCAGCGCACCAGCGAGCATCCCGGCACGGGCGTTGCCCTTCGTTGTGCGAAGGCGCAGGCGGTGCCCTGTTGCCGTCGGCTCGAGCAGCGCCTGCAGGTTGCCGTTGGTCCATTCGCGGAAGCCGCCGGTCGCGCCGAGCTTTCCCTTGGCGCGAAAGGTGGTGCGGAGTTCGCCTACCAGCTGTTCCCATTCCGCGTCGGTCACCGTACGGTGGAGCGCGACGCTGCGCTCCACGCCGATTGGTAGTGCGAGAAATGTCTCCGACGACGCGCTTGGTGCGAGGTCCAGCGCCAGAGCCGCGCGCGTGACACCTGTGGGCGATAGCCCAACCTCGCGTCCGATACTCTGGATCTCGGCGAGCGTGAGGCCGCCGGTCTCTGATTGCTTCACGACGTCCGTGCGCTGACCCTCGGCAGCTTCGCGAAAGATCGTGGCGACCTCCGTGTCGGTGTATCGACGCTCAGTCATTGGCGGGATCGGCAGTGTCAGAGGTGACTCGCGGTCGGAGCCGTCGGTGTACCAGCCCGGCGGCAGGAGGCGCTGCCCGGGTCAGGGTGACGGCGTAGAGAGTATGTAGCTGCAACGCTGCGTGCATCGGCACTACCCGTTTGGCCGGGGCAATGCGATACCTGCGTCACACCGGAACTGCAGAAAACCCGTGGCACTCTCCGCCGCCGCACTGTGCCCCCTTCAGATCGCCCGTTACCCTTCGCATCCTGTCGCACATCCCCATGCCCGAGTCCGCCAAAACCGCATGACCCGATCGCTCGTTCCAACGGTCCTTGCCCCAATTGAATCGGCCGCGCTGCTCGGGAATCGGGCGTTGGGCATGACCCCTGACGTCTGGGTGTACCGATACGTCCACCCCGAGACGGGGTGGCGGCTGAGCATTGCGACCTGTGCTGCGCCGGGTTCCGGGCGTCTGTCGCTTGGGGGCTTCCGGATCGCGACGCCTGAGCGGACCGAGACAGCGGGGTTCGACAGCGATCGTGAAGCGGCGGGCCTTGCCGTCGGGATGGAGGAGAAGGTGGGCTGGTCCCGGCTGCTGGGCATTGCCGGGCCGCTGGTTGCCCGCGACATCACGTCCATCGTCGGTGGAAAGTGTGTGCTGCATCCGACCGCCGACGCCCGGGTCGGACAGGTGAACGATCGCGCGCTGCTCGACTTCGGCATCGACTGCCTTCGCGATGCCGAGTTGCGCGGTGGATTTCGGATCACGACTGGTCAGGATCTCGGCCATGGTCTCCTCTCTGATGGCCGCACCAGATCGCTCGACTACCTGCACGCGCGGTTCGCGGGCTGTGTGGTCTCCGACACGTCGCAGCCCACGGGTCAGGGGAACTATCACGTCCTCGCCGCGATGCTGCGCGGTGTTGACGTGGAGCTTGCGCGCGCGACGGTCGGGCTGATCGGCTGCGGCAACGTCGGCACGCGCGTCCTCACTCGTCTGATCGAGCACGGCACGTCGATCCGCTCGCTGGACGCGAGCGAGACACGCCGCGCCGAGATTTCCGCGATGGGGGTCCGGGTCTACGCCCCGCACGAGAAGGCCGACTTGCTGTGCAGCGAGCTCGATGCCGTTGTGGTCAACGCCGCCGGTGGGTCACTGGATATGGACTCGCTGGCGATCATCGCGGCGAACGAGCGCCTGCGCGTGATCTGCGGCTCAGAGAATCTTGCGATGCCTGACGAACGAGCAGGCTCTGAACTCTTGCGACGCGCCGGGAAAGCCTACGCGCCGACCGAGTTGGGCGGCATGATGGGGTATCTCACCGCTGCGGAAGAGTATCTCGCACGTGTGGAAGGCGTCCCTTTTGACATTGCGACGCTGATCGCGGCGGCGTCACAACTCGAGGCGCCGGTGACGGCTGCGATGCACTACCTGCAGGAGCATGAGTTCTCACTGTCGTTGGAAGGGGCGCTGCACGCCGTCTGTCGGGCGACCTGACGCCGCGTTCCAGACGAGGGGGGCGGGCGCACCGCGAGAGGGTGCGCCCGCTCCGCAGGTCTCCCGCTACTTCGCCTTGAACTTCGCGATCGCCCGTCGGGTAAAGTCGGACAGCACCAGCGTGCCACTCATCCGCGCCCGTTCCGAGAGCAACGAGTCCCAGGCTTCCGTGCCTTGCCATGCCACGGCTTTCATGAGCCGCATCGCTTCCGGGTTGGACGACGCGAGCGTTGCCGCGAGGGCAGCGATCGCCTCATCCATCGCCACAGCGTCGTTCAGGACGCGTGCGAACAGGCCATGGCTCTCGCACCAGGCGGCGTCACGCCAGTCGGCATCGACGGACATCGCCATGAACGGCCCCATGCCCACGCGTCGCGCGATCACCGGTCCGACCACGAACGGCCCGATGCCGACGGCAAGCTCGCTCAGCTTCACCGAGGCACTTCGCACCGCGAACGTATAGTCACCGGCCGCCGCAATCCCGATCCCACCGCCGGCGGTTCGCCCCTGCACGCGCACGATCACGAACTGCGGCGTCCGGATCATGGCGAGGATCACCTGCGAGAAGCCGCTGAAGAACAGTTCGCCCTCGTCGGGTGTCGCGATGTTCACCAGCTCGTCGAAGGATGCGCCGGCGCAGAATGGTCCTGCTCCGTCACTGCGCAGCACGATGACCCGTGCGTCCGGGTGACGCCCGACCGCCCCGATCGTATCCGCCAGATGGCGGAGCAGCGCGCCGGGAAGCGAGTTGCCCTTCGGATGCGAGAAACGGATGGTCGCGATCCCGTTCGCGATCTCCACGCCCACCTCGCCGCCGGCGACGGGGGCCGATTGTACCGGAGTCCAGTTTTCCATGGCGAAAAATACACCGTGGCATACCGCAGCGTCCATTGTCCAGTGCCTCACAACCGGTAGATTCAGGCATGACCCAGACACGAGCGATGGAGACGATTCCCGATGATCCGGCGGCGATGGCGGCGTTCGAGGCCCGGATCGCGAACGGCGAGAGCATCGAGCCGAAGGACTGGATGCCGGAGCGGTATCGCAAGCAGCTGATCCGGATGATGTCGCAGCATGCGCACTCCGAGATCGTTGGCATGCTGCCGGAAGGCAACTGGATCACACGTGCACCGTCACTGCGTCGCAAGGTTGGCCTGCTTGCCAAGGTGCAGGATGAAGCCGGGCATGGTCTCTACATCTACTGTGGCGTCGAAACGCTCGGTGCGGATCGCACCGACATCATCGCGCAGTTGCTGGATGGCCGCGCGAAGTACTCGAGCATCTTCAACTATCCGACACTCACCTGGGCCGACATGGGTGTGATCGGCTGGCTGGTGGATGGTGCGGCGATCGTGAATCAGACCCTGCTGGCCAAGGCGTCCTACGGTCCGTACGCCCGTGCCATGATTCGCATCTGCAAAGAAGAGAACTTCCACAAGCGCCAGGGCTACGAGATGGTGTCGGTGCTGGCGGCGGGCACGCCGGCACAGAAGGCCATGGTGCAGGACGCGGTGAATCGTTTCTGGTGGCCGTCGCTGATGATGTTTGGCCCGAGCGACGTGGATTCGCCCAATTCGGCGGAACTGATGCGCTGGGGTATCAAGCGGAAATCGAATGACGAGCTCCGTCAGCGCTTCGTCAATCTCACGGTCTCGCAGGCCATTGCGGTTGGTCTGACGCTGCCCGATCCGGCGTTGCGCTACAACGACGCGACGGAGAACTGGGATTTCGGCGAGATCGACTGGACCGAGTTCAATCAGGTCGTGCGCGGCAATGGTCAGTGCAATCAGGAGCGCCTCGAGACGCGCCGGCTGGCGGAACGCGAGGGAGCATGGGTGCGGGAAGCGGCCAGTGCCTATGCCGCCAAGCAGCGTGCGCGCAGCGCATCGGTTGCGGCGTGACGAATCCTGCACATGCTGCTGACGGTGTGGCCGCCGCGGATCTGGCCGCGCAGGCAGCCGCGCTTCCGGGCGATGGACAGTGGCCGTTGTGGGAGGTCTTCACGCAGCGTGAGCAGGGGGCGCCGCACGAACACGCGGGCTCGCTGCATGCCGTCGATGAAGAACAGGCGCTGCAGAATGCGCGCGACGTGTACGCGCGCCGCGGTGGCGTGATCTCGCTTTGGGTGGTGCCCTCCGCGTCGATCACGGCGTCGAGCGCCGGCGACAGCGGACCGTTCTTCGATCCTGGCGCGGCCAAGGCCTATCGTCATCCGCAGTTCTACAAGGCGCCCCGCGGCGTCCGCGTTCTGTGAGCGGGTCGAAAGGCTCGGTTACCCCGCCGGCCGCGCCGCCGCCGAATGTCGTCTTCGAAACGTTACTGCGTCTCGGCGATGACCGGCTGGTGCTCGGCCATCGCGTCAGCCAGTGGTGCGGGCATGGCCCGATTCTCGAAGAGGACATCGCACTCAGCAACATCGCCCTCGATCTGGTCGGGCAAGCGACGATGCTGCTGCACCTCGCCGGTGAAGTCGAGGGCGCGGGACGTGATGAAGACGCGCTGGCGTACTTCCGTGACGAAATCCATTTCCGGAATTGCCTGCTCGTCGAGCAACCGAACGGCGATTTCGGCGTCACCATCGTGCGCCAGTTTCTGTTCGACGTGTATTCCGCTGTCCAGTTTGATGCCCTCACGCGCAGCGCGCATCCCGAGCTGGCCGCGATCGCAGCCAAGTCGCTCAAGGAAGTGAAGTATCATCTGCGCCACAGCGGCGACTGGCTGCTCAAGCTGGGCGATGGCACGGCCGAGAGCCATGGCCGAGTGCAGCATGCCCTGAACTCGCTCTGGCGGTTCACGCCGGAGCTGTTTGCGGCCGACGATATCGATCGCGCCGCGTTCGCGACGGGGATCGGGCCCGATACCGCCGCCTTGCAGGCGCAGTGGATCAGTATCGTGCGCGACGTGGTCGAACGGGCCACGCTCACGCTGCCGGCAGATGTGCCAATCCGTGCCGGCCGCACGGCTCGGCAGGGGGCGCATTCGGAACACCTCGGCCACATGCTGGCGGAGATGCAGATCGTCGCGCGCTCACATCCTGGCGCGCAGTGGTAGACCCAGAGCGCACCGCGGTGCCGACCCGTGACGAGGTCTGGGCAATTCTGGACACCGTGATGGACCCGGAGGTCCCGGTGCTCAGCGTGCGCGATCTTGGGATCGTACGGAACGTCGAGATCGATGCGGGGGGCGCGGTGACAGTGACCGTGACACCGACCTATTCGGGCTGCCCGGCCATCCTGGTGATCGAGCGGGATATCGCAGACGCGATTGCAGCCGCCGGCATCCCGTCGGTTCAGGTCAAGACGACATTCTCGCCACCCTGGACCACGGACTGGATCGCACCGGATGCGCGTGCTCGGCTCAAGGCCTACGGCATCGCACCGCCTGGCCGCGCAGAGTCCGGCGGTCTCGTCCAGTTGATGCGTGCGCGGCCCGCAGTGCAGTGCCCGTACTGCGATTCGTTCGAAACCGAAGTGCGCAGCGAATTCGGCACCACCGCCTGCAAGTCACTCTGCTGGTGCCGCGGCTGCCGACAGCCATTCGAGGAGTTCAAGGCGATCTGACGCTCCGCTCACGGAGCGGGGCATTGGGACGTTTTTGTCTATTGACACCGGGCGGTCCGTGTCGAACTGTTGCACGCCGCGGAGAACGCCCCTCGTTCCCTCGTGAGCGCTTCCCAGGCCCGGAGCATGACCATGGGTGCCAACCCGCTCGCGAAGTCCTTGCTGACAGGTGTTGTGATGCAGGCTCTGATGGTGATGGTCGGCAAACTCGTGCCGTCGGTCGGCGCCATGCCGAACTTCTTCGCCATCTGTGGCACGGTGCTGGCCGCAATCACCGGCGCGGTCGTCTCCAGGAACGCTCCCGGGGCGACCGCGGGTAGCGTTGCAACCAACGGGGCCATCGCAGGCGGGGTCACGAGTGTCGTGGGTGGACTGATGGCCGTTGCGACCGGACAGTGGCCCGGGTTTCAGATCGTTCAGATCCTGTTTCCCGCGATCTCCGGCGCCGTCGGTGGCAGTGTGGGTGGCATGCTTGGTCGGATGGTGAACAAGCCGGCGTCGACCTGAAGCCTGCGCGAGGAGCACCCGGGACGTTGCGCCGTGCGCAATGTCCCGGGGTGAAGCGCCCTCAGGTACGCAGCAGTGCGTCGATACGGCCAGCAATCCGGTCGGCGTCCGGCAGCACCGCGCCAAGCAGCACTTCGTGGTACGGCATGGGCACGTCATTCACCGCGAGCCGCTCCACTGGGGCATCGAGCGTCCAGAATGCGTGCTGAGCCAGCACCGCGGCAATCTCGGCGCCGAATCCAGCAGTGAGTGTGTCTTCGTGCACGATCAGGCAGGTGCCGGTGCGCGCGACCGACTGCAGCACCGCGTCACGATCCCACGGCATGATCGTGCGCAGATCGAGCAGGTCGACGCGCCCCGGAAAGCGATCTGCGGCGTCGAGACAGCGATGGACCATCGCGCCCCACGTCACCACCGTCACGCGGTCTCCCTCGCGCAGCCGATGGGCGCGGCCGAATGGCAGCACGTAGTCATCGCCCGGGTAGCGCGCGCTGCCATCGCTCGTCATGAGCAGCGATCGGTGCTCGAAGAAAATCGTGGGATTGCCGCTGCGCATCGCCGTTCGCAGCAAGCCGACGGCATCGGCGGCATTGGACGGCATCGCCACTTGCCATCCGAGCGCATGCGCCCAGGTCACTTCGCCCGACAGCGAGTGCCACGGGTCACCGACATCCTTGCCGAACCCACCCGGCATCCGGACCACGATCGGTGCCGCGAACTGATTGGCGGTCCGCCATCGCATGGTGCCACAGTTGTTCAACTGCTCATGGGCGGGGTCGGCGTACTTGCGGAACTGGATTTCCGCCACGGGCATGAGCCCGTTCACGGCCATGCCGACCGCACGGCCAATTATGCCTTCCTCGGACAGGCTCGTGTCAAAGACACGATCGGCGCCGAAACGCTTCTGCAGCCCTTCCGTCACCAGGTGCACGCCGCCCTTGCGTCCCACGTCTTCACCGAACACGAGGACCTTCGGATTCAGGGCCAGCTCCACCGCCAGCGTTCGCCGCACCGCTTCGGCCAGTCGCATGACGTCACCTTCGCTCTGTACCGCCTCGGTCGAGGGAAGCGACGCACGCTCCGCACGTGTCAGACCGCCGAACGTTGGCGCGTCATCGGCACGTGGCGATTCCTCGTACAGAAATCGCCGGACATCGGCAGCCACTGGTGCGCCACGACCACGTGCGCTGTCGACCCCGGTCTCGACCGCCTCTGCCACTTCCCGTTCGAGCAGATTCCAGTCGGCAGGTGCCATGTACCCGGGAACCAGATGCGATCGCAGACGTGGGAGTGGATCGCGCGCTGCGTCGGCCGCAATCTCCTCGTCGCTCCGGTAACCGCGCTGATTGTCCGGCCCCGAATGGCTGCTCAGGCGGGGAACCGTCAGCCGCACGAGGGCCGGCCCTGCGCCACTCCGCACATGCGTCACGCACTCCGCGATCAGCTCGGCGGACTGCGCGGGGTTGCACCCGTCGCCGCTGCGCAGAAAGAGGTTGCCGAATGCAGCGAGGTTGCGGGCGATATCACCACCTGGCGTCTGCATGTCACCCGACACCGAGATCCCAAGCCCGTTGTCCTCGATATAGAAGAGCATGGGCAGTCGAAGCGTCGTGGCGACGGTCAGTGCCGACCAGAACCCATTGGTCGCAACGCTGGCGTCTCCGCCCAGTGCGACGGCCATCGCACCGATGTACGTCTCATCGCCGAGTGTCTGCCGACGGTACGTGATCGCCTGGGCCCAGCCGATGGCGGGCGTGAACTGCGCGCCCACGTCGCCAGCCATGGGCAGAACGGTGGCGCCATCCCACCCAGGTCGGTTGCACACGACCCCGATGTCGCGGCCATCACTGAAGCCACCGGCCCGGCCGAGCGGACTGCCATGTGCGTCCGCGATGGGCAGGCCAAGCGCGAGCAGGAGCGGTCGCGACCGGTAATACGCGCCCACGCCATCGTGGGGATGCCCAAGCAGAGACCCGAGAATGCTCTGCGCCACGTCGTGACCGCGTGCCGAGAACTGGTACAGCACCAGATGCTCGCGCGGGACCGAGGTCCGGTTGCGGTTGGTCGTCTCCTCGAGATCGTCCAGTGCGCGCGAGACCAATGCGGTGTGTGCGATCCGGCGCCAGTCGAAGCGCGTATCGACGGGCCAGGCGGTGGAATTGAAGTGGTCGTGCGACATGGTGGCGTGCGTCACGGGAGCTGAGATGGGCGGCCTGGCCGCGACTGCGACAAATGTGGCGCCTGGTGGCGGTGAAAGGGAGGCGCGGCGCGGGTCGGCTGGCGTGCGCAACGGTATATTGGCTGATGCCGGATCGCGGCCGTGGCCGCGATCATCCGCTGATCCTCGACTACGCGGTAACCCGATGGAATCCGATCTGATCCTGAGCGAGCTGCGCGACGGCGTACTGTTCGTCACGCTGAACCGCCCGCAGGTGCTGAACAGCTTCAATCGCGCCATGGCGGCGGCGCTGTTGCACGCGCTGACGCGGGCGGCGGCGGATTCCGCGGTGCGCGCGGTGCTGATCACGGCCAGCGGGCGTGCCTTTTGTGCCGGGCAGGATCTGGCCGAAGTGCTGCCGGATGCGGCGGGCATCATGCCCGACCTCGGTGACGTCGTCGAGCGTGACTACAATCCGATCATCCGTGCCATCCGCGCGCTCGAGAAGCCAGTGGTGTGTGCGGTGAATGGCGTCGCCGCGGGTGCCGGCGCCAACCTTGCCTTTGCGTGTGACATCACGCTGGCTGGCGCAAGCGCCAACTTCATTCAGAGTTTCGCCCGGATCGGGTTGATCCCCGACAGCGGTGGCACGTTCATCCTGCCTCGGATCGTCGGGCTCCAGCGGGCGGCCGCCCTGACGATGCTCGGGGACAAGCTTCCTGCAGCGGTGGCACGGGACTGGGGTCTCGTGTTCGAGGTGGTGCCGGATGCGGAGCTGCTGGAGCGCTCTTCAGCGCTCGCGCTCCGCCTGGCCGGCATGCCCACGCGTGGGATCGGCATCGCCAAGCGTGGTCTGAACGCGTCCTTCACGCATTCCCTCGACGAACAGCTGGCGCTCGAGGTGTCGCTGCAGCGGGAAGCGGGGCGAACTGCAGACTACGCCGAAGGCGTGAAGGCATTCATGGACAAGCGCACGCCCGTGTTCGAGGGGCGCTGATCGTGGACGGACACATGACGATCGGGGTCATCGGCGCCGGCGCGATGGGCAGCGGCATTGCACACGTCGCCGCGGCCGCGGGACATGATGTGATTCTTGGTGACGTTGCCGCGGACGCAGTGTCCCGAGCACGGGCCGCGATCGCGACGCTGCTGGAACGCGATGTCGTGAAGGGTCGACTGACGCAGGCCGCCGCCGACGCTACGCTCGCACGTGTTCGCGATGCCGGCGATCTCCGCGCCGGCTACGCCGCCTTCAGCGGATGCGGACTGGTGATCGAAGCCGTCGCGGAGCTGCTGGCCGTCAAGACGGCCCTCTTCACGCTGGTCGAGGCCGCCGTTCGCGACGACTGTATCCTTGCCACGAACACGTCGTCGCTTGCAGTCGCGGCAATTGCGGGCTCCTGTCGCAGGCCGGAGCGTGTGGTGGGCATTCACTTCTTCAATCCGGCGGTGCTCATGCCGCTGGTGGAGATCATCCCGGCCGTCACCACGTCTGACGAAGTGACCACGGCGGCCCGCGCGCTGGTGACGTCGTGGAAGAAGCTCGCAGTGATCGCAACCGACACCCCAGGGTTCATCGTGAACCGTGTCGCGCGTCCGTTCTACGGCGAGGCACTCCGGCTGCTGGAGGAAGGGGTCGCAGACGCGGCCACGATCGACTGGGCGATGCGCGATCTCGCCGGGTTCCGCATGGGGCCGTTCGAGCTGATGGATTTCATCGGCAATGACATCAACTTCGCCGTCACGCAGAGCGTCTACGACGGCTTCTTCCAGGATCCACGCTACCGGCCATGCATCACGCAACGCCGATTGGTCGAGGCGGGATTCTGGGGGCGGAAGCGTCAGCGGGGCTTCTACGACTATCGGGATGGTGCGGTGAAGCCCGAACCCAACCGCGACGCCGTCGTCGGCGCTGCGATCGCCGAGCGTGTGCTGGCAATGCTCGTGAACGAGGCCGTCGATGCCGTGTTTTGGCGCATCGCATCACCGGACGACATCGAAATGGCCATGACGAAGGGGGTGAATTACCCCCGTGGGCTCCTGTCGTGGGGTGACGAAATCGGACCGGCGCGGGTGCTCGACCGATTGGACGCGCTGTACGCGGAGTACGGGGAGGATCGATACCGCGCCAGCGTCCTGCTGCGCCGCCGGGTTTCGGCCGGACAGGGGTTGCGCACATGACTGCCGATGTGCAACCGGGCTCCCCGATCCCTGCGACGGAGACCGTCTCCAGGATGCTTGCCACTGACGCGTTCAGCCGCTGGCTCGGCATCACGCTCGTCTCGGTCCGTCCCGGGCACTGCGTGTTGACGATGCAGGTCCGGGAGGACATGGTCAACGGGTTCGGTGTCTCGCATGGCGGTGTCGTGTTCTCCTTCGCCGACAGCGCGATGGCCTTCGCCTGCAACAGCGGCGAGTTCGTGACCGTGGCGGTCGACAATCAGATCGCGTTTCCCGCCGCAATTCAGGTGCGCGATACGCTGACGGCGACGGCGTCAGAGGACGCGGCGAGTGGTCGCCTTGGGTTCTACCGTGTGACGGTCCGCAATCAGCATGATGTCGTTGTCGCTCTCTTTCGCGGCTCGGTGTATCGGACGCGCCGCCCGCACGCTTCTGCCCCGACCCCCGAATGACCGACGCGTTCATCCTTGATGGAATCCGGACCCCGATCGGCAGCCTCGGCGGCCAATTGGCAGACGTTCGTGCTGATGATCTTGCGGCGCATGTGATCGCCAGCCTGCTGGCCCGACAGTCGGCGCTCGATCCGACACAGATCACCGATGTGATCTTCGGCTGCGCCAACCAGGCCGGCGACGACAATCGAAACGTCGCGCGGATGGCGGCCCTCCTCGCCGGACTGCCTCACTCGGTGCCCGGCGAGACCGTAAATCGGTTGTGTGCGTCCGGCATGAGCGCCGTGGCCAACGCGGCGCGTGCCGTGCGGTGCGGTGACGGGGAGTTCTATGTCGCCGGGGGTGTCGAGAACATGACGCGGGCTCCTTACGTGATGAGCAAGGCAAGCAAGCCGTACGCGCGCGATATCGAAATGTTCGACACCAGCCTCGGGTGGCGCTTCGTCAATCCGGAGATGAAGCGGCGGTACGGGGTGGACTCGATGGGCCAGACCGCGGAGAACGTGGCGGAGCTGCACGCGATCTCGCGGGAAGTGCAGGATGCGTTCGCGCTCAGGTCTCAGCAGAAGGCCGCCGCGGCGCGGTCGGCTGGTCGGTTCGTCCCGGAGATCGCACCGGTGGCGATTGCGCAGCGGAAGGGCGACGCAAAGGTTGTGGATCAGGACGAGTTCATTCGTGCCGACACCACGCTGGAGATCCTCAGCAAGCTCAAGCCGGCCTTTCGCACCGACGGCAAGGGATCCGTCACGGCGGGGAACGCGTCAGGACTGAATGACGGCGCCGCCGCGCTCCTGATTGGCTCAGCACGTGGCGCGCAGATGATCGGGGCGAGTCCGCTGGCACGGGTCGTGACTACGGCGGTCGCAGGAGTCGAACCGCGGCTGATGGGACTCGGACCGGTGCCTGCCTCGCGCCTCGCGCTCGCGAAGGCGGGACTGACGCTCGCGGACATCGGCGTGATCGAACTGAACGAAGCCTTCGCTGCGCAGGCGATCGGCTGCCTCCGTGAACTCGGTGTGGCGGATGATGATCCTCGTGTGAATCCGCATGGCGGCGCGATTGCACTCGGCCACCCGCTGGGCATGAGTGGTGCGCGGATCCTGCTCGGCGCCGCACACGAGCTGCAACGCTCCGGCGCCCGCTACGCGCTCGCCACGATGTGCGTTGGCGTGGGCCAGGGCATGGCGACCATTCTCGAGCGCGCATAGTGGCCAACATCTTCGCCTTCGACGGGTTCGTCCCGGTGGTTCACGCATCGGCGTTCGTCCATCCGAACGCCACCGTCACCGGCAACGTGGTGATCGGACGTGATGTCTACATCGGACCCGGTGCGGCCATCCGCGGCGATTGGGGGGGCATCGTGATCGGCGACGGCTGCAACGTGCAGGAGAACTGCACCGTCCACATGTTTCCCGGTGTGACCGTGGTGCTTGAACCGGGCGCACACATCGGGCATGGGGCGATCATTCATGGCGCACGGATCGGAGCCAATGCGCTGGTCGGGATGAATGCGGTGGTGATGGACAACGCCGTCGTCGGTGCGGGCTGTGTGGTCGGTGCCCTCTGCTTCGTGCCGGCGGGCATGGAAATTCCCGAGCGAAAGGTCGTCGTCGGCAATCCGGCGAAGATCGTGAAGGATGTGAGCGACGAAATGCTGCAGTGGAAGAGTGATGGCACCGCATTGTACCAGGCGCTCCCGGCGCAGCTGCATGCCACCCTGGTGGCATGTGAACCGCTGCGCGAAGTGCCGGCCGATCGGGCAAGCCAGCGGTCGACATACAAAACATGGGGAGAGACCAAGTCGTGAAGCGATTGCAGAATTACGCGTACGGTGAGTGGATTGACGGGTCCGGCAACGGCACGTCGCTGTACCATGCGGTCACCGGTGCGGAAGTGGCCGTCGCGTCGAGCGACGGGCTCAATTTTCGTGACATGCTGACCTATGGGCGCACCGTGGGCGGGCCGACGCTGCGGGCGATGACCTTTCATCACCGAGCGCGGGTGCTGAAGGCATTGGCGCAGTACCTCACCGCGCGCAAGGACGAGTTCTACGCGGTCTCAGCGTGGACGGGCGCCACCAAGGCCGACTCGTGGGTTGATATCGACGGTGGCTTCGGCACCCTCTTCGCCTACGCGAGCCGGGGACGTCGGGAGTTTCCCGACGAGACGTTCTTCGTCGATGGCGGCGTCGAAGGATTGAGCAAGGGGGGCACGTTCATCGGCCGACATATCTGCGTTCCGATGGAAGGCGTCGCAATCCAGATCAATGCGTTCAATTTTCCCGTCTGGGGCATGCTGGAGAAGTTCGCCACGTCGTTCCTCGCTGGCGTACCGAGCATCGTCAAGCCAGCGACAGTCACCAGCTACCTGACCGAAGTGGTGGCGCGCGCGATGGTTGAGTCCGGGCTGTTGCCGGCGGGAACCTTTCAGCTGATCTGCGGCAGCGCGGGTGATCTGCTCGAGCATGTCGATTGCCAGGACTCGGTCGCCTTCACTGGATCCGCCACCACCGGGTTGATGCTCAAGGGAAGCGCGGCCATCCTCGGCAACAGTGTCCGTTTCAATCAGGAAGCCGACTCCCTCAACTTTTCGATGCTCGGCCCCGATGCGGCACCCGGTACTGAGGAGTTCGACCTCTTCATCAAGGAAGTCACCCGCGAAATGACTGTCAAAGCGGGGCAGAAATGCACCGCGATTCGGCGGACGTTTGTGCATGAGAGCATGGTGGAGGCCGTGACGGCTGCGCTGTCGAAGCGACTGGCGGGTGTGACGGTGGGCGATCCAGCCACCGATGGCGTCCGGATGGGCCCACTCGCCGGCCAGAGTCAGGTGCGTGAGGTCGAACGCAGCGTCGCACTGCTGCAGGCTGGTGCCGAAGTCGTCTTTGGAGGTCCCGGCACGCTCAATGTCGTTGGTGCCGACGCTGAACGCGGGGCGTTCTATCCGGCAATGCTGCTGTACGCGAATGCGCCATTTGGCGGGACGCCGTCGCACGACGTGGAAGCCTTCGGGCCGGTGAACACGGTCATGCCATATCGGAGTGTGGACGAGGCGGTTGCGCTGGCGCGGCTCGGCAAGGGAAGTCTGGTCGGTTCGGTGTTCACGGCGCAGGACGATGTCGTACGCACGATGGCGCTTGGCACGGCCGCATACCATGGCCGATTGATGTTCGTCAATCGACACAGCGCGAAGGAGTCGACGGGCCACGGGTCACCGATGCCTGGCATGGTGCATGGCGGGCCGGGTCGCGCTGGCGGCGGTGAGGAACTCGGTGGTGTCCGCGGCGTCATGCACTACATGCAGCGCACTGCGATTCAGGGATCGCCGCAGACCGTGTCGGCCGTCACCCGCGAATGGAGCAAAGGCGCCGATGAGCTCCGCGATCGCATCCATCCGTTCCGGAAATTCTTCGGTGAACTGCGGATTGGCGAGACATTCATCACGCACCGTCGGACCGTGACGGAAGCTGATGTCGTCAACTTCGCGGGTATTTCCGGCGACTTCTTTTACGCCCACATGGACGACATCGCCGCACAGGCGTCGCTCTTCGGCAAGCGCGTGGCGCACGGCTACTTCGTGCTGTCGGCGGCGGCGGGGCTGTTCGTCGATCCCGCACCGGGCCCGGTGCTCGCGAACTACGGCCTCGAGGGGCTGCGATTCGTGAAGCCGGTCTACATCGGAGATACGATCATGGCGCGCCTGACCTGCAAACAGAAGACCGCCAAGGAGGATCGCGAAGACCAGATCCCGCAGGGCGTAGTGCACTGGGACGTCGAAGTGATGAACCAGGATGGGGAGGCGGTGGCGGTGTACACCATTCTGACGCTCGTGCAACGCGCCGTCGCTGCGGTGGCCTGACGGCCACCCGTGGCGGACGGCGCTCGACGATCGCCCGGAGCCTGCAATGCCAGTCACCCGACCATCGCCCGGCGACCTCGAGCCGATCGAGATCGCCATATGGCAGCGCCAGCTTCCCGATCGCCACCGACTCCCGCGTTCCTGCACGGCCGCATACACTCGAGGATGACGAACCGCCGCGATTTCCTCCGCCGTGCCGCTGTCGCGACCTCCGCATCGGCCGTGTCCCTGACGATCCGCCCCGGGCTCGTACCGCCGGCTAACATGCTCGAGCTCGCCCGGACTGATCGTGCGCTTCCGCCCCCGCCCGACGGAACACCCGCCGCCGTCGCGGAAGACGAGGCCTGGTGGCGCGAAGTTGCCGCGCAGTACGCCGTCACCGACAAGGTGACCAACCTGGAGGCTGGCTACTGGGGGATGATGGCGAACCCGGTCCGTGCGGCGTATCACCGCCACGTGGATCGAGTGAACCGCGAGAACTCCTGGTTCGCGCGACGCGAGTTCCCTGCGCTCTCGCAGGCCGCGCGCCAACGCGTCGCTGCCGCACTCGGCGTCGACGCTGGCGAGATCGCGTTCGCGCGGAACGCAACGGAAGCACTGCAGTCGATCATCGGTCAGTACAACCGGCTGCAGGCGGGTGACACGGTGCTTTACGCCGATCTCGAC
>JANPFJ010000129.1:0-14199 GCA_031423355.1 Gemmatimonadaceae bacterium | reverse complement strand
GGAGCACGCCGGACTCGCAGCGCAGATCCTCAAGGATCCATACCACTTCGACTTTCTCGGACTGGGCGAAGAGGCCCACGAGCGCGACATCGAGCTCGCCCTGATGCGCCACATCACCCGGTTCCTTCTCGAGCTGGGCGCCGGGTTCGCCTTTCTGGGCCGTCAGGTGAGGCTCGAAGTCGGAGGCGACGAGTTCTTCATCGATCTGCTCTTCTACCACACACGCCTCAAGTGCCACGTCGTGGTGGAGCTCAAGGCGAGCGCGTTCAAGCCGGAACACGCAGGGCAGCTGAATTTCTACCTGAGCGCCATCGATGCTCAGATGAAGGCCGTAGACGACCGCCCCACCATTGGCCTGCTGCTCTGTCGGTCGCAGAACCGGCTGGTGGCCGAGTACGCGCTCTCGGGCATCGACAAGCCCATCGGTGTGGCGGAGTATCAGTTGGTGCGGTCCCTGCCCGAGCCGCTGGACACGAACCTGCCGAGCATCGAGGAGATCGAGGCCGCGCTGTCGAGAGACCTCGCCGCTGACGATCAGTATTCGACCCACGGCGACCGATCCTGAACCCCACGCCGATCCGGCGGCAAGCACTCGGCCCGCCCGCCGGTTCGCCGATACTCGCCGATACTCAAGGAGCTCAGCCTCCCCGATCCACCCCGCCCCCCGTACCTTGAACCATGCCTCCGTCCCCCAAACCGGGCTCTGCCCGCAAAGGCTGGCTCATCCCCATCGGCGGGAAGCTGACCGACGCCTCCATCCTCGCCCGATTCGTCGAGCTCTGTGGACGTCGCAATCCCGTCATCGCCATCCTCCCCACGGCGTCCGAAGAGTCGGACATGGGCGCCTGGTACGAGAAGCAGTTCGCCAAGCACGGCGTCAAGTACGCCCGCGCCCTCAACTTCCAGCGCCGCTCCGACTGCGATGACCGCGACTGGGTGTCGCAACTCGAAGATGCCGACGGCGTCTTCATCACCGGCGGCAACCAGCTCCGACTGACGACCATCATGGGCGGCACCCCCGCCGCGACGATCCTCCACGACCGCTTCTACTCAGGCATGCCGGTCGCCGGAACCAGCGCCGGCGCGGCGGTGATGTCCGCCCACATGATCGCGGGCGGCGACGAAGGCCCGACGCCACGCGCGGGTATGGTCACCATGGCACCAGGCTTCGGCCTCACGCGCGACATCGTGATCGATCAGCACTTCCGCCAGCGCGATCGCCTCGGCCGACTGCTCACCGCACTCTCCTACAACCCGGCGCTCCTCGGCCTTGGCGTCGACGAAGACACCGCTGCGTTCATCAGCCCCGATGACGAAATCGACGTCATGGGCTCCAGTGCCGTCACGGTGATCGACACGTCCGAGTGCGAGTTCTCCTCGATGCACGCCGCCGAGCCGCAGGACACCATCACGCTGATCGGCATCCGCATGCACCAGCTCGCGGAAGGCGCCGGCTTCAACCTCCGCACCCGCAAGGCACACGGCAAGAACGTCGTCACACTCCAGCACACCACGCCGACTGTATGAAGATCCTCGATCGCAACGTCTACGTCGGCCCCAGCCACTACGCACACTTCCCGGTCATCCGACTCGAAGTGGATCTCGGTGCACTGGAAGCCTGGCCGACGATGCGATTGGGACACCCGTTCATCGACACTCTCGTCGAACGGCTGCCCGGCCTCAAGGAACATGGCTGCAGCTACGGCGAACCGGGCGGCTTCATCCGACGCATGACCGAAGACGAAGGCACCTGGCTCGGCCATGTCTTCGAACATGTCGTGATCGAGATGCAGAACACCGCCGGTATCGCGGTCACCTTCGGCAAGACGCGCTCCGCGGGTCGCCATGGTGTCTACGACGTGGCCTTCGAGTATGAACAGGAAGACGTGGGCATCGAAGCGGCCGACATCTCCCTCAATCTGCTGCACTCGCTGCTGCCGCCCGAACTGCGCCCCGCCGATTTCGACACCGGTTTCGACTGGGACGAAAGCCGCGACACCTTCATTCGGTACGCACAACGCCGCGCCCTGGGGCCGAGCACTGCCAGCATCGTGCACGCGGCCGAAAAGCGCGGGATTCCCTGGATCCGGCTCAACGAACAGTCGCTCATCCAGCTCGGCTACGGCGTGCACCAGCAGCGCATCCAGGCCACCGTCACCGGTCGCACCTCGCACATCGCGGTCGAACTGGCGGGCGACAAGGAAGAGACCAACAAGATCCTCGCCAACCTTGGCCTGCCGGTTCCGAAGCAGCGCCTCGTGCAGACGGCCGAACGTGCGGTGAGCGCAGCCGAACGCCTTGGATTTCCGGTGGTGCTCAAGCCGTACAACGGCAATCATGGCCGCGGCGTGTCGATCAACCTCAGTGACAAGGACGAGATCCGCGCCGCCTTCGCCCGTGCCGCCGAACACTCGCGCAGTGTGATCGTCGAGACCTACATCACCGGCCACGATCACCGCATGGTGGTGATCGACGGGGAACTGGTCGCGGTCTCCAAGCGCGAGCCGGGCCATGTGGTTGGCGACGGGACACACTCCATCGAGCAGCTGGTGGCAATCGTGAACTCCGATCCGCGCCGCGGCATCGGTCACGAGAAAGTGCTGACGCGCATCGAGCTCGATGAGCAGGCGAACGGGCTGCTCGCCAAGCTTGGCTACACCCCGCAGACCGTGCCGCCGAAGGACGAAGTGGTGTATCTCCGCCTCACCGCCAACCTCAGCACCGGCGGCACCGCACGCGACATGACCGATCTCGTTCACCCCGACAACGCCGAGATGGCCGTCAGGGCGATCAAGGCGATCGGGCTCGATATCGGTGGCGTCGATTTCCTCACGCCCGACATCACGCAGAGCTACAAGGAGATCGGCGGCGCGATCTGCGAAATCAACGCAGCCCCCGGCTTTCGCATGCACATGGCGCCGAGTGATGGGCGGCCGCGTGATGTGGCCGGCAAGACGATCGACATGTTGTTCCCGGCAGGGCGTCCGGTCACGATTCCGATCGCCGCGATCACCGGCACCAACGGCAAGACCACCACGTCGCGCATGCTGGCGCACATCCACAAGCTCGCGGGCAAGCGTGTCGGCCTGACGACGACGGATGGTGTGTACGTCGATGGTCAGCGCACGGTGGTGGGCGACATGACAGGCCCCACCGCCGCCCGCATCGTGCTCAGCGATCCGATGGTGGAAGTTGCGGTGCTCGAGACCGCCCGCGGTGGCCTGCTTCGTGCCGGCATGGCGATGCGTTACGTGGATGTCGGCGCCGTGCTCAATATTCGCCCCGACCATCTGGGGCAGAAGGGCATCGACACCCTCGAGCAGCTGGCCGAGATCAAACGCACTGTCGTCGAGATTGCGCGTGATACCGCCGTGCTCAACGCCGACGATCCGCTCACGCTGCGCATGGCCGCGTACACCGAAGCGAAGCACGTGTGTTACGTCACGCTCAACCCCGACCACGAGTTGGTCCGTGAGCACATTCGGGCTGGCGGCCGCGCGATCGCCCTCGAAAACGGCATCAATGGTTCCATGATCACCATCTACGATCATGGCGCGCACATTCCGCTGCTCTGGACACACCTGATTCCCGCGACCATCGAAGGCAAGGCGCTGCACAACGTGCAGAACGCCATGTTTGCCGCCGCGATGGCCTTTGCCATGGGTGTGCGGCTCGAAGACATCCGTCACGGCCTCCGAACCTTCGACACCAGCTTCTTCCAGGCGCCGGGCCGGTTGAACGTGTACGACCAGCATCCGTTCCGGGTGTTGTTCGACTACGGCCACAATGCGGATGCCGTCGAGCAGCTCTGTCAGCTGGCGAACCGTCTCGATGTGAAGGGACGGCGCATCTGTGTGCTCTCGGCGCCGGGCGATCGTCGTGATCAGGACATCGTTGCCATTGCTGACGCGGCGGCGGATGCAGCGTTCGATTTCTACATCTGTCGCCGCGACGACAGCCGCCGTGGCCGTGGGGATGACGAGGTGCCGAAGATGTTGCAGGACGCACTGAAGGCGCACGGCATCAGCGACGATCGGATCGCCGTGATCGTGGACGAGCAGGCTGCGATCGACGCGGCGTTGCGTCAAGCCGAACCGGGCGATCTGGTGCTGATCTTTGCCGACGCGCTGGCTCGCGGCTGGAAGCAGATCACCCACTTCAAGCCCGATTCCGAGCAGCAGTCGTTTGCGTCACCGAAGCGACAGGCACCGCAGACGATCGCGCCGGAAGCGATCGAGTTGGCCGACGACAGCGTCCCGCCGCCACTGTCGCCAGCTGTGTCGCGCGAGTTTCCGGCATTGTTCGCGGCGCCGGCGCCGGTTCGCGAAACCCCGAAGGTCAGCGACTCGGCTGGCACTGACGCAACGAAGGTCGTGCGCGACGACCGGGGCGTGTTTCTGGCCCGCGAAGCGAACGACTAGGCACCGGCAGTCAGCATGACGCGCCCCCCAGGCGAACCAGACCTCGAGTCGGGTTATCCCTCACCGACCATCGTGGACTCCCGCCGCGTGATGGGTCCCAACCTGATGCACGCCGGGTTGGGCGCAGTGCTGGAGGTGTCGCTCGACGATGCCGCGCCCGAGAAGAACGCGGCGCTGCTGTCGGCGTGGCACGAGCGCGTTTCGTTCCTCGCCGACGCCCTTGGGTGGCCCGACGCAGAGACCGTACAGCGTGTGTATCCGGGCGGCGCGAGTCTGTTCGTGCACGCGCCGATCGATCAACTGATGACCGCCACTGAAGTGTGTGAAGCGGCGTGGGTCTTCGCTGAGGCGATCGTCGCTGGCGCAGTCGATGTCGCCGCCGGTACATCAGTCGCGGCGCTGCTCGCGTTTGCCGATGCCGAGCCGACAGGAACGCGTCAATCACGCCGTGCGCTGCTCGAATTGTGGAACGAAGCACAGCGGCTTGGCCTGAATCTCACCTTCGACGAAACATCGGCATTCGTCGGTTCTGGCGAAGGCGCGAAGGGGTGGCCACTCGCTGCCATACCAGCGTTGTCGGATATCGACTGGCTCGCGGTGCGCGACATCCCCATCCTGCTCGTGACCGGCTCCAACGGCAAGACCACGGTCGTCCGGATGGTCGCCGCCATGGCGAAGGCGGCCGGACATACCGTGGGCTACACCTGCACCGATGGCGTCTGGATCGACGGCGTGGCGGTCGAAAGCGGCGACTGGTCCGGGCCCGCCGGTGCCCGCCGCGTGCTGCAGGACCCTGCGGTGACCTTCGCTGTCCTCGAGACAGCGCGCGGCGGCATCCTGCGCCGCGGTCTGGCGGTCCAGCGGGCCTCCGTCGCCGCCATCGTCACCCTCTCCGCCGATCACTTCGGCGACTACGGCATCACCGACCTCGCCACCCTCGCCGAAGCCAAGCTCGTCGTCGGCCGCGCCGTCGCCGAGACCGGTACGCTCGTCTACAACTCCGCTATCCCCGAGCTGTGCGACGCCATCGCTCGCTATCCCGGCCGCACCGTCGCTGTCGCCGTCACCGTCGGGAGCAAGAGCGCTGACGCAGCGGAACTGCAGGAGAGGCCAAGAACTCCGTCCCCATCAGCGCCAGGAACTCCGTCCCCCTTTGCGTCAAGCAGTTCCGTGGATCTCGGAATGACGGAGCAGGAGCTCGCGGACATACCAGCCACACTCGGCGGAACCGCGATCCACAACGTGCTGAACGCCGCCATCGCACTGGCCATCGCGAACGAACTGAAGCTCGGCCCCAAGGCCGTCGCCGCGCTCGAGACCTTCGGCGCCGACCCGCGCGACAACATGGGCCGGCTGATGCTGCAAACCGTGGGCGGCGTCACGGTCGTGATCGACTATGCGCACAACCCGCAAGGTGTCGCGGCCCTGATCGCGGCGACCACCCACCTGCCGGCATCCCGGCGCGCGATATCGCTTGGCACCGGCGGCGACCGTGATGACCTCGCGCTGCAGCAGATCGCCAAAGCTGCCTTCGACTCCGGGGTGATCGATCTCTACATCGCCAAGGAGATGCCGAAGTTTCTCCGTGGCCGTCCGCCCGGCTCCATCAGCGATACATTGATCGCCGCCCTGCGTGCCCATGGTGCACCCGCCGGATCACTGCGCAGCGCGCCGAGCGACATGGACGCTGCGCGCATCGCGCTGCAGTGGGCGCAGGCAGGTGATCTGTTGTTGCTCGGTATTCACGATCAGCGCGGTGATGTGCTCGCTCTGCTTGCGGAATTGACACGACTCGACTGGCACGCGGGAAATCCCTTGCCGGTGTGAACGAGCCAGCACATCTCGGCACCGAGTTGTGCCGCCCGGTGCTGCCGCTCGCACGAGCTCGTGTTCACGGGTAGCTTCGTGCCATGAAAAATGTGATTCTCGCACAACTCAAGGCGCTGCCGTTCGTGGCAGGGCTACCCGACGCACAGCTCTGGCGCTTTGCCCAGTCGCTGGAGATGCATTCCTTCGCCACCGACGACGTCTTCTTCAATGAAGGTGACGAGCGGTCGATGTTCGCCCTCGTCGTCACCGGCGGTGTCGCGATCGAGAAGACGGCCGAAGGTCGCACCACGCGCCTCGTCACCATGGGGCCGGGCGAAGCCATCGGCGAAGGGTTGCTGCTCGACGATACCCGTCACGGCACCACCGCCCGCGCCGTCATCGCCGGTGAGCTGCTGATCCTCCGCAAGGCCGCGCTGGCCGAGATCGTGAAGGACAACCCGCATCTCTACGCCGGGCTGGTTGGCCGCGCCGCACGCGCCATCGCCGGTCGGCTGCGCATTGCCGATGCGACGCTCGTGGGTCGTGGACGCACACTTGGCTTCGGCAGCCGGCGCATGCGCACCGAACATGATCTGCTCGGTGAACGCGAAGTCCCGGACGAAGCGCTCTACGGTGTGCAGACCCTGCGCGCGGCCGAGAACTTTCCGATCACCGGTGTGCCGCTGCGTGAGTTTCCCGAACTGATCAACGCGCTGGCTGCGGTCAAGATCGCCGCCGCGCAGGCCAACCGGGAACTCGGCCTGCTGCCGGACAACATCGCCGATGCCATCGTGCGGGCCGGTGAAGAGCTGCGTGCCGGACGGCATCACGAACACTTCATCGTCGACATGATTCAGGGTGGTGCCGGTACCAGCACCAACATGAACGCCAACGAAGTGATCGCGAACCGGGCGCTGGAAATCCTCGGCCGTTCGCGCGGCACCTACGAAGTGGTGCACCCCAACGAACACGTGAACCGCAGTCAGAGTACCAACGACGTCTATCCCACGTCGATCCGGATCGCACTCCACACCGCGCTCGACACGCTGCGCGATGCATTGAAGGATCTCTGCGGAGCGATGGATGCCAAGTCGGTCGAGTTCAAGGAACTGATCAAGATGGGCCGCACGCAGTTGCAGGACGCTGTCCCCATGACACTCGGCCGCGAGTTCAAGGCCTGGGCGCACACGCTGATGGAAGACGTCGATCGGCTGGGTGAAGCGCAGGCACTGATGCGCGAGATGAACATGGGTGCCACCGCCATCGGGACCGGCATCACCGCGTCGGATGCATTCACCGTCTCCGTGCGGAAGCATCTCTCCGACGTGACCGGGCTGGTGATGATCACCGCGCCCGACCTGATCGAGGCCACCAGCGACACCGGCGCCTTCGTACAGTTGAGTGGTGTGCTCAAGCGCACCGCCACCAAACTCTCGAAAATCTGCAACGATCTGCGGTTGCTGTCGTCAGGCCCGCGCGCCGGTTTCGGCGAGATCAACCTGCCGCCCATGCAGCCAGGCAGCAGCATCATGCCGGGCAAGGTCAATCCCGTCATTCCCGAAGTCGTCAATCAGGTCTGCTTCAACATCATCGGCGGCGATGTCACCGTGACGATGGCAGCCGAGGCAGGGCAGCTGCAGCTCAACGTCTTCGAGCCGATCATCGCCTACAAGCTGCTCGGTGGCATTTCGGAACTGACGCACGCGATTCATGTGCTGAAAGACAAGTGTATCGTCGGCATCACGGCCAATGCGGATCGGATGCGCTACTACGTCGAGCACTCGATCGGTGTCGTGACAGCGCTGCTGCCCGTGATCGGCTATGAAAAGGCGACTGAGGTGGCGAAGGAAGCGCTGGCCAGTGGTCGCGGGGTAACGGACATCGTGCTCGAGCGCGGCTGGCTCACGCGGGTGCAGTTGGACGACATTCTGCGGCCGGAGTCGATGGCGGGGCGGTAGCCAGGGCGCGCCGGAGACGCTTGACTGGTCTGGTCAGACTAGTCAGATTTCTGTCATGCCGAAAGAATACTCCATCTACGACGCCAAGGCGCAGTTGTCCGCGCTCGTGCGTCAGGTGCGCGAGTCCGGGCAGACGTTCGTCATCACTGTGCATGGTGAGCCGGTGGCGGAGCTGCGGCCTTTCGAGCCGCCATTGGTGAGGAAGCAGACGCTGGAGGAGCGAATCGCCGAATTGACGGCGCAAGGCTCGATCGTGCCCTCCCAGCGAAAGCCCGGGGAGCCATTCCATTTTCCGCGCGGCCAGCACGTGCCCGGCGCGCTGCAGCGTTTTCTGGACGAGCGCGACTGACTTACGCCTTCGTAGACACGTCGGTGTTCCTTGCGCTGGCATTCGAGGAACCGGGCTGGAACGCGGTCGCGGCTCGTTTCGACCGCTTCCGCTCCGCCTTTGCGTGTGATTTGGTTGAGGCGGAGCTCCGTAGCGCTTTCCGGCGAGAGGGAAGGGCGTTCGATGACGCGCTTCTGCGACAGATCGAACTCATCGTCCCGACGCGATCATTGCGACCCGAGTTCACCAGTGTGCTCGCGGCGGGATACGTGCGAGGGGCCGACTGTTTCCATCTCGCCGTTGCGCTGTCGGTCGCAACCACTCCGGGCGATGTGACCTTCCTCACACTCGACAAACGCCAGCGCGAGGTCGCCGCCACCCTCGGTTTCGCGACCTGAGTCCATCAGTGCGACGCGTTGCGCGCAGTCTTACACGGCCCGTTGCGCTGGTGCGCGAGACAACAGCGGCCTGACACCAAGGTGCTCACCGAAGTCGCCGGATCTCCTCGAGTACCTGGATATCCGCCACGTCCTGCGGTCGCCCCGTTCGCTTCGACGCGATCAGATTCGCGAGTGACACCGTGGGCACCGGTACCCCTTCGATCTCAAAAACCGCCAGGTCTCGCTCGGCCTCGTTTCATCGAAGATTCATGCGCGCGTCAGCACGTCCACGTTCGGGGTGTCCCCGATCATCGTCACCGGGCGCGCGATGAGATCGCCCGGCGCGATCTCTGATGCGATGCCGAGCGGCATGGCGCCGAGCGCGCGCAACACGCGCTCCGCGTTCGGCAGGGTTGGATCGATGAGGATCTGGATTTCACGAGTCACGAGCGACGTACCCCAGAGTCGCATCGCTGTCGCGCCAACCACCGCATACCGCGCGTCCTCGCCGTTCAGCAGCAGGCAGACGCGAGCCACTGCCGTCGTCGGCGCTGTCATTCCGAGGCCGCACGCAGCAGACGCCAGGTGCGAAAGTCCTCGAACGAGGCGAAATGCAGTGGCTCGGCGGGGCGAGTGACCATCTGTTCGGACTCGACGATATGTACGCCCTCGTCGCTCGCGCGAATCCGTGGCTCGAGTCACTGCGACACGAACGTGCCTCCGGCTGTTCCGCCGCACGCGCCGTGCATCGAACAATTCCAGGTTGCGGGTCGTGACGTGCTGGTTAAGTATGAGAGTGTCAATAAAATCATCGATGGCACACCAGAGACTTTTCAAGGAGTACAGGGTGAAGCTGACGCGTGAACTGCTCCGTTCGACGATCCTCGCCAGCGCAGTGTCTGGCGTTCTGGCCACAACTGCCTGGGCTCAGCCGGTGCAGTTCGGCGTCGAGGCGGGCGCTGCCTTCGCAACCTTCGTCGGTCGCGACGTTGAAGCCGCCAAGACACGGACCGGCCCGTTCGCCGGCCTGACGGTGGTAGTGCAGAAGCCTGGCGCGAAGATCGGATTCCAGTCCGGCCTGCACTTCGTGTCGAAGGGTGTGTCGGTCAGCGAAGAGGATGTCAGCGGATCGTTTCGGCTGCGATACCTGGAAGTGCCGCTGTTGCTCCGGCTCGCAGGAGCGCTGCAGGGGTCGGGCATCGTACCGGCCCTCACCGTCGGCGCCACGGTCGGCGCGCGAATTGGCTGTGCGATTACCGCCAGTGGCCAAGGGATCACGGGTTCATTCGACTGCGACGCTGGCGGCGTGATTGGCGAAAGCGTCGATTTCAAACGAATCGAGGCCGGTGTCGCCATTGGCGGCGAGGTCGCCATTCCCTACCGCAAACGGCTGCTGGTCGTGCCAATGGTTCGGTACACGCGCGGGCTGACGCAGATTGCAGATTCCGACACGAATGACGACATCAGGAATCAGGTGATTCAGGTTGGCGTCGGACTTCGGTTTCGCCGCTGACGCCTGTCGGTATCCCAGCTGCCTCGACGAACGCGGGCGTCGCACTCGGAGCGCACCGCGGGCCACTGCAACTCACACGGCGAACAGATCCCGCTGCACCGGCGCAGTGCGCGGATCGCCCGCCCGGTCGCGCCACACGCCGTCTCGCATGGTCCGTCCTTTCGCGAAGCTGACCGCCGCCGTGTCGCGTAGCAGCCCATCGTCCACATCGGTCTGCAGATAACCGCCGGTGAGCGCCATGCGCACGACGATGGCGGTGTCGCAGGCGGCATTGCTGCACGGATACACGGTGCTGGCCACGGCGACCGTCGAACCGGACGGTGCCTCCGCTTCCCCCGCCTGCACCCGCCAGCCGCGACGGACCTTGCGCGTCGGGCCGAGATACGGCGCTGACCAGCACATCGGGCACCGCGGTGTGGGCGGTGTCGTCGGGGCGAACGCGGCGTGACGGCGAATCGGGGCGCGGTCTGACATGCGCCCAATATGCGCAGTGCGGTCCCGGTCGGCAGCGGAGGCCGGAGTATCATCCGTGTCGTACTCCGGATACCGCGCTGCCGTCAGAAGAAAACCGAAGCCATCACACGCGGTACGGCCAGAGCGAACGTGTTCCGATCACCATCTCGCGAGAACTCTGCGACCGCGACAGCGCCGAGTGAAAGGTGGCGGTTGAACAGATAGGCTCCACCTGCCTCGCCGTACGCACCGTAGGGGGTGGAGAAACCCTCGATTCTTCCGTACGTCACGCCGACACCCGTGACCGGACGAAATCCGAGCCCGCTGCGGTGGTACTTCCTGATGCCCGCCTGAAGTGTCACATCGGTGCGGCCACTGACCCGTGCGCTCCCAGTACCGGCGTCGTTGGTGCTCCTTATGGAGCCCCCGACCAGCAACACCCAACTGGGCGATAGGAACCGCAGCACTTTGGCGTCCCCGAAACGGCCAACCACCGACTCGGCTCCCCACGTGCCAGCGTCAGGGGCACCAGGGCTGGCCTGTGCTATCCCCTGCGCGGCGACGGGGACCGCCAGAGTGAGCAGCAGGGCGACAGGCAGCAGCACGCGACGGACCGGCATGCGACACCTCGGAGGGTTGAGGACGGTTGGGGAAGCAGAACGTGCAGTGAGTGTCGAAGTGATTCTAAAAGTTCCCTCGCTGCGCCACGTATAGATTCCCACCCATGGCAAAACCCACCGTCGATGGCCCCGGTCAGGCCAAGCTCCAGCAGCTCGAAACCGCCAAATCCATCGTCCAGAGCGTCCACGGCATGGTCGAGCAGTACGCCCTGGCGATCAAGAACAGTTCGCCCACCACCAGCTATCCGCAGCAGATCAAGCGGGTCGCCACCCCCCTTGTCGGGCTGCTTCGGAGCCAGTTTCAGCTCCTCGCGGACCTGTCCAGCGACATCATCCTGACCGCCACCCGGGGCGGCGGCGCTGATCTGGCCAAGGTGCGGATGCTCCGGGAGCGGGTTGGCCAGCTCAAGTCCGGCATCGAGCTGTCCGTCACCTCCACACTCACCAAGCACGCGGTTGCCGACTCGAAACCGACGCCGGACTCGAGCGCCGCTGGCGGGGAGTAACCCGTGCTCCTAAGTTTTGCGGGATGCAGGATCGTCCGTTGAGATTGACGGCACGTATCCTCAGGAAACGTCGGTTTCCGCTAACCTGTGCCTTGGTCGCGTGATCCGGCAGGCCGCGCGGCTGCCGTGGGCGATGATGATGATGTCTGTTCGTTGCGGGGCGCGCGGTGCGCGACCTGCGCCTCGGAGGAAGGAACCAAACATTCCGGCTGCCGAGTTTCTCTTGGGGCGTCTACCGTGGCGCTCTACGACCTTTCCCAAGACCTGGGCATGGCCAGCTTTTCTGTTATCCGCCGGCGTTTCGCCGCCGCAGTGACCCGTCGCGGAGTCGTTCCCGCGGTGCTCGCCTCTCTCCTGATCGCCGGCGCCGCCGCGACCGCCGGGGCGCAGCAATATCCGAACACGACGTTCAACTACACGACCGACCTGAATGAGGCGACGACCCATCTCTGGGACTCGCTGATCTTCTGGGCGACCATCGTGTTCGTGATCGTCCAGGTCGGCATCCTCTACATCATCTTCAAGTTCAAGGCGCGCCCGGACTCGCCTGAACCGAAGCATGTCCACGGCAATACCACGCTCGAAATCGCGTGGACCGCGATCCCGGCCGTGATTCTGGCGTTCATCGCCGTGCCGACCGTCAAGACGATCTTCCTGACGCAGGCCAAGGCACCGGCCAATGCGCTGCAGATCGAAGTCATCGGCCACCAATGGTGGTGGGAGTTCAAGTACCCCGAGTACGGCATCACCACGGCCAACGAGATCTATCTGCCTGTCGGCCGACCGGTGAACTTCAAGCTGAACACCAAGGACGTGCTCCATTCGTTCTGGATCCCGCGCCTCGGTGGCAAGCGCGACCTGATCTCGAACCGGACGAACTACCTCTGGATGACGCCGCGTGACTCGATGGCCCTCAAGGCCCTCAACGGCAGCTGCAACGAGTTCTGCGGCGAGAGCCACGCGAACATGAAGTTCCGCGCCTACACGGTCTCCCCTGAGCAGTTCGCGAGTTGGGCAGCGCACCAGAAAGGGCAGGCCGTTTTCGGGGTGGCGCCGACCGTCGCGCCGGCGACGGCAACGCCCGGCACCCCAGCTGCGGAGTCGACCAGCAAGGCCGGTCAGGTGGGTCCCGAGCTGACCAACGCCGCCCCCCCCGCCCCCGTCGGATTCGTCTTCCCGCGTGAGAAGCTCGATCCCTCGACGATGCCGACCGCCAAGCCACCCGCGAGCATCAGCTTCACCGCCGGCCTCACCGGTGATGCCACGCGCGGCCAGGCGGTCTACTCCCGGTCCTCCTGCATCGGCTGCCACAAGGTCAGCGGCAACCCGATGAGTGCCGGGATCATCGGTCCGAATCTCACACACGTGGCCTCGCGCTACACGATCGCCGGCGCGCTGTTCGAGAACAACACCGAGAATCTGGTCCGCTGGATCAAGAACGCGCCGGCCATGAAGCCCGGCAGTTTGATGCCCGCGATCGGCAAGGGCGAGTACAATCCGGCCATCAAGGCCAAGGTCACGATGGGTGGGCTCAGCGATCAGGAGATCGCCGATGTCGCCGCCTATCTGCAGGCTCTCAAGTAACCCGCGCCGGAGCAAATAAGTCATGGCAACGACTGCTGCGCAGCCGACCTACGCGCCGGCCGCATCGACGAGCTCCTACTCCGGCGAGAAAACCGGCGTCTGGAGCTGGATCACGACCACCGACCACAAGCGGATCGGTGTGTTGTATCTCTTCACCTCGCTCTTCTTCTTCATATTCGGCGGACTCGAGGCCGCGGTCATCCGCGCGCAGCTCGCGGCCCCGAACCAGACGCTGGTCAGTGCGGAGCTCTACAATCAGCTCTTCACCATGCACGGCACCACGATGGTCTTTCTCGCCATCATGCCGCTGTCGGCCGCCTTCTTCAATTTCCTGATCCCGCTGCAGATCGGCGCCCGCGACGTGGCCTTCCCACGCCTCAACGCCTTCAGCTACTGGGTGTACCTCTTCGGCGGCATCTTCATCACGCTGCCGATCTTCGCCGGCCTCGCGCCCAACGGCGGCTGGTTCGGATATGCGCCAATTACTACGATGGCGTACAACCCAGGGTTGAACATCGATTTCTGGGTGCTCGGTCTCCAGATCCTCGGTATCAGCTCGCTCGCCGCCGGCTTCAATTTCATCACCACAATCATCAACATGCGCGCACCAGGGATGCACCTGATGCG
>JANPFJ010000128.1:0-7724 GCA_031423355.1 Gemmatimonadaceae bacterium | reverse complement strand
GCCGGCCGGATGTCGAACTCGGTACTCGCCGAGATGCCCGAAGTCGTCTGGGTGAAGAGCTACGTCTCGGACGTTGAAGGCAAGATCTACTGTGAGTACATCGCCCCGAACGCGGAGGCAGTGCTCGAACATGCGCGCCGCAGCGGGATCCCGGCAACCCGGATCTCGCTGGTATCGCTCGAGATCAATCCGGCGATGTTCATGTAGGTGTGACGCTGCGGTTGGCGCGATTGAGCACGACGGGGCGCTGATGGCGCTCAATCGCGCTTGTAGACCCGCTGCGTCAGCAGCCGCTTCACCCACAGCGGCAGGTGCCGCGCCAGGAACACGATCGCCTTGTACTGCACGCCGGGCACGCAGACCACCGGCCCGTTCGCCTCGATCTGCCGGAGTGACGTTTCCACCACCTCGCTGGCGCTGAGCCACATCCACGCCGGCGCACGGCCGCGTTGATCGAATTGCATCCTGTCGTGGAATTCGGTCGTGGTGAAGCCGGGGCAGAGTGCCTGCACCCGGATGCCCTCGGGTGCACACTCGATGGCGAGGCCCTCGCTGAAGCTGCGCTGGTACGCCTTGGTGGCGCAGTAGTTCACGTTGCCGCTGCTGTTGGCAAAACTGGCGACGCTGGAGACGGTGATGATGCCACCGCGGCGCGCCGGTCGCATGAGCTGCAGGGCGGCCCGTGTCAGCCGGTTGACGGCGATCACGTGGAGCCTCAGCATCTGCTCCTGGCGCTCGAAGGGGGCCTCGGCCAGCGTCCCCGTCGTCCCGAAGCCGGCGTTGTTGACCAGCAGATCGAGGCGCCCGGCGGTCCGGATGGCCTCCTCGGCTGCGGCCAGACCCTCGTCCGTCCCCAGATCGGCGGCGACGGGCGTGGCACTGGCGCCCAGGCCCGACAGTTCAGACGAGAGTGCGCGCAGCCGGTCGGCGTCGCGCGCGACGAGCACCAGATCGTAGCCGCGGCGCGCCAGCGCGGTGGCGAAGGTCTTGCCGATGCCGGACGAGGCGCCGGTCACGAGAGCGAGAGGGCGTATGGTCATGCCCGAACGATAGCAGGCCGGAACCGGCGCAGCCCAAGCGTGACCGGGGCGGGCGGACTAATTTCCCCGCATCAGTTGTAGTGCAGGCCTTTCGACGTTCCTTCCCAGTCCTTTCCACAGCCATTGGAGTGCCAGCGGTGAAGATCGCCGTGTGCATCAAGCGCGTCGCCGACATGGGTGCGCGATTTCAGATAGGCGCCGACGGCGCCTCGGTGTCCGACACCGGAATCAAGTTCGACATGAGCGACTTCGACGAGTGGGCGGTCGAAGCGGCGCTGCAGCAGAACGAAAAGCATGGCGGCGGCGAAGTCACCGTCATCTCCCTCGGCCCCACTGCGGCGCAGGAAACGATCCGCAAGGCGCTCGCGATGGGTGCCGACAAGGGTGTGCACCTGAGCACCGACACCATTCCATTCGATGGATTTGCCATCGCCGAAGCGCTGGCCGCCGAGTTAAAGGATGGCGGCTACGATCTGATTCTCTTCGGGCGCATTGCGGTCGACAGCGCCGCCGGCGTGACCGGTGCGATGGTCGCCGAATTGCTTGGGCTGCCCTGTGTCACGGCGATCTCGAAGCTCGACGTGAATGGCACCAGTGGCACGGCCGAACGGCAGGTGGAGGGTGGCGTCGAGACGCTGTCGTTCCCGTTGCCGGCACTGTGCACGATCGATCAGGGTCTCGTCACGCAGGCACGGTACCCGAGCCTGAAGGGCATCATGGCTGCCAAGAAGAAGCCGCTCGAGAGCAAGCCGGCGCAGCTCGGTGCGATCTCGGTGAAGGTGAGCAAGATGGAGCTGCCGCCGGAGCGGTCCGCCGGTCGCATCGTGGGTGAAGGTGCTGCTGCGGTTCCTGAACTGATCCGACTCCTCCAGACTGAAGCGAAGGTGCTCTGAGATGGCGAACAACATTCTGGTGGTGGCGGAGACGCGCGGCGGTGACGTGCGGAAGGTGGCGCTCGAAGTCGTGACGGCGGCGCGTGTGCTGGCCGACGGACTTGGTGGCGAAGTGCACGCGATCGTGTTCGGTGCGGCAGGGATCGGGAGCGTCGCGCCCAAGCTTGGTGCGGTCGGCGCAGATGCGGTGCTGGTGGTCGAGCACGACGGCTTTGCGACGTACAACGCCGAGGTGGTGGCGGCGACCGTTGCCGCGCAGCTCACCGCCGGTGGCTATCGTGCCGCGCTGTTCGGTGCGAGTGCCATGGGTCAGGATCTTGCGCCACGGATCGGCGCCAAGCTGCGCGTCGGTGTGGCAGCCGATGTTGTGGCAGTGAGTGCCGAAGGCGACGCGATTGTGGTTCGTCACCCGATGAACACGAACAAGGTGATCGCCACGATGGTGCTCTCGGCCACGCCGGCGCTGGTGAGCGTACGGCCTGGCGCGGTGAGCGTGGGCGGCAGCGCGAAGGCCGGCGCTGTGCGGAGCGTTGCTTCGGCGATGGAGCCGTCGGCGGGGCGGGTCAAGGTGACCGGGGTGACGATGGGCGGCGGCGCGAAGCTCGATCTGGCGGAAGCGCCGGTGATCGTCAGCGGTGGCCGGGGGTTGAAGGCCGCCGAACACTTCTCGCTGGTGGAAGATCTGGCGGCGGCGTTCGGGAACGCGGCGGTTGGCGCCACACGCGCCGTGACGGACGATGGCTGGCGTCCGCACAGCGATCAGATCGGCCAGACGGGTCGGCAGGTCTCGCCTGATCTGTATGTCGCGGTCGGCATCAGCGGCGCCATCCAGCACATCGCCGGCATGCGGAATTCCAAGACGATCGTGGCGATCAACAAGGACAAGGACGCCCCGATCTTCAAGGTGGCCGACTACGGCATCGTGGGCGATGCATTCGAAATCGTCCCGGCACTGACGGCGGCCGTGAAGGCAGCGCGGGCGCAGCAATAGCGGTGGTTCGGCCAGAGTGAACGGCGGGCGCGGTCGCGATGACTGCGCCCGCCGTTAGTTTGCGGGTATCCAGCCGACGTGCAGATGCGTCGTCGCGACACAGCCTTCACCGAATCGGGTTTGCCATGTCCGGGCAGAACATCGCGTTTCTGATCGTCCTCACCGCGGCGTTGGGCTTCTTCAGCTACAACATCCAGCGACTGGTCAGCTACCTGCGCCTCGGCAAGCCCGAGAATCGCATCAACGAGCCTGGCAAGCGCACCTGGAATCTGCTCACGATCGGCTTTGCGCAAACGAAGATCCTGCGCGAGTGGGGCGCGGGGCTGTCACACGCGTCGGTGTTCTGGGGCTTTCTGGTGCTCACCGCTGGCACCGCTGAAATTCTGCTGCACGGCGTCTGGCCAGGGTTCAGCTACGAGCGCATCCTGCCTCGCCCGCTGTGGCAGCTGTTCATGCTCAGTCAGGAACTGTTCGCGGTGGTGGTGCTCGTGGCCGTCAGCTGGCTGATCTGGCGCCGCCTGATGGCCCCGCCGAAGCGCCTGCAGGGCAAGGAGATTCATGGCACCGAGGCGGTGATCATTCTCTGCGTGATTGCGTCGCTGATGATCACGCTCTACACCACCGGAGCGCTCGAATACGCGTCGGATCCGCGCGTGCGCGCGACGGAGTTCGGCTGGTTCCGCCCCATCTCGACCGCGCTCGGCGCGGGCATCGCCAGCGTCGGAATGGCCGGGACGTCCACCGCCCGTGACATCAGCTGGTGGATGCACGCTCTGCTGGTACTGGGGTTCCTCAACTTCCTGCCGTACTCGAAGCACCTGCACGTGGTCAGTTCGTTGATCAACGTCTGGTTCAGCGATACCAGCGGGCCGGCGAAGGTCGGTGTGATGCGGGCGATGGACCTCGAGGCCGAGGTGGAGCAGTTCGGCGCCACGGACGTGGATCACCTGTCGTGGAAGAACCTGCTCGATGGCTACAGCTGCACCGAGTGTGGCCGCTGCACGGCGGCCTGCCCGGCGAATATCACGGGCAAGCCGCTGAGTCCGCGCAAGATCGTGGTCGACACGCGCAAGCGCCTGATGGAGAAGGCGCCGCTGCTGGTGGGCGAACTGGATGTGCCTGGCAGCGCTGCACTGCGGCTGAGTGCCGACGGAGGAAAGGCAGCCCTCGAGAACGTGCTGCTCGACAACTACCTCACCGAAGACGAACTCTGGGCCTGCACCAGCTGTCGCGCCTGTGTGACGGAGTGTCCGGTGAGCATCGACCAACTCGACATCATCAACGAGTTGCGTCGTGGCCTGGTACTGAACGAGGGCCGCTTCCCCGAGGAAGTGCAGCCGACCTTCGAGTCGCTCGAGACGAACGCCTCGCCGTGGGCCTTCAGCCCGGCGGATCGCGCGCAGTGGAGTGAAGGGCTGAACATCCCGACGTACGCGGAAGCGTTTGCCGAGGGCCGGCGGCCGGACATCCTGTTCTGGGTGGGCTGCATGGGCAGCTTCGATGATCGCGCGAAGAAGATCACCGTCGCGTTTGCACGGATTCTGCAGGCGGCGAACATCGACTTCGCCATCCTTGGGCAGGAAGAAACCTGTCACGGTGATCCGGCGCGCCGACTCGGCAACGAGTATCTCTACCAGATGCTGGCCAAGGGCACGATCGAGACGCTCGAGCGCTACGAGGTGAAGACGATCGTCACCTTCTGCCCGCACTGCTTCCATCAGATGGGCAACGAGTTTCCGCAGCTCGGCGGCAACTACGAAGTGATTCATCACAGCACCTACATCGAGCGGCTGCTGAACGCTGGTCTGGTGCCGCTGAACACCGAACACGGCAAGCGCCTGACGATGACGTATCACGATTCGTGCTACCTCGGGCGGTACAACGACGTATACGAGTCACCACGTGAGACGCTCAAGCGCGCATTGCCGGTGCTGACGCTGGTGGAACCCGAGCGCACCAAGGATCGTGGCCTCTGCTGCGGCGCCGGAGGCGGTCGCATGTTCGTCGACGAGAAGGTCGGCAAGCGGATCAACGTCGAGCGGACGGAGGAGCTGATTGCCACCGGCGCCGACGTGATTGCGGTCGCCTGTCCGTTCTGCATGACCATGATGACCGACGGCGTCGCCAAGCTCGAGAAGGACGTCAGCGTGATGGACATCTGCGAAGTCGTCGCTCAGCAACTCGCGCCGGCCCGGTCGCGTGAGCTGGTGGCTGGGGACTGAGCGGCAATGGCGTTGACTTGGTTGTGCAGTTCGAGCAACACGGATCAACGCGTGATGCGATACAGGCTGATGGTGTGCACGTGCGCGCCGGCCTCGATCGGCACCTTGGCGACGGTTTCGCAGCTGAGCGCGTGACTGATGCACCAATCCGGGAAACCCGCCGAGCCGACGCGGCCGGGATCGGCGATCCAGCCTTCGCCATGCGGGCCGAGTGACTGCGCCATGACTCGCGCGATCAGCGGCGCGTTCCGCTGTTCGTAGAGCACATCGGAGGCCACGACCAGATCGAATCCGCGCAGGTCGGACGGCCAGTGATTCCAGTCCGCGCAGCGGGCGGTGATGTCGATCTCGGCGTTGCGCCAGGTGTTCAGGCGCGCGAACTGCGGCGAATCGGCGTAGTAGTCGGTCGCCGTGATCTCGAATCCGGCACGCGCGGCCGCTGTCGCAACGACGCCACTGCCGCATCCCAGTTCGAGCAGCGTGCGACCGCCGCCGTTCAGCCCGCGCAGGAATCGCGAGAGCACGACCGACGCCGGCCACAGATCGGCCCAGTAGGGCAGCCGATCGTCGACGGCGAATTCCTGCTCCGAGATCAGATCATCGGAGTTGGCAGGGTGCAGAATCTGGATGATCTCGCCGTCGGCAATCGTCACCGGCGATTCGATGGTGCGAAACCGGTCGCGCAGATCGAGCTCGAGCGCATCGGGGGTCAGTACGTCCACGAATCCACCATCGGGGTGTGGCCGGCTTGCACCAGCATGACTGGCGCCGTCGCGCCTGCCGCAAGATACGACACATCATGCGGAACGATGAGCAAACCGTGCGCCATCGCCATCGAGGTCAGCAGTCCGGACCCTTGCGGGCCGGTCAGCCGGGCAAGGCCATCGTCCGAAATGATGGCGCGAAGAAAGTGCGTCAATCCACCGCCAGTCGTGACCGGATCTGCCAATCGCACCGTTCGCATGGTGCGATGGATGATCGAATGGCCACCCATTTGTCGCAGCGCGGATCGCACGAAAACCTCGAACGTCACCAGCGCCGACACCGGATTGCCGGGCAAACCAAACCAAGGGAGCGCACCAAGCATGCCGAACCCGAACGGTCCACCCGGTCGCATCCGAACACGCCAGAAATCGAGTGTCGCTCCAAGTCGCTGCACCACGTCGCGCGTGTAGTCGAAGGCACCGACACTGATGCCACCGCAGGTGAGCAGCACGTCGAATGGCGGCGCACTCGTGATACGGTCGGCGATCGCGGCCGGATCATCACGCGCGACCCCGAGCGAGATGGGTTCGCCGCCCGCTTCAGTCACGGCGGCGGCCAGCGCGTAACTGTTGGTGTTGATGATGCGGCGGCCGGCGAGCACCTCGTCGAACGCATCGACGTCGACCAGTTCGTTGCCTGAACTGAGAATCGCAACGCGCGGTCGCCTTACTACGCGGAGCGTTGCGCAGCCATTACCGGCAGCAACCCCGAGATGTGCCGCACCGAGCTCCGTGCCGGCTGCGAGGAGCTGCTGCCCCTCGGCGAAGTCTTCACCGCGCGGCCGGATGTTGCGCCCTGCATCACGATCGCTGTGCAGCACAACGCGCGAGAGTCCGGCATCGGAATCCTCGACACGCACCACGCTATCGATCCCGTCCGGCACCGGCGCACCGGTCATGATGCGCCAGGCGGTGCCGACTGCGATCGAGTCTGGCGGTGCATCACCGGCGGCGATCGTCCCACCGACGGGCAGTGTCACCGGCGCCTCCGACGATGCGCCGCGCACGTCGCCCGCGTGCACGGCATAGCCATCCATCGCGCTGTTGCGCCACGCGGGGTGCGTGTAACGGGCGATCACCGGTTCGGCGAGCACTCGGCCGAGCGCGTCGCGTACGGGCACGGCCTCGGTGCCCAGCGATGGCACAGCGGCGAGAATGCGGCTGATCGCCGTTTCCACCGGCACGCGACTCTGATCCATCATGGCGTCGCCCCTCGCATCGTCATCAGTCGTGCGAGTATCAGCTCCGCGATCCGATCCACCTCACGGCTTGCCACGGTGAAGTTGTTGGCGACGATCGAGAAGACCAGCATCTCACCCGCATCGGTGGTGACGAAGCCAGACAGTGCGCGCGCCTTGTCGATCGTTCCGGTCTTGGCCCGCACGCGCCGCGGCGCAAAGCCCCGCATCCGGTTCTTCAGCGTGCCATCCTCGCCGGCGACCGGCAGCGTCTCGTAGAAGAGCGGGAAGGTGCTGCTTCGGCGCATCGTGTCCAGCACCTGCACGATCGCGCGTGGCGTGAGATAGTCATGCCTCGACAGACCGCTTCCATCACGAATCGCATGTGCGTCGCGCGGTACGCCCCACGCATCGAGTTGCCGTTCGACCACCACACGGGCGCTGTCCGGTGTGCCGACGCCGGTGCCGTGCAGCCCGATGGTCCGGAAGAGTACCTCCGCAATCTGATTCTGCGATGGCTTCTGCATTGCCCCGAGCACGTCGCGCAATGGTGCCGAACGTAACACCGTCAGTGTGTCTGAGCCGGTCGCCGTCATTGCTCGATCACGAACCCGAATCCCGCCGCGGGTCAGCGCT
>JANPFJ010000127.1:0-2846 GCA_031423355.1 Gemmatimonadaceae bacterium | reverse complement strand
CTCGGCGTCATCGATGACGGCAATGGTGTGGCCGAAGTGAAAGAGGGTCTCGTGGCAGGCGATCGCGTCATCGTCGGCAATGTCGGAGCGCTTGGCAACGGCGCCAAGGTCACCATCGCGGGCGGGAAGTCATGATCATCTCGGATGTTTCGATCAAGCGGCCGGTCTTTGCCACCATGATCATGGTGGCGCTGGTCGTCCTTGGCGTGATTGGCTACAAACGCCTTGCCATCGACGAGTATCCCGACGTCACCTATCCGATCGTGGTGACACAGACTGCGTATCCGGGTGCCTCACCGGAAGTGGTGATGCGCGAACTCTCGAAGCCGATCGAGGAAGCGCTCAACACCGTCCAGGGCATCAAGGAAGTCACCTCGACATCGCTCGAAGGCAGTTCGCTGGTGCGGCTGCAGTTCAATCTCGGGGTCGATGTGATCGCGGCGCAACAGGAAGTGAGCGCCAAGGTGGCACGCATCCGTCGCCAGCTGCCGCCGAACATCGAGGATCCGATCGTCCTGCGCTTCGATCCGAATGACCGCCCGATCATCAGCGTGGCGATGACCAGCGCGGAACGCCCGCTGCGGGAGCTGAGCGACATCGCACGCGAAGTCATCAAGACACGGTTCGAATCCATTCCGGGTGTTGGCGGTGCCAACATCACCGGTGCCGCCACGCGCCAGATCCAGATTCAACTCGATCCTGATGCGATGCGGGCGTACAACATTGCGCCACCAGTGGTGCTGGCGGCACTCGAACGTGAGAATCGTGAGGTACCCGCCGGGCGCGTGCGTCGGAACGGTCGTGAGCAGCTGATTCGCGTGACCGGCCGCGTCGTCGACCCGGCGCGCTTCGCCGACATCACCCTGGCGGTGCGCAATGGCGCCCCGATCCGGGTCAGCGACGTGGCCACCGTGGTGGATGGGAGCGCCGAACAGCGCAGCGCCGCATTTCTCGGCCGGACGCCGGCGGTCTCGATCGAAGTGCAGAAGATCGCCGGCAGCAATACGGTGGAAGTCGCCGATCGCGTGCGTGCCACCATGACGGAACTCGAAAAGACGCTCCCTGCTGACGTCAAGCTGAGCGTTATCCGCGACGACTCGCAGCGCATCCGCGACTCACTGGAGAGTGTGCAACATGAGTTGATCCTCGGCGCAATTCTCTGCATCGTCATCATCTACTTCTTCCTCAATTCCTGGCGCTCGACCATCATCACCGGGCTCGCACTGCCGATCTCGCTGATCTCGTCGTTCTTCGTGATGTGGGCGTTCGACTTCACGCTCAACACGATGACACTGCTGGCACTCTCGCTGGCCATCGGTCTGCTGATCGATGATGCCATCGTGGTGCGCGAGAACATCGTCCGGCACCTCGAGATGGGGAAAGATCACGAGCACGCAGCATCGGAGGGCACCAGCGAGATCGGACTGGCCGTCTTCGCCACCACCATGGCCGTGGTGGCAGTGTTCTTTCCGGTCGCGTTCATGGGCGGCATGATCGGCAAGATCTTCTTCCAGTTCGGCGTCACCGTTGCCTTCGCCGTGCTGGTCTCGTTGCTGGTCAGCTTCACTCTCGATCCAATGCTCTCGAGCATCTGGCACGATCCGGAAGTCGATCATGCCAATCAGCCGGCCCTGCGCGCCTCCAGGAATCCGATCCGCCGCGTCGCATTTGCATTCAACGACTGGTTCGAACGTACCGCCGACCGCTATCCACGCGGGCTCGCGTGGGCGCTGTCACATCGCATCGTCGTCCTCGGTGTGGCGCTCACCACCGTCGTCGGTTCGGTGCTGCTCGTCCCGAAGCTCGGCTTCACCTGGATGCCCGACGTGGATGGCAGCGAGTTCAACGTGAACTATCGCGTGGCGCCAGGCTCGGCGATCGACTTCACCATCGGCAAGGGGCAGGAGATCGCGATGCTGCTCGAAAAGCGCCCGGAGGTGGTCTCGACCTACCTGAACATCGGCGGTGGCTTCCGCGGCTCGCCAAACGGCGGCTCGGTGGCCGTGAAGCTCAAGCCGAAGGACCAGCGGAAGTTGTCGCAGGCGGAGCTGCAGACGGCGCTCAGGCCAATGCTGATGCGTATCCCGGGCGTCCGCGCGAACATCACCGGTACGCCCACGATTTTCGGCGGCTATCGCCAGCCGATCGACGTCAAGGTGCAGGGTCCGGAGCCGACCCGACTCAAGCTCGCCGCAGCCGAGGTGCTCAAGACGATGCAGGGCGTGAAGGGCATCGCCGAGCCGAATTCGAGCGATGACGGCGAGATCCCGCAGCTCGACGTTCAGGTGGACCGAGAGCAGGCCTGGGCCGCCGGACTGGGCATCGGGACGATCTCGACCACTTTGCAGCCCCTGTTCACCGGCCAGCGCGCGACGCGATGGGAAGATCCGCAGGGGTATTCGCATGACGTCGTCGTGATCTACCCTGACTCCCTGCGCCGCTCATCTGATGACGTGGCCGTGCTCCCCGTCCCCGGTTCCGGGATCGACAGCCGCACCGGCCAGGCGACCACCATCCCGCTCGGCCAGGTGGCCACCATTCGCGCCGGAATTGGACCGCAGGCCATTGAGCGTGCGTCGCTCGAGCGTCAGGTCTCAATCAGCGCCGGCGTCCTGCCCGGCTTCGGGGTCGGTGACGTCGCGGTCGGTGTGCAAGCGGCAATCGATTCCATGGGCCTTCCGGCCGGCTACCGCACCGTCTTTGGCGGCGATGTCCAGAATCTGAACGAGACGAAAGGATTCGTGGGCGAGGCGCTCATCCTCGCGGTCGTCTTCATCTATCTCATCCTGGCCTCGCTCTTCGGTTCATTCTTTCAGCCTCTGGCGATCATGCTCTCGCTCCCCCTC
>JANPFJ010000126.1:0-1306 GCA_031423355.1 Gemmatimonadaceae bacterium | reverse complement strand
TGCCATAACTGCGATCGGCACCGCCCGGAATAAGCCGGTGCAAGAACAACACCTGATCGCCCACCTCGCGCACAGCCACGGTAAAGTTGCGCACCGCGGGCAGTTCGTTCGCCAGCTGCGTGAGTTCGTGATAGTGCGTGGCAAACACGGTCTTGCACCCGATCGCATCATGCAAGTGCTCGCTCACACTCCACGCGATCGACACGCCATCGTACGTGCTGGTACCGCGCCCAATTTCATCCAGCAACACCAACGATCGCGACGATGCCGTGTGCAAAATCGCACTGGTCTCGCTCATCTCCACCATGAACGTACTCTGGCCACGCACCAGGTTGTCGCTGGCACCCACGCGTGTGAACAATCGATCCACAATCGGCAACCGCGCTTTGCGCGCCGGCACATACGCACCAACTTGCGCCATCAATTGTATCAACCCAATCTGTCGCAAGATCGTGCTCTTGCCAGCCATGTTCGGTCCGGTCAACACGATCAATCGCGCATCGTTGGTAAGCACGAGGTCGTTGGGGATAAACTTCTCGCGCGCCATCATCCGCTCCACCACCGGATGGCGACCGCCCACAATCTCCATATCAAACCCATCATGCAACTCCGGCCGCGTGTACTGCTCACGCTCGGCCACTTCCGCAAACGCGCCCAACACGTCGATCGTCGCGACCCGTCGCGCCACCGCTTGCCACCGCGCAATCGCAAGGCCCGCCTCAGCGCGCAGCGCCTCAAACAGCTCCCGCTCCCGCGTCTCAATGCGATCCGCGGCGGTGAGCACCTTCTCCTCGTACGTCTTGAGCGCTGGTGTGACGTACCGTTCGGCGCCGGTCAGCGTTTGCCGGCGCTGATAGTCGTCCGGCACCAGGTGCTTGTTGGCATTCGAGATCTCGAGGTAGTACCCAAACACACGATTGAATCCCACCTTGAGCGACGAGATGCCCGTGCGCGCACGCTCCTCGGACTGAATCGTCGCAATCGCATCCTTGCCACCGTCACGCAGCGCGCGCAGCTCGTCCAGCTCAGCGTCAATACCGGGCGCAATTGTGTCCTCCTCACCAATCGCCAGCGGAGGACGCGCCACCAACATCCGCGTCAGTCGCTCAGCGCAATCCGCCCCATCGTCCCACTCGGCCAACAACTGTCCCAACACCCCACCATGCGCCGAACCTTGGCGCAAATGATCGCGCACCGTGCGCGCGGCCCGCGCCACGTTCGGCAAGCGCGACAACGAATCGCCGAGCGCGCGGAGCTCGCGCGGCGTGGCGCGGCCCGCGGCCGCCTTGCTCGCCAATCGCTCAAT
>JANPFJ010000125.1:0-9891 GCA_031423355.1 Gemmatimonadaceae bacterium | reverse complement strand
CCTGCAGGCGCAGGAAGCAGAGCGGTCAGGCCGTCTGGTGGTCGAGGCACGCCATGTTGATTTCGCACGCGGCAACCAGCCGATCGTGCGCGATTTCTCCGCCATCATTGCTCGCGGCGATCGCGTCGGGCTGATCGGACCGAACGGATCAGGCAAGACGACCCTGGTCAAGCTGCTGCTGGGCGAACTCTCGCCGGATGCGGGGAGCATCACGCTCGGGACAAATCTCGAGCTCGCCTACTTCGATCAGCTGCGCGAACAGCTGGATGAAGATCGGAGCGTCTTCGATACGATTGCCGACGGCGCGGAGTTCGTTGCGATTGGCGGTGCACAAAAGCATGTGCATGGCTATCTGCAGGAGTTCCTCTTTCCGCCCGAGCGCGCGCGCACGCCGGTGCGTGCGCTCTCGGGCGGTGAGCGCAACCGGCTGTTGCTGGCGCGGCTCTTTACGCGCACGTTCAATCTGCTGGTGCTCGACGAGCCGACCAACGATCTCGACATCGAGACGCTCGACCTGCTCGAGGCGCTGCTGCTCGAGTATACCGGCACGCTGCTGGTGGTGAGCCACGACCGCGCCTTTCTCGACAACGTGGTCACCAGCACGCTCGCGTTCGAGGGGAATGGGGTGGTCGGCGAGTACGCTGGCGGCTACGCGGACTGGGTGCGCCAGCGCTCGCTGCCGCCACCCGCGCCGACGGCGAGGCCGACCGTCGCCGCCGCCGCGACACTGCTACGGTCCGAGAAGAAGCGTCGGCTGTCGTTCAAGGAGTCGCAGGAATTGTCCGGCCTGCCTGACCTGATCGATGCCCGCGAGCAGGACCGGAGCGCGATCTACGTACAGCTCGCCGATCCATCCTTTCTCCGCGACGGGGGCGCTGTCGCGAAGGCTACCGCCCGGCTTGCCGATCTCGACGCTGATCTGGCAGTGCTTGCCGATCGATGGGAGTATCTTGAGGTGATCGCTGCGGCATCGTGACGCGATCGGCGCGACCGGCGGGAACGACTCCAGCGGCTGCATGACTCATCACCAGTTCGGCTCGCGTTGTGAACGTCCAACGCCTGCGTTTCCATCCATGCAACTTCATCCGGACCACTTCATGAATCAGATCATCAGGGCCGTAGTCGTGGCGGCCGTCATCACGGCGCCGGCCGCAGCGCAGTCGCGGCAGGCAGACTACGCCACCGCAATGCACGCTGCGCACGGCAAGGAGACACCGACCGCGACGCCGATCGCTCGCGTTGCACCGCGCGCCGCGGTTGTTGGCAGTGACGTGATGTATGGCACGGTCGATGGGAAAATGCTCCACGGCTACATGGCACGGCCGGCTGGCGCCAGCCGCAACGGCCCGGCGATCATCGTGGTGCACGAATGGTGGGGGCTCAACGACAACATCAAGGCCGTCGTCGATCGCTACGCGGGCGAAGGCTACATGGTGCTTGCGGTTGACCTCTTCGGCCGCGTGGCAACGACACCCGATACGGCGATGGTGCTCTACCAGACCGCGATGAAGAATGTCCCAGCCGGGGAAAAGAACCTCGCCGCTGCGATCACGTACCTGAGGGCGCAGGGCGCGACGAAGATCGGATCCGTCGGCTACTGCTTCGGCGGCCACTGGTCATTGCGCACCGGACTGGTCGGCGGTCGCGACATCAGCGCGGTCGTCATGTACTACGGGGCGCCAATCACCGAGGCGGCACAGCTGTCGCGGCTCACTGCGCCGGTCCTCGGCCTGTTCGGCGGTCTCGATCGGGGGATTCCCGTCGACAGCGTCCGTGCCATGGAGCGGTCGTTGAAAGCCAGCGGAAAGACGGTCACGATCAACGTCTATGCCGATGCCAATCACGCCTTCGCAAACCCGTCGGGGCAGGCGTACAACGCCGCCGCTGCCTCGGACGCGTGGGCGAAGTCAGTGGCATTCTTCAGCGCCAACCTGCGCTAGCCAGACCGGCCGGCGGGTCGTTACCGTTCGGCGCGCGTGAGTGTCTGTGAAGTGTCGTCGGCCCGGCTGACGACACTTCGTGTTTTCCGGGAGCGTCAGGCTCCTCCATCGCAGCGAGGGGCGGACTGCCGCATGTGTAAGGTCTGGAGGCTGGCCGCGACCTGGGCGCTCTGCGCCAGCATGAGCGTTCCGGTGCGAGGTCAGGTTGCAACCCGGGTCGACCTCGACAACGACTCGTTCAATTTCTGGCAGGCGCCCAAGCGGCGCGCCGATCGTGAGTATTCGCAGGGGACGCGTATCAATCTGCTCTGGCCCACTGCAGCTCCGCTGGCGCGCCGGCTGCTTGGTGGACCGCACCACTGCGATCAGTCAGCGGCCGAGCGTGACTGCCGACTGATGTCACTCGCCATTGTGCAGGCGATCTTCACGCCGACGCTCGACCTTCGGTACCGGACGCTGGATGAGCGCCCCTTTGCGGGATGGCTGGGGTTCGAAGTCGGCGCCCAGCGGGACCGGGACCGAAGCGTGCGCGCCTACAGTCTGACGGTGGGTGTGACCGGCCCGGCGTCACTCGCCGCGCCCGCCCAGAAGTGGGTCCACCGCAACTTCGGCTTTCGTCCGCCCGTCGGCTGGGACCGGCAACTGGCCACCGAAGTGGCGGTCGCGGCCGCGTATCGCGGCGCCAGAGAGCTGGGCCGGTTCGAGCACGGCGCCAGCGGCGTGCGGATGCATCTGGCGCCGGTGTGGTCGGCGAGGCTGGGCACCGTCGCCACCGACGCAACGCTCGGCCTGCAGCTCACGGCGGGAGTCCGGCCACCGCGGCCATGGCAAGCGCCAAACCATCGAGGCGATAGGTGGGGCGCTTATGTTCGCGCCGGAGCGTCAACGTCGGCGGTCCTCCGCAACCTGTTCCTCGATGGCAGCACCTACAACAGCCAGAGCCTCCGCGTGGCGCGCAACGTCTCGGTTTCCGAGCTCGAACTCGGTGCTGGCCTGCGCGCACCGATCGGACTCCTCGAGTGGCGGCTGCACAGCCGGAGCAAGGAATACCAGTTCCAGCCCAAGGCGCATGCATATTCCACGGTCTCGTTCGCCCTGCACTGAACGCTCCGTCCCCAGCACCGGAATCCCGTGGCCCTGACCGCGACGCTGTACAACTTCGCCATCGAACTCGCGGATGTGGATCGCGGCGTCTACGAGTCCCTCGCGCTCAAGGTCGCGCAGCACCCATCCGAGACCGAGGAGCGGTTGGTGACGCGTGTGCTGGCCTACTGCCTCGAGTACGCCGACGGGATCAGCTTTTCACGGGGCATCAGCGATCCCGATGAGCCGGCGATCACGGTCCGCGACCTCACCGGCGCGATGAAAGTCTGGGTCGAGGTCGGCGCGCCCGACGCCGCGCGACTGCACAAGGCCAGCAAGGCCTCGCCGCGCGTGGCGGTGTACATCGAAAAGGCGCCGGTGATCTACCTGCGGCAGCTGGAAGGGGAGCGGATTCACAAGGCGGAATCGATCGACATCCGAGCCATCGACCGCGACCTGATCGCCGGACTGGTGGCGCGTCTCGATCGACGCATGGCGTTTGCACTCTCGGTCACCGACGGCCACCTCTTCGTCTCGCTGGGCAACCTCAGCCTGGATGGGGCGATCGAAGTGCTCCGTCTCACGCCGGCCTAGCTCGCGTCCGCAATTCGGACCGAAGAGTACATGAACGCCAATGGATGAGATTGTCTGAATTTGACAAAGGTCGATCTGGTCGTATTGATTAATGATCATGACGTACCTAACATGACCGCCGCCTCGAATCGACGCGGAGCACGCTCGACATCGCGTCAGCTCCCCCGAATCAGTGTGATGTCAGCGCTGTTGCTCGCGGCCTGTGCCACGCGCGGTCCTGCGTCTGTGCCGTTCGCCGCCGCTCGCACGACGCTCACCGGTGAGTTCACCGACGACTACTCCGGTCGTTTCTCGATATCGGATACGCTCTGGTTTCAGCGGCCACGGAACCGCTTCCGCATTGTCGAGTGGCACGAAGATGAGCGGTTTCTTATCGCGCAGAATGCGGCGGATGACCCGACGGCGCCATACCTGTGGACGCGGATCGATTGGATGACGCTCGACAACATGCCCCCGTTCACGTGGGGCTTCTGCCTCATTGCCTATCGCGCAGCGTCGCGATTGGCGGCGCGCGATACTCCCGCCGCCAATCGGGCCGCGCCGAGAACAGGCTGCAACGGTTTCCCGTTCACGAGGATGCAACGCGTGATTGGAGCCGAGCAATGACGCCGCGTGCAACATGTACGCAGCGCGTGATCCTGGCGGCGCATTAGAAATTGTAAAGGATAAGAATGCCCTAATTCTGCCGTCTGTTTGTTGCCGGCCACTTGCGCAGCGCTGCATTCGATCTCTATTCTGGAATGGACACCGATGTGCCGAGCTGGAATGATGCCTGTCATCGGAGCGGCTGAAGATGCCGATTACGTACGAAGTCGACCATAAAGCCGAGCGCGTTCGCGTCGTCGGCGCGGGCGAAGTCCGCATCGAGGATATGGTCGCGGTGCTGTCCGAACTCGCTGACACGCGATGTCTCGCCTACAATCAATGCTTCGACGCGCGGCGCGTGACGCTGGTGTTATCCGCCGAGGAGATACGTGGGCTCGTGTCGCTCACCGCGCGACTGCGTGAGGAACATGGTCACGCACGGACGGCATTCATCGCGGAATCGGATGTGTCGTTCGGTCTGGCGCGGATGTATGCCACGCTCGCAGCGGACTCCGACCGCGGCTTCATGGTCTATCGAACGATGGACGAGGCTATGGCGTGGCTGGGCTGGCAGTCGGCGACCGCGGATCAGCGAACGCCCTGAGCCGCAGCAGTAGCCGCCGACGCGGCACCGTGTTCACTCGTTCACTCGTTCAACGGCTCGACGTGGACGCTGGCCTGACCCTTCCGGTCGTATCTGACCAGCACCCGCCACGGCCGACAGCAGACTTCGCAGTCCTCGACGTACTCCTGCCGTGAGCCGCTGCCGGCATCGAGCGCGATCTCAATCGATTCGCCGCAGTAGGGGCAGGAAATCACCGCCTCGCCATCGGCCGTCCCGTCACCGGTCGGGAACTCTTCGTCGTCGGCATCCGCCGGACTGGGTCGATCGCGCATGGTCGCTCCGGGGTGGGGGCCGGCGCCTGCGACTCTGTCGACTCGGGCGCCTCGTGTCAGGACACGTTACAGCCTTCGCCAGACGATGGCACCGGGGGCTGTGCGCCCCTGCGCGCTGCCGGTGTCGCGCGCGATATTGCGGGGCGGCCTTCTCCCCCCACACCCGGCACCCATGAGCACCGAACCGACCCAGTCTTTTGCGAACCATGCCCGCATGGTTCCTGGATTCCACTACGTGACTGGAATGATGACCCTTTTCTTCCTCGGCTGGTCGATCCGCCACGCCATGACCGTGCGGACGTTCGATGCGTCTGCCGAGATGATTGGCGCATTCGCCTTGCTCGGCAACTACTGGTACACGCGAAGCTTTCCGCTGAAGGCGCAGGACCGGGTGATTCGCCTCGAAGAGCAGCTGCGCCTGACACGCCTGCTGCCAGAAGGTCTTCGCGGCCGGATTGATGATCTCTCCGCCCGCCAGCTGATCGCCCTCCGCTTCGCCAGCGACGGAGAAGTGACCGAACTCGTCCAGTGGATCCTGTCGGAAAACGTGACCGACCCGAAGCTGATCAAGCAGCGTATCCGCACCTGGCGTCCAGACTTCCATCGTGTCTGAGTTCACCATGAGCGTTCGCTCGCTGCTGCGCCGGTCCGCCGCGGCGTCCATGCTGATCGTGGCCGTCGCGTGCGCGTCAGCGCGACCAGCGGAGTATCTGGCGGCGACCGGTAGTGGCCCGCCGCGGCCGTTCTCGCCGGCGGTGCGCGTCAACGGCTTCCTCTTCCTCTCCGGCCAACTTGGTACCGATAGCACCGGGACACTGGTCACGGGTGGCATTCAGGCCGAGACGCGCCAGACGATGGAGAACATTCGCGACGTGTTGCGCCGGAGTGGCTCATCACTTGGTCGCGTGGTCAAATGCACGGCGTTCCTGGCGGACATGCGCGAGTGGGCCGCAATGAATACGGTGTACGTCACCTTCTTCGAAGCGGGGAAGCTCCCGGCACGAAGTGCGATGGGTGCCAACGGACTCGCGTTGGGCGCCAAGGTTGAAATCGAATGTCTCGCCTACTGATGGCGCTGCGTGGCGTCCGTCGCTCTTCTGTCTCGGGAACACTCGGATGATACGGCCAGCCGCAGGGGGCGCCACCGTGGTGCCGCACCTTCGCTTGGCGACGGCCGCCGACGTGCCGTCGATCACCACGCTCATCGACGCGTCGGTTCGCGGGTTGAGCATCGGCTACTACACGCAGGCGCAGATCGGCGAGTCGCTGGTGTCCGTGTTCGGTGTCGATTCACAACTGCTCACCGACGGCACCTACTTCGTGATCGAGTCGGATGGTGAGCTGGCCGCGAGCGGCGGCTGGAGCAAGCGCGCCACACTGTACGGCGGCGATCAGGTGAAGTCCGCTCCGGATCCGTTGCTCGATCCCCGTGTCGATGCCGCCAGAATCCGGGCGTTTTACGTTGCACCGCAGTTCGCGCGTCGTGGCCTGGCACGCCAGCTCTTCAACGCCTGCATCGCTGACGCGGTGGCGGCCGGCTTCGATCGTTTCCAGCTCGGCGCCACACTGCCGGGTGTGCCGCTCTACGAAGCGCTTGGCTTTCGGGCACTCGATCGCGTCGACTTCCCGATGCGTTTCGGCCTCTCGCTTCCAGTGGTGCGTATGGAGCGCAATATTCCGTGACACAGGGAGGAAGAGAATGCCGACACTTCGCGATCCAGCCGACCGCGCGGCGCTGATCGCCCGGCTGGACCGGCTGACGCCCGACGCCACGCCGCGCTGGGGCCGCATGAATGCGCAACAGATGCTGGCGCACGTGGTGGACGGGTTACGCATGGCGACAGGCGAGCTGCCCGTCTCGCCGAAGTACGTGCTTCCGCTCCGTCACTTTCCGGTCAAGCACCTCATGATCTACGTGCTGCCGTTTCCGCGAAACGTCCCAACCGCGCCGGAACTGCTGGCGCGTCGTCCCGAGTCGATCGACCTCGAACGGATACGGGTCAAGGAACTGCTGGTGACGCTTGCTGCATTTCGTGACGACGCCCGCCGCGCCGACCATCCGATCTTCGGGACGATGACGACAGCCCAGTGGGGTGCGCTCGGCCACAAGCACATCGATCATCACCTGTCTCAGTTTGGCGTCTGAGCCGATCGACCCCGCCCTGACCACGGCGCGGGTCCTGCCACTGACGATCCTCGCACTGATCGCCTTCGCCGGCAACTCACTGCTGGCGCGCCTCGCACTGACGCAGACACGGATCGATCCGGCGAGCTTCACGTCGATTCGGCTGATCTCGGGAGCGATGGTACTGTTTCTGATCTTCGAGCTCCGTCGCGGCCGCACATCACGCGGCGGCTCGTGGCCGTCGGCCATCGCACTGTTCGTCTACGCCGCCGCGTTCTCATTCGCGTACGTGAAGCTGACGACGGGCACGGGCGCGCTGCTGCTGTTCGGCGCGGTGCAGGCCACCATGATCACCGCCGGCCTGGTGCGCGGAGAGCGGCTGGGCGCGGTGCAGTGGGCAGGGCTCCTGCTCGCGTATGGTGGACTGATCGGGCTCGTCCTTCCCGGAGTGTCATCCCCGCCAACGGCGTCGGCGGCGCTGATGCTTGCGGCTGGCGTCGCCTGGGGAGCGTACTCGCTGCGCGCCAAGGGTGCCGGAGACGCAATCGCCGCCACGGCGGGCAACTTTGCGCGCGCGATTCCGCTCACGATCGTGATGAGCATCGTGGCGCGCGACGCACGCTCACTCGACCGCGATGGTGTGCTGTACGCCGTGCTCTCCGGTGCACTTGCCTCGGGCGTCGGCTACGCGGTCTGGTACACTGCGCTGCGCGGCCTCCGCGCCACCAGTGCTGCCACTGTGCAGCTCAGCGTGCCCGTGCTGGCGGCACTCGGCGGGGTACTGCTCCTTGGCGAGCCGCTCACACTCCGGCTCACGGCGATGGCCGCCGCGATCCTCGGTGGTGTGGCGCTGGTGGTCCTGAGGCCGGCGCCGACTCAGTCGGTCGAGTAGCCGCGCTCCAGCAGAAATGCCGCGATCGCCGTCTGGTCGCTGATCACCTCGACGCTGCCGGGCTTGAGGCCCACGCGGATGAGCATGCCGGTGCCGGTCGTCGTCGCAATCACGATCGCATCGGTAGTCAGGCAGACGATCTCGGCATCTTCCGCAAGCTGGCCGGGATGCCCGCTGAAGTGCATTGCGGCGCCCTCGCGCAACTCGACGCCAAGGCTTTCCGGACTCGTGACCGTCCATGTCGCACCGGTGAAGAGCACGACGTCATTCCGCCCCAATCCGAATTCGCCCGCGGCATCGCTCGGTGGGGCGGCCTTCGGATCCACGCTCGCGTTCAGGCGAAACGTCTCGAAGGCCTCTTCGACATCCGCGGCTTCGGTCTCGATGCGAACCGCCTCGCCTGTCACGAGATGCACGGTGACGGCCTGCTCCTCGATCGTGATCCCGTGCCACACACCACGAGCCAGTCGCAGTGCCTCCTGCGTCACTTCCGTGGCCAGAAACCGATATTCGCGCATCAGGCCCGCCGCGGCATCAGCACCGTATAGTCGAAGTCGAGGACGACGGCCGGGTGGTAGGCACCAGCACCGTCCTGATAGGGAAATTCGCTGCAGGCATGATCCTTGGTGGCAACCGTCCGGATGCGCAGTGCACCGATGTCGTCACGCTCCGGGAGCTCCATGCGGTCAAGAATCTCCGACCAGGCGTAGATCGTGTCACCGGCGAACGATGGCGCGGTGTGTCGACCGCCGTTGATTGCGGCGATCGACATGGCGTTCGCCAGACCGTTGAAGCTCAGCGCGCGTGCCAGGCTGACGATGTAGCCACCATACACGATGCGACGGCCGAATCGTCCTTCACGCTCGACATGCTGATTGAAGTGCACGCGCGCCGTGTTCTGAAAGAGGCGGGCCGCCATCATGTGCTCCGCCTCTTCGATCGTCATCCCATCCACATGATCGATTTTCTCGCCGACGTCGTAGTCATCCCAGAGGAAGGGGCTGCCGGCGAGTGCGGTGTCGTAGGTGCCAGGCTCGATCTCGAAGGGCACGTACAGATCGGCCGCGTCGACCATGGCCTCGAGGGTCGGGATGACGACCGCAGGTGCCGGTGCGTCGGGCCGGCGCTTGCGGACCATCACCCAGCGCACGTAGTCGAGCACCATGTCGCCGACCTGGTTCACGCCGATCGATCGGACGTACACGACGCCCGTCGTCCCATCCTTGTTCTCCTTGACACCGATCACGGTCGACGTCGTCGACAGCGTATCGCCCGGATACACCGGCACGCCAAACCTGCCGTTGGCGTAGCCAAGATTGGCAATCGCATTCAGCGAGATGTCGGGCACCGTCTTGCCGAAGACGACGTGGAATGCGAGCAGGCTGTCGACCGGCGCGCCACCGAGGCCCACGCTGGCGGCGAAGGGATCCGAGGACGGGACCGCGAATCGTCCGCCGAACAGCGCGGTGTACATCGCAACTTCACCCTCGGTCACCGTGCGCGGTGTGGCATGGATGATCTCCTGCCCGACCGAGAAGTCCTCAAAGAAGTTGCCCTGCCGGGTCTTCGACGGGGGAGCGGCGTCAGAACTCATATGCCGCCGCCAACGCCGGATCCTTGCGCGCCACCAGCCGTGCCAGATCGACGATCACCTTGGCCTGCTTCCAGGTCGCGTCATCCTGCATCTTGCCGTCGATCATCGCCACACCGCTGCCGTCAGGCATCGAGTCGAGGATGCGCTTCGCGAAGAGCACCTCTTTCACGTCCGGGCTGAA
>JANPFJ010000124.1:0-6573 GCA_031423355.1 Gemmatimonadaceae bacterium | reverse complement strand
CGCGCGCCGCTGATGTTCTCCTGCGCGTGCGTCGTCATCACGCCGAAATGTTCCTGCACGGCCTCGAATCGCCGGTGGATCAATGAGCCGAGGACTGCCATCACGACGGGCAGCAACACCATCGGGAGCACGGCAATCCCGGTGAGCTGCGGGCTGATGCGCAGCATGAAGATGATCGCGAAGATGCCGCCCGCGAGCGTATTGACGAGATACATGATGGCCGGGCCGGCCACCATCCGCACCGCGGAGAGATCGTTTGTGAGGCGTGCCATCAGGTCGCCCGTGCGGTTCCGGCCGAAGAACCCGGCGTCGAGCGTGAGCAGATGACGGAACATTGCATTCCGCAGGTCGTACTCCACGTATCGGCTGATCGCGTTGAGTATATTCCGCATCTGGAAGCGAAGCACCGCGGTGACGAGGGCAATCCCAACCATCGCCGCCGCCAGCTGCCAGAGCTCACGCGATGGGGCTGCCGCGGTCAGATTGTCCACCGCACGGCGCAACAGCCAGGGAATGGCGCTTGCGATGGCACTGGAGCCGATCACACAGGCCAGCCCGAGGGCCATCCGTTGGCGATAGACACGCACGAAAGGCACCAACGCGCGCAGGGCGCGAAGGCTGCTGGTACGAGGCTTGCTCATGAGGTGGGTAAGCGCTGCAACGACAGGGACATCAGATGTCGTGGCGTGACCATCTGCACACGGAGAACACATGCGAACCACTGAACTTATGCCCCGCTCGATCCTGCCGCTTGCCGCGGCCGCACTACTGATCCTGACCGCCTGCGGCGGTGAGGCTGCGAAGACCGCTGACAGCACGGCCGCGATGGCCGCGGCAATAGGGGATACCGCCGTCGCCGGCGGCATGGCCGATTCGGTCGCGTCGGTCGAAGTCATTCCGCCGGCTCCGGCGATTGCCGAACCAGTCGCGGCTGCACCGGTCGCGGCCCCGGCAGGCGTAAAGCCGAAGCCCGTGGCAACCCGGCCACGCGCTACCGCGCCGAGGCCCGCTGCGCCGGTCGCGTCCAATCCGGTGTCAGTTCCGGCAAGGGAACCGTCGCGCACCAGTGGCACGATCGCAGCCGGTACGACGATCGCCGTCACGAGTGGCGCCAAGCTCTGCTCCAACACGGCGCAGGTGGGCGATGCGCTCACCGCGACCACCAGCACTGTCGTGACGGCCTCCAACGGTGTCTCGCTTCCAGCGGGGTCGCGCGTCGGCCTGATCGTCACGAAGTCGAAGACCTCCGCGAATCAGGGCGATGAGGCAGAACTCGCGTTTGATATCCGCTCGGTCACGTTCGGCGGAGAGACCTACACCATGTCCGGTGAAGTCACCACGGCCGCCGTCGTCAAGGAACGCAAGGGCGGCGATGCCAAAAAGGTCGCGATTGGCGCCGCGGCGGGCGCGGTCATCGGCAACATCATTGGCGGCGGGAGTCGCGCGCAGCGCACCGTGGTTGGTGCCGCGGCCGGCGGTGCTGCCGGTGCCGCTGCGGCGGCGATGACGGGCGATCGCTTGGCCTGTCTCCCCGAGGGGTCGGCTCTGACGGTGCGCGTCGGGAGCCCGGTCACCATTCGGAACTAGTGGCGCCCTCCAGAGTCCGTACGCACCACCCTGCGTGCGGGCTCTGACGGTCGACCTGTCGGGAATCGGCGTATCGCACGCCCGGGACTGCCTCCGCAGCCTCGGGCGTGTTCTTTTCTGCTCCGGCTGACCGTGGTAGCTCAGCCCTCCCGATACGGCGTCGAACGCGAGCCTGGTTGAAACTGCGTGCCGGCGCGAGGAGTAAACCATCCACCTCGGTATCGCGTCTGAAGACCGTGCCGCCCGCACGACGCCAGGCCGCTCCGCCCTTCGTCCCCGTCAGACCATCGTGCGATTTCGTCGGCTTCTGTCGTGTCTCCTTGCCGCAGCCAGCGCGGTCTGTGCGCCACCGCTGGTCGCCCAGCAGCTCGATGTCATCCGTGGCCTGATCACCGGTCCTGACTCCATTCCGATTGCGGGCGCCCGGGTCACCGCGACCTCGCTGTCTGGCAACGTGAACCGGAATGCGAGAACGGATACGAAGGGCCGATTCACCATCACGTTTCCCGGTGGCGATGGCGACTACTTCCTGACCGTGACGGCGCTGGGGTTTGCCCCCAAGCGGTTCGAGGTCAAACGCACCGCCGATCAGGAAGTGCTGCTCGCCGATGCACGGCTTTCGCGTGCGGTGACGCAGCTGGACGAGGTGCGCGTCGTTGGTGACCGACCGCGCACCACGCGGGACGATCGCACGCCTGACATTGGAGGCAGCGAACGGGCCATCAACACTGGCAACGTCAGCGCAAATCAGGCGGGCGATCTGGCCGCGATGGCGGCCTCGTTGCCCGGCGTACAGCTCGTCCCGGGAGCCGACGGGGATCCATCGGGATTCTCGGTGCTGGGCCTCACGCCGGACCAGAACAACAGCACGCTGAACGGCCAGAACTTTGGCAGCCCCAATCTGCCGCGTGATGCCGGCGTCTCGAGTTCTCTCGTCACCTCGCCGTACGATGTGTCGCGCGGTGGGTTCAGCGGTGCGCAGTTTCAGCTGCGCACGCCGAGTGGCTCGAACTTCACGTCACGAACGATGAGCCTGAACCTTGATACGCCGGCGCTGCAGTTCACCGACGCCGCGGCGCGATCCCTGGGGCAGGAATTCAACAATACATCGCTCGGCGGCCTGGTCGCCGGCCCGCTCGTCCTCGACAAGGCGTTCTACAACCTCTCGTATCAATTCGGGCGCCGGAGCAACGATCTGCGGACGATTCTCAACACCGACGCCGATGGCCTGCTCACCAGCGGCATCGCGCCCGATTCTGCCGCGCGGTTGCTTGGCATCCTGCAGCGACTTGGTGTGCCTTCGGTGACGAATGGCATTCCGCGTGACCGCTTGAGCGACCAGGGGAGCCTGTTCGGGACGATCAATCTCGCGCCGCCGGGATCTCGCACCGGTCAGGCGTTCACGTTCTCCGGCAACGGATCGTGGAATCGGACCTCGCCCGCCGGTGCCTCGATCGGCGAACTTCCGTCGCATAGCGGAGAACGCATCAACTGGAACGGCGGGTTCGGCGGTCGCCATTCCGCGTACTTCGCCAGCGGAATCCTCACTGAAACCAATGTGAACTTCAGCGGGTCGCGGAACTACGGGACGCCGTTCCTGCTCATTCCGAGTGGCACGGTCCGGGTGAACTCGACCCTCGCGGATGGAACGACTGCACTGCGGAACGTCTCGTTCGGCGGCAACCCGTTTCTCGAGACGTCAGCTGACAATTTCAGCGGTGGCATTCTCAATACGCTGTCGCTGTTCTCACGCAACAGCAAACATCGCGTCAAGCTGACCAGCGAACTTCGTCGCGATGACTTCACGATCGACCAGACGACCAATCGGCAGGGATCATACTCCTTCAATTCGCTGGGCGATCTCGAGGCGGGGCGGGCGGTGTCGTACACACGGCAGCTCGAACCGCGAAAGATCAGCGGCAGCCAGTACATCGCCGCGGTGTCGCTCGGCGATGCGTGGCGCAAGAGCAATGACCTGCAGATTCAATACGGCGTGCGGCTGGACGCGAATCGGTTCGCCAACGGACCAGCGGAGAATCCGGAGATCGCGCGGCTCTTTGGCACGCCGAACAACGCCGTACCGAATCGCGTCTACGTCAGTCCACGCGTCGGCTTCTCGTGGACGGTCGGGACGGCACCGCAGATCGCCGGATTCGACGGTGCGGTGCGTGGCCCGCGCGCGGTGATTCGCGGCGGGCTCGGCGTGTTCCAGAACACGCCGCAGGCGACGCTGCTTGGCGGTGCGCTGAACAACACCGGACTGACGACCGGTGTGCAGCAGCTTGGCTGCTTCGGCGCGGCTGCGCCCGTGCCCGAGTGGAGTGCGTGGCTCGCCAATCCAGCGGTGATTCCGCCCGTCTGCGCCGATGGCAACGTGAACTCACCATTCGCCAACCTCAGGCCCAACGTGTCGCTCTTCCCGGAGAACTGGGCCGCCACGCGCAGCCTCCGTTCCAACCTGCAGTGGAGTGGTCCGGTCCTGCGCAATCGCTTCGCGGGCAGCGTTGACGTGACCTACTCGCGGAACATGAACCAGCCTGGCACCGTCGATCTGAACTTTGCCGGTGTCCCGCGCTTCAGTCTCGCAGCTGAAGGGGCGCGTCCCGTCTTCGTTCCGATCGCGAGAATCGATCCCTTCACCGGCGCTTCGGCGCCGCGCGACTCCAGAATCTCACCGCGGTTCAACGCGGTCAACGCCAATCAGTCCGACCTGCTCAGTGAGTCGCGTCAGGTCAACGTGCGGTTGGCACCCGCGACCTTCAGTTCGTCGTTCCAGTGGAGCCTGAACTACGTGTATGGCAACGTGCGCGAGCAGTTCCGGGGGTTCCAGAGCACCGTGGGTGATCCCCGGGCGATCGAGTGGTCGCGGTCGTCTTTCGATTCGCGGCACCAGCTTCAGTACACTTTCAACTACAACTTCTTCGACGCAGTACGGGTGACCTGGTTTGGCAACATCCGCTCGGGAAGTCCATATACGCCGCTGGTCGGCGGTGACGTCAATGGTGACGGGCTGGCCAATGACCGGGCGTTCATCATTGATCCGGCGCGAGCCGCAGATGTCGCAACCGCCGCCGGGATGCAGCAACTGCTTGGTAGCGCAGGGCCGGATGCCCGCGACTGCCTGCAGCGGCAGCTCGGTGCACTCGCCGGACGCAACAGCTGCAACGGTGTCTGGACACAGACCGCATTCCTCGCCGTGTCATTCAACCCGCTCAAGCTTCGCCTGCCGCAGCGCGCGACGCTCTCGTTCCAGGTGAACAACCCGCTCGGTGCCGCCGATCTGCTGCTGCACGGCTCACGGAACCTGCGAGGCTGGGGGCAGCCGGCGACGCCGGATGCGACGCTGCTGTATGTGCGCGGATTCGACGCCGCGACGCAGCGTTTTCGGTATGAGGTGAACCAACGTTTCGGTGCTACACGTCCGGCATTCACGACCTTTCGGGCACCGGTGACGGTCACGGCATTGCTGCGCTTCGATCTCGGTGCAGCCCGTGAACGTCAGGTTCTCACGCAGCAACTCGACCGTGGCCGTCGGTCACCGGGGCAGAAACTGCCTGAACCGTCGCTGAACGCGATGTATGGCACGGGCAACGTGACGATCAACCCGCTGGCCCAGATTCTGAGGCAACAGGACCCGCTGCAGCTGACCAGTGCGCAGGCGGACAGCGTCGCGACCATGAATCGTCAGTACACGATTCGGCAGAGTGCGATATGGGCACCGGTGGTGAAGGAGTTCGCAAAGCTGGATGATCGCTACGATCAGGACATCGCCTACAACCGGTACCAGAAGGCCCGGGAGGCATCGATTGATCTGTTGCGCAGCATGGCCCCGGCCATCCGAGGACTCCTGACGCCTGAGCAGCGTCGCAAGCTGCCGGCGATCGTCGCCAGTCACCTCGATCCTCGCTACCTGGCCTCCATTCGTTCCGGGACGATCGGTGGCGGGCAGTTCGGCGGCGCGCAGTTCGGCGGACTTGCCGGCGGCGGGTTGAGTATTCCGCAGGGTGGCAACGCCACCATCATCGTCCGATGAATCACCACTACTCTGGTCCTGCCATGACGAATTCGATTGTCCGTTCCGTCACCCTCACCGTCTCGTCCTTCACGCTCGGCGCGGCGTTGTGCGCGCAGTCGATGCCGGCGGTCCGGCCGCTCGGTCCCGTGACACGTGTCTCGCCCACCGACGTGTTGGGCAGCGTGTCGTCGGTGCGTCCGCTGCCTGGCGGACGGATTCTCGTCAACGATCTGGTGCGCCGGCAGGTGATCCTGCTCGATTCGATGTTCGCGCGCGAGATGATCGTCGCGGATACCACTGCCGCAACCGCGAATGCGTATGGCGCCCGCGCCGGTGGCTTGATTCCGTACCGGGGCGACTCGTCGCTGTTCATCGATCCGGCGTCACTCTCCATGCTGGTGATCGACGCTGCCGGCAAAGTGGCGCGCGTGATGGCAGTGCCGCGACCGACCGACGCGCAGTTCATGGTCGGTGGCCCGTTTGGCACGCCGGGATTCGACAGCAAGGGACGCATCGTGTATCGTGGTTTCACGCGGCCGAACATGCCGCCGCCGAGCGCGGATCGAAGCATGACGTTTCAGGCCCCGGAGCAGCCCGACTCGGCGCCGATCCTGCGCGTCGCACTCGATACGCGTGCGCTCGACACCGCCGCGTTCTTCAAGATCCCGAAGACCAAGGCCAGCGTCACGCAGAATGATCGCGGACAGGTGTCGATCAGCATGGTGATGAATCCGATGCCGGTGGTGGACGACTGGACGCTGCTGCCGGATGGCACGCTGGCCGTCGTGCGCGGTGCCGACTATCACGTCGATTGGCTGGCGCCGGATGGTGCGCGCACCAGCACACCGAAAATTCCTTTCGACTGGCAGCGGATGTCGGATGAGGCGAAAGTGATCTTCCTCGACTCCGCGAAAACGGCGATGGAGGCCGCCCGGTCACGCATGGCCGGCACGCCAGGTGTGAATGGCAAC
>JANPFJ010000123.1:0-3579 GCA_031423355.1 Gemmatimonadaceae bacterium | reverse complement strand
TGACCGAAGCACCGATCTCCGTCGCGCCGATGCCAGCCGACATCACGCGATTCACCGCGCAGGCGGCCATCCGCGCCACGCCGCCCCGTCTGCTGTTCGTGGGTCGATTGAATGCGCAGAAGAACCCGATCGTCCTGCTTCGTGCACTGTCGGAGCTACCCGACGACGTGCATCTCGACATCGTCGGCGACGGGCCGGACGCGAGCGCGCTCCATGCGCTTGCAGCGCAGCTTGGGATCGCCCACCGCATCGCGTGGCATGGCCATCTGTCGCGCGACGCCATGCCGGCCATGTACGCGCAGGCCTCGTGCACACTGGTACCGTCGCGCGATGAGGGGTTTGGCCTCGTGGCCGCGGAGTCACTGCTGTGCGAGACGCCCGTCGTTGCAGCGCGATCGGGCGGGCTGCCTGATATCGTCCGCGATGGTGCGACGGGCGCTCTGCTGACCGCGCTCGATGACCCGGCAGCCTGGAGCGCCGCGGTCCGACGCGTCATCGATGCCCCGGAATCGCGAGCGGCCATGGGCGCCATGGGACGGGCCCACATGATTGAGCTGGTGTCGCCCGCCGCGGTCGCCGAACGCTATCGCAGCGTGTACGAGACCGCGCAGCGCGGGATCGTCCGTGCGCGCTGAGGTCAGAACGGCCCTGCGGATCACGGTCGCGACCGCAATCGCGGCGGTCGTCGTCCGCTTCGTCATGCAGCAGTGGGAGGGGATTCGCATCAGTGCCGGTGCGCTGAGCCCTTCCTGGCCTGGCCTGGTCGTCGCCAGCGCCTGCGTGTTTGCAGGCTACGCGGTGCTGATAGCCTCATGGCAGATGCTGCTGCGCGTCTGGGGCAGTCCGCTCCCGCCGACTGACGCGGCGCGCATCTGGTTCGTGTCCAGCCTCGGGAAGTACGTCCCGGGCAAGATCTGGTCGATCGCGGCGATGGCCGTGCTGGCGAAGGAGGCTGGCGCATCACCGGTTGCGGCGACCGGGTCCGCGATCATCATGCAGCTCGTGAATCTTGCTGCGGGTTTCGCCGTTGTCGCGCTGGCCGGGGCAGGGGACCTGCTGGCGTCGTATCCATTGATCCGGACGGCTGCCGTGCTGACCGTCGCCCTGACGCTTGTCGGACTCCTGTTCGGACCGGCGCTCCTGCGGTGGGCGATGCGCGCGGCGAGCCGCCTGCTCCGACAACCTGCACCCCAGATCCCGCAGATCACGCGAATGAGCCTCGTGCTGCTGTTTGGCGCCAACGTGCTCGCCTGGATTGCCTACGGGGTCGGTTTCGGGATTTTTTGGCGGGCGCTCCTTGGCCATGGCGGTGGCATCTCGCTCGCAGCGCTGGCAGTTTACACCGCATCGTATCTGCTCGGTTTTCTGGCGCTGGTGGTACCCGGCGGTCTTGGCGTGCGTGAGACCGCCTTGACAGGCCTTCTGATTTCGCTGTCACTGGCAGCGCCGGCCGACGCAGCGCTGCTGGCAGCTGCATCCCGAATCTGGCTGACTGTGCTGGAAATCCTCCCGGGGCTTGTCTTTCTCCCCGGCTCTTCGTTGCGCCGCCGTACTCCCATTTCGACACCCGATGGCCCAGCCGCCTGAAGTGAACCAGAGCGACGTCCTCGAACCGCGACACGCGTGGCTTTTCGCACTGCTGACGTGTGTCGCGGGCACCATGCTGCTGGCGTATCCAGCCCTCAGCGGTCAATTCCTCGTCAACATCTACAGCGACCAGTACATCGCCGGATACTCGTTCCGTGAGTTCGGCGCGCAGGTGCTGCGCGCCACCGGCGGCTTCGCGCTCTGGAATCCCTATCTGTTCGGTGGCATGCCGTACGTCGGCGCGATGCATGGCGACATCTTCTATCCGACGGCGTGGATGCGGATGGTCATGCCGACGGATGTCGCGATGACCTGGGGCATGATTTTGCACTTCATGCTCGGCGGATTCGCGACGTACGTCTTTCTGCGCGCGCTCGGGTTGCGGTTCGCCGGAGCACTGGTCGGCGCCGTCGCCTACATGTTGAGCGGCTGGAACGCATCATACGTCAACCCTGGTCACGACGGAAAGATCTTCGTCGGCGCGATGCTGCCACTCGCCATGCTCTGCGTCCTCAGGGGAGTGCGGGACGGCCGGCGCTGGGCATGGGGCGCGCTCGCGATCGTCGTTGGCCTTGGCATGTTGAGCCCGCACCCTCAGCTGATGCAGTACCTGCTCGTCGGCGTTGGGATCTTCGCCCTCTACGTTGCCTTCGGGCTCGGCGACGGGCGCCCAGAACGAAAGGTCGCGATCCGTCGCCTGGCATTCGCGCTCGGCGCCGTCGTGCTGGGATTCGCCATCAGCGCTATTCAGTATCTGCCGGTCATGGAGTACACACCGTTCTCGCCCCGTGCCGGTGGCCGTGACTACGCCTTCGGCACGTCGTTTTCGTTCCCCATCGTGGAACTGGTCAACACGCTGATCCCTGAGTTTACCGGGATGTTGGACAAGTACTGGGGCCCGAACCGCATTCATCACCACAGCGAGTACGTCGGCGCCGCCGTGTGGCTCCTCGTCGTCGCCGCGTTCCGCTCGAAGGTGCGAACGCGGAACGTGTTGTTCTTCGCTGGGCTCACCGTCTTCTTCACGCTCTGGGCGCTCGGCGGGGAAACCCCGTTCTACCTTCTGATCTACAACCTCGTGCCGGGCAGCAAGTTCTTCCGCGCACCAAGCACGGTCTTCTTTCAGGCCACCTTCGCGCTCGCAGTGCTGGCGGGTATGGGGACTGACGGACTCCTCGCAAGCGCACCCTCGCGGCGCTTTCTGATCGCGACTGGTGTGACGATCGGCCTGCTCCTGGTCCTTGGCGTCACGGGAGCGTTGACCGGCGTTGCATCCGCCATCGCCGACCCGGAGGTTGCCTCACTGGTGGCGACCAACGCCGGCGATCTCTTGAGCGGCACCGTTCGCGCGATGACGTTTGCCGCGATCACGCTGCTGCTCGCAGTGCTCGTCGGTCGGCGCACGCTCACGCCGGCACTCGCGGGATGGGCGCTCGTCGCAACCGTCGCGCTCGATCAGGTCTCGGTTCTGCGAAAGTACTGGCGATTCCTGCCGCCCGCGAAACAGTCCTTCGCATCGGACGCTGCCATCGACTACATCAAGAAGGCGACGGCGACCAACCCAGGGCGCGTGATCGATCGCCCGATCGACGGAAGCTGGGTGCCGCGTGATCCGGGACTGAACTACAGCGGTTTGATGGCGCACGGCATCCGACAGGCGAAGGGCTACCATGGCAATGAGCTGCGACGCTACGACGATCTGATCGGGCGCGAAGAGGAAGGCTACCCTCAGCTCGGAAACCCGAACTTCTGGGCGCTCGCGAACGTCCGGTTCTTCCTGACGGATGCCGCCAAGTTCCCGATCGAAGCGGCAAGACTCGTCGTCGGGCCCACGCGAGACGCCCACGGCTCGACGGTGTATCTGTACGAGCTTCCTGGTGACAACCGCGCCGCATGGGTCGCGCCAGCCATCATCAAGGCCGCCGACAGCGTCACACTCACCACCGTTCTCGATCCGCGGTTCCCGGTCCACTCGGTCGCGATCTTCAACGA
>JANPFJ010000122.1:0-13845 GCA_031423355.1 Gemmatimonadaceae bacterium | reverse complement strand
ATCTTCATCTCGGCCACCGGCAACAAGAACGTGATCACGGTCGAGCACATGAGCCGCATGAAGGACAAGGCGATCATCGCCAACATCGGCCACTTCGACAACGAAATCGACATGGCCGGCCTGAAGAAGGTCGAAGGCATGCGCCGCATCAACATCAAGCCGCAGTACGATGAGTTCGTGTTGCCGAACGGCCGCTCGATCCTGATCCTCGCCGAAGGCCGCCTGATGAACCTCGGCTGCGCCACGGGCCACCCGAGCTTCGTAATGTCGGCCAGCTTCACCAACCAGGTGCTGGCCCAGATCGACCTGCACACCAACGCTGACAAGTACGAAAAGAAGGTCTTCACGCTGCCGAAGCACCTCGACGAGAAGGTGGCGCGCCTGCACCTGCCCAAGCTCGGCGTGAAGTTGACGGAGCTGACCTCGGAGCAGTCGCACTACCTCGGCGTCACAAACGCCGGGCCGTTCAAGCCGGATCACTACCGCTACTAGTCGGACTCGTACGCGCAAAGAGAACGGGCCGGTCTCCCTCGCGGAGGCCGGCCCGTTCTGTTTCAGTGACATACACAAAGATCAACAGCAACTGCTTGACGCAAAGGCGCAGAGGTCGCAAAGACGCAAAGGATGCCAAGGATGCAACAAGCAAGACCGCATTGACCGCCGACCTGCGGAACACAGCCGCGAATACCGAAGTTCATTCCAGGTCGCTGTCCTTTGCGCCCCTGCGTCCTTTGCGCCTTTGCGTCAGTCAGTTGCTCTGTCGACTGCAGCGTCCGCAACCGTTGCCAGTTCCGGTGCTGTTCCTACGGATATCTACCGTCAGCAAGGCCCAGTCATTCCACACCGGGCTTGGCGGAAGAATCTGGCTTGGCGACTGCTGCGGGAGCCGCTGCACGCGCATCACGCTTGAGCGTTGTATGGCTCAACAGCGAACGCGCCGGGACCCACGTTGGCGTGACCCAGCCGCTCTGCTCCGTCGGTGACTTTCCGCCGGACGCCGGCCGCAACGCCCCTTCGAACTCCGCATACTTCGACCCCGGGTTCCACAACGCCCAGCTCTTAAGGCCCGCGTCGTAGGTCGCCTGAATCTGCTGGCGCACTTCGCGCGAGCCGTAGCTCAGCCCGCGAATGCTCATCGCCTCCAACCAGGGGCGGATCTCGCCCACCGGAACCTTTGCCGAATCAGCAACGAACTTCGTTCGCACCACCGCATCGGTGAGCGACACACGGATCAGGTTGTACGGCACCGCCCCGGGACGCGCAAAACCATAGTGCCCGTTCGCATAGTGTGACGGGTACACCATCGGCAACACCGCGTCCGCGGCCATGATCACCGTCTCCCAGTGCTGCCCGATCTGAACGTCGCCTACATCGTGTGTCACCAGCCCAAAGACATCGGCCGTCACCGGGACGTTGTATGACGCCAGTTGCTTCTTCGAGTACAGAATGAAGTCTCTGATGTTGTCCGATCGCGACTTTCCGTTCGCCCCTGGATAGACCATAGTGGCGCGCATCGTGTTCGTCACATCCGGGAAACGGACGTAGTCCCACTGCACCTCCGAGAAGCCCATGTCGAGCGCTTCCTTCGCGATCGCAATGTTGTAGTCCCACACCTTCTGCTCGTACGGATTCACCCAGGCGCCGCCCTTCTTGTCGCGCCACAGCCCGCCGTTCACATGACGGATCGCCAGCTCCGGCTTCTTCTCGGCCAGCATGCGATCCTTGAAGACCACGATCCGCGCCACGCTGTAGATCTTGTGCGCGTTGAGTGTATCGACGAGCGCCTTCAGCCACTTGGTTGCTGGGCGCTGATCGGCGCCGATCTCCTTCGCCAGCGCAATCGCGGTGGAATCGTACGTCAGGAAGGTGTCCGACTCCTTGATGTCGATGATGAACGAGTTGATCTCGGTCGCGTCGGCGATCCGGAGCAGCTCTGCCATCCGCGACCGCGAGCCCGCGGCCCAGGCGTTGACATACAGCGCACGCATCGAGTCCGGGCGTGCGACCCTGTTCACGGCGCCCGCAACGGTGGCCGGTGTGGTGTCCTTCCCGGCAGCCGATGGATTTCCCTTGCCTCCGTCACCGTCCTTTGCCGCCGCACCACAGCCAGACATGAACAACACCGCCGCAAGGAGACTGTACAGCAGCGACGGTCGGGGACGACGGGAGGCGGCGAGCAACACGGAACACTCCTGCGGAACGATTGGATGCCAGGCGACCACAGCGCGCCCAGTCAATTGCATGAATTGGAGAAGATACACTGGGCCGGCACACGAAGTGCTTCCGAGCGTGGCCTGACGCACACGCCGCGCGCTGTGCACATTCCGCGCTGATGCATCACGCGCCCCTCGTTGACCGATTTTCCGGAGTCTGCATGCCGTCGCCGCTCGTACGAGGTGTCACCAGTGCGCTGCTCCTTGCGACACTGGCCGGGTCCGCCACGGCGCAGCCCGCGCCCGCCGCGCAGATCCTCCGCGCCGGTCGTATCCTCGACGGCACCGGCCGAACGCTCGCCAACGTCGACATCACCGTTGACGGTGGCCGCATCACGGCGATTCGCCCCGCTGTCGGCGCCCTGCCGGTCGGTGCCCTCGATCTGCGCGGCGCGACCGTGCTGCCCGGCCTGATCGACACCCACGTCCACCTCGGCTGGTACGTCAACAGCGCCAACCGACTGCATACTGACAGCGATGGCGATTCTCCCGCCACCGAGGCGCTCAGTCAGGCCGGCAACGCCTGGGCAACCCTTCGCGCCGGCTTCACCACCGTGCAAAGCATCGGTGAGGCAGACAACGCGGCGCTCCGTGACGCCATCAACCGCGGTACGATCCCCGGGCCTCGCGTCCTGACGTCCCTCGGCTCGATGAATGAACGCACCGGTGGAGGCTCCCCTGACTCACTTCGTGCCGCCGTCCGTCGTTTCAAGGCCGCCGGCGCCGATGTGATCAAGATCTTCGCGTCGAAGTCGATCCGTGACGGCGGCGAGGCGACGATGACCGATGAGCAGCTTACGGCCGCCTGCGGCGAGTCGAGCGCACTCGGGCTCCGCTCCGTGGTTCACGCACACTCCGCCGAGGCGGTGCAGCGTGCGGCACGGAATGCCTGCACGCAGGTCGAGCATGGCGTGTTCGTCGACGAAGCCACCCGTGCGTTGCTCATCCAGCGCGGCACCTTCTTCGACCCGCAGTGCGGCCTCGTTTTCCGCAACTATCTCGACAACAAGCCTCGCTTCGAAGGGATTGGCAACTACAACGCCGTCGGATTCGCGTCGATGGAGAAGGCGATTCCGCTGGCGGAGGCGGGGATAGGGGCGGCCAGCAAGGCGCCGACGCTCAAGCTGGTCTTTGGCACTGATGCCGTCGCCGGTGCCCACGGCCGGAACGCGGAGGAACTGGTCTGCCGTGTACGCCGCGGCGGTCAGCCGGCGATGGATGCCATCGTCTCGGCCACCTCGCGCGCAGCCGAGTCACTGCGCATGGAGGCGCAGATCGGGCGGATCGCCGTCGGATACCTCGCCGACATCATCGCCACCGACGGCAATCCCGCCGAAGAGATCGAGGCCGCGCAACGAGTCACATTCGTGATGCGTAGCGGAATCATCTACCGGAATGAGGTCCGGCGCAGGCGGTAAGCCACCACAGATCAGCGCCAGCGCTTGCCGTGGTCTTGCCACGGCCGCAGACTCACCGGAAGCGCGACCCTCTCTGGGCCGCGGGTCGTCCCTTTCCGGAGGCGCACGTGTCGCTGCGTACCATCGCCGTTGGACTTCTGCTCGTCGCTACTTCCGTCGGCGCCCAGCCTCCGGCGACGACCCGGCCGGGCGCCCGGCCCGCCGAAAAGCCACTGCCACTCGACGCGACGCGCAGTTTCGCACTCGACACGCGCGAAGGCACCTGGCTGTCGCTCGACGTCAGCCCCGATGGTGCGACGCTCGTCTTCGACATGCTCGGCGATCTGTACTCGCTGCCATTTGCCGGTGGTGACGCAACGCGGCTGACGAGTGGTCTGGCATATGACGCGCAGCCGCGCTGGAGTCCCGACGGCAAAAAGCTCGTGTTCGTGTCCGACCGCGACGGCGCTGACAACCTGCATGTAATGGACGTGGCGACGAAGCAGGTCACGGCAATCACGAAGGGAAAAACGAACGTCTATCAATCGCCTGACTGGTCGCCCGATGGCCAGTACATCGTGGCCAGCAAGGGTGGCTTCCGCGGCGGCCTGCCGAAGTTGTGGATGTATCACGCTGACGGTGGCAGCGGCGTGGCACTCTACACCGATCCCGCCAACGCACCGCCAGGCACCGCGGTACAGCAGGCCGGCGCGGCATTCAGCACGGACGGCAAGACGATCTGGTATACGCAGCGCCTTGGGGCGTGGCACTACAACGCGCAGTTTCCGCAGTACCAGATCTGGGTGTACAATCGCGACAACGGTGAACGGGAAGCGCAGTCGTCACGCTACGGATCGGCGGTGCGTCCAACCCTCAGCCGTGACGGCAAGTGGGTGGTCTACGGGTCGCGATACGAAGACAAGACAGGCTTGCGTATCCGGGATCTGGCGACCGGTGAGGAGCGCTGGCTGGCCTATCCGACACAGCGTGATGAAATGGAATCACGCGCGCCGATGGACGCGTTGCCGGGCATGAGCTTCACGCCGGATTCGAAGGAGCTTGTCGCCAGCTACGGCAACCGCATCTGGCGTGTGCCGGTGGATGGCAGCGGGCAGACCGAGATTCCGTTTCGTGTGCAGGCGAACATCGAGGCGGGCCCGGAGCTGGCGTTCCGGTATCCGGTCTCCGACAGCGCACAATTCACCGTGCGACAGATCCGCGACGCCGTCCCATCGCCTGATGGCAAGACGCTGGCCTTCGTCGCCATGGATCGATTGTATGTGATGGATTGGCCAACGGGGACGCCGCGGCGTGTCTCGTCGTTGAGCGCGATCGAAGCCGATCCGGCGTGGTCGCCCGATGGCCGGTCACTGGCCTGGGTGACGTGGACGGACGGTGGCGGCAAACTATACAAGGCAGCGGTGACCGCGGCGCGGACAGCCGGTGTCGTCGCACTCAGTCGTGGCACCGGCACGCTGCGCCAGCCCGCGTGGTCACCGAACGGAACGCGCATCGTCGTCACGCAAACGGCCGCGCAGGGTCGGCGCGATCAGACGGGGGTCACCGCGCCAACGAACCTGGTCTGGTACCCGTCGACGGTGGCCGTTGGCGATGGCAGCGACGGCACCGTCATCGCGCGCGCGGCCGGACGCAGCAAGCCGCACTTCACCTCCGACACCACCCGGATCTACTTCTCGTCGACACAGAACGGCCTCGTGTCGATCCGTTGGGATGGCAGCGACGAGCAACGCCATCTTCGCGTGACCGGTCCTGCCGCTCCGCAGGGCGGTGACGACCACGACCTCAGCGAACTGGAGTCGCCGCGCACGCCGGAAGAGCCTGGGTCGCCAGGCCCACCGGCCTCACTGACCCTGATGTCACCGCGCGGCGATGTGGCGCTGGCCCAGATCAACCTGGACTTCTACACGGTGGTTGTTCCGCCGCGCGGTGTGGCTGCGTCGGTGAGCGTCGCAGACGTCAACACGGCGATCGTGCCGGTGAAGAAGCTCACGGATATTGGCGGGCAGTTCCCTGCCTGGTCGGCAGACGGCAAACGCCTGCACTGGTCCATCGGCAACGCACACGTCGTGTACGATCTCGACTCGGCGCGGGTGCGCGATGCCGCGATCACCGCCTCGCGACGCGACTCGTCTCTCGCCGACTCGTTGCGGCCCAAGCCGTATCTGCCGCAGGAGCGTCGCGTACTCGTGCAGGCCGCGCGTGACCTGCCGCGTGGCACCGTCGTGCTGCGCAACGCGCGCATCGTCACCATGAAGGGCGACGAGATCATTCCCAGCGGCGACATCGTCGTGCGCGACAATCGCATTGCAGCCATCGGTGCGGCGGGAACCGTCACGGTGCCCAGCGGCGCCACCTCGATGGACATGACCGGTGCCACGATCATTCCCGGCTTCGTCGACACCCACGCGCACCTCCGCGCCGAGCGCGGCACGATCCACGAAACACAACCATGGGCGTATCTCGCCAACCTTGCTTACGGTGTCACCACCACGCGCGACCCACAGACGGCCACCACCGATGTGCTGACCTACCAGGACATGGTCGAAGCCGGCCAGATCATCGGGCCGCGCATCTACTCCACCGGCCCGGGCATCTTCGACCAGGATCAGATCCGCGATCAGGAGCACGCGCGCAGCATGCTCAAGCGCTACAGCAGCTACTACGACACCAAGACCATCAAGATGTACGTCGCCGGTGTGCGACAGGTGCGGCAGTGGATCATCAAGGCCGCGCGCGAGCAGCAGTTGATGCCCACCACCGAAGGGTCGCTGGATGTGAAGCTGAACCTGAGCGAAACACTCGATGGCTACCCGGGGCTCGAGCACTCGATGGGCATCACGCCGCTGGGCAAGGATGTCACGGGGCTGATGGCGTGGTCGAATCGCACCTACACGCCCACGCTGCTGGTGAACTACGGCGGGCCGTGGGGCGAGAACTGGTTCTACACCAGAGAGAATCCGTACGCCGACCCGAAGCTGCAGCGCTTCACGGCCTACGAGGAGCTGGCGCAGAAGACACGCCGACGGATGGCCACGTTGCCTGGCGGCAGCACGGCGGGCGGCTGGTTCCGCGATGAGGAGTATGTGTTCCCCAAACTGGCGACCGATGCGACGCACATTCTCCGCGCGGGTGGACGTCTCGGCATCGGCAGTCATGGCCAGTTGCAGGGGCTCGGATACCACTGGGAACTCTGGGCGATGGCCAGCGGCGGCATGACGCCGCACGAAGCGTTGCGTGTCGCCACGATCATGGGCGCGCAGGCGATCGGTCTCCAGGGTGATGTCGGATCACTCGAAGTCGGCAAACTTGCGGACCTGCTCGTGCTCGATGGGGATCCGCTGGCTGATCTCCGCAACACCAACACCCTCCGCTACGTGATGAAGAACGGACGGCTCTATGACGGCACGACGCTGGCCGAGCAGTACCCCACGAAGAAGGCCGGGCCGGAGGTGCAGAATCGTCCCGCCACGCCGCAGACCAGGGCGGGAACACGCCCCTGATGTGACTGGCACTCCCCGCCAGAGGTACTTCCAGCAGTTCATGCGTCGCGGTGACACCTTCCGCCACCGCGACGCGTGACATGGCCCGCATTGGATGGAAGAACCCATGTATCTCACAACCAGCTGGCGGACGGCGCTCGTCATCGCCACGGCGTCGTTGGTCGGGTGTGCGTCGCCCACGGCCCCGGAAGGCACGATCGCCGTCAGCACCACGGCCGCGAAGTTCACGCGCGACTCGCTCGGGTTCACCCGTATTTCGTTTCGCGTGAGCAACTCGGGGCTGCAAACGCTCTTCGTACCGCGCTGTGGCGCCGCGGTCGCGGGCAACATTCAGCGAAACAACGCCGGCGTCTTCAGCCTCGCGTCATCGGCAGAATCCTGTGTCAGCTCCCTCTTCCTTGGCCCGCTGGGTGTCGGGGCCGGGCAGACGGTCGCGAGCACGCAGGTCGTGTTTGTGCCGGCGGGGGAGTACCAGATCAGCGTGCCCGTGTCGCGCAGCGCGGGCGACTCCCCAAGCGGCGAAATTCGATCGGCGTTCTTCACGATCGAATAACAGCTGGCCGCCGCTTCCTGCGGCCCCGACATCGGTGTAAATCGCAGGGTGGTTCCCGCCCCTCCCGATTCACCCAGCGAGCACACGATGAGCGACAGCATTACGCCGAACACCCGCAGAGCGTTCCTCAAGGTCGCCGGGGTACTCGCGGCCAGCACCGCTGCCGGTTGCCAGTTCGAGACGCGGATTCCAGAGGCACAGGTGTCCGCCGCCGGCGATCGCACCACCGGCTTCGACCGGGCACTGCTCGATGCCGTGGCGGAGATCGTGCTGCCAAGTGAGCTCGGATCGAAGGGTCGTGACGTCGCCACTGGGGCGTTCGTGGCATGGGCTGACGGCTACGACCCCGTCGCAGAGGAGATGCACGGCTATGGCTACTCCGACATCCGCTATCTGCCCCCCGATCCCTCGCCAACCTGGCGATCACAGCTCACCGCGCTCGACCTGCTGGCGAAGAAGTCACGACAGAAACCATTTGCGCAGCTGGAGCCATCACCGCGGCGCGAGCTGCTCGACCTGGCACTGAAGGGTCACGGCGGTGATCGACTCCCCGCCCCGCTCGACGCCACCCACATTGCAATCGCGTTGCTCGCGCACTGGGCATCGACCCCTGATGCGTGGGATCTCGCGTACGGCGCGAAGATCACGCCCGACAGCTGCCGCGTCCTGGCCGATGCGACGCCCAGGCCGCTGCCGATCGCAGGGCTCCGCGCATGAAGACCATCGACGCAGACATCCTGATTGTCGGCAGCGGGATCACCGCCGCCCTGATGGCCGCCAGACTCTCCGAGACCACCAAGCGAAGCATCACCGTCGTCGAAGCAGGGAAGCCCAGTACGCCACTCACGGATCGCACGAAGGCCCGCGCGCGGTTTCTCGCGTATGGTGAGAGTCCCTGGAAGCAGGATCACCTGGACGACCAGAACGCCTACGGTACCACCTGGGGCTTCTCGCCAAGCATGCATGTCGGCGGCCTGGCGATGCACTGGGGTGGCGTGTCGCCGCGGTATTCGCCGGAAGACTTCCGACTCAAGTCGCTCTACGGCGTCGGCGATGACTGGCCGTTCTCGTACGACGAGCTGGACCCGTTCTACCAGGAAGCGGAAGAGCGCATGGGTGTTTCCGGCGAACAGGGCCCCGTGGCGCTCGATCCACGTGGAAAGCCATATCCGTTGCCGCCGCTGCCGGTGAACTACAACCTGAAGCAGCTGCAGCAGTTCGCCACCAGCGCAGGTATCGCCACCTGGAGTACCCCGTCGGCCAAGAACTCCGTCCCCAATGCCGGTCGCGCGCAGTGTCAGCGGTGCGACACCTGCTACCCCGTCTGTCCCACCGGCGCCAAGTACTCGCCGGATTTCACCTGGGACGCGTTGGTGCGTGAGAAGAAGGTCACGCTGCTCACGCAGACGCTGGTGCGGCGACTGGTCGCCGACCCGAAATCCGGCGCGATCCTGCGTGCCACCGGCAACCTGACCGACGCGTCCGGAGAGGAGGTGACGATCACCGCGAAGACCTTCGTCCTGGCAGCGGGATTCACCTGGTCGCCGCACCTGCTGTTGCTCTCGCGCGACGCGACGCACCCGGATGGCCTCGCCAATCGCAGTGGACTGGTCGGCAAGTACCTGGCGGGGCATCGCAACGTGAATGCGTACCTCACGTTCCCGATGGAGCTCTATCCGGGCATCAACGCGCAGCACTCGCTGGTGTCGAAGCAGTTCATGCGCGTGCCGAGAAGCGGCCGGTACCTCTGGCACGATCTGCGGTTGTGGGAGTCGAGCGTGGGTCGCGAGCCGCGCCTCCGCGATGACAAGATTGGCCTTCAACTCGGCGATGCGATGCCTCACCGATTGACGCGCCCGTGCCAAGGGCGCGACGGCGCGCGTGCGTGCCTACTACGACGTGATCCCTGATCGTGAAAGCAAGCTGACGCTCGACACCACCAGGACCAATCGCTTCGGCGATCCGATGCCGACGCTGGCGTTTCGGGATGCGCCGGAGAGTGCTGCGATCAAGCCGTGGCAGGAAGAACGATCGCCGCCCTGTTTCGTCGCATGGCAAAGGCGGGAAACGGAACGCTGCTGAAAATGGAGAACAGCGTCAACGATCTCGGCCAGGAACATCCGGCTGGCGGTTGTCGCATGGGCGATGACCCGATGCAGAGCGTGGTCGACACGTGGGGTCGTGCGCACGGGCACGAGAACCTCTGGGTGGCCGGCGCGCCGGCGCAGCCGAGTGCGGGATGCTGCAACGGGACGTTGACCTTCGTTGCCGTGGGGCTGAGTACCGCCTCCGCCATCGCTCGCGCGCAGCGCGGCGCTTCGGCAGGAGTGCGGTGCGGCCGCAGCCGCCACGGCACTCCTGCCGGTGTTTCAGAACCTGATGCCGTACGACAACTGCGTGTAAAACGGGATGAGCGGCTTCGCCCTGAAGTCCTGGCTGACGACCTGCCCTACCTTGAAGGTGAAGTCGGTCCGGCCCAGCGTCACGCCGGTCTGCACGCCGGTGAGCAGGTTCCCGCCCGTGGGGATGTACCACCCGGTCACCAGGCCGGGATTGAGGTCGGTGGCTGCCTTCAGGTGCTTCACATGTGTGATGACGGCCTTGTCGAAGGTGACCTCACCGGCAACAAACCAGCGCCGTGTGTAGTAGCCGGCGATGCCGGCGAACTCGCTGCCGAAGTTCTGCAGCAGCGCCCGCGAGTTCTCGAATCGGCGGAAGACACCATTCGCCTTCACCGTGGCGGAAAACCGACCCGCCCGCATCACTTCCATCTGCAGGCCGCTGCGCACCTTGAGATCGTCGACCAGCTTGTCGCCGGCGGGGAAACTGTAGTCCGCAGCCACCACGATTGGCAGACGCGTACTGACCCGGCGGCCGTACGCCACACCGAACGCCACACCGTAGTCGAGACCAGCGTTCACGCTGATGGTGGACGCTGGCCCGTCCCGGAATACCTGCCAGTTGATGTTCTGCGCACCGGCCCTCGTCGACAGGCCGAGCACGAGCAGCAGCGATGGAATACCTGTGCGTTGCATGCTGGGCTACCTCAGTCCATTCAGATAGGTGAGCGCCAGCGGGAAGAAGTTTGCAAAGCCGCGCGGAAACGAGAGCATGCCGTGTCCCACGTCATTGATGCGCTCCAGCTGCACGTTCGGGAACGCGCCCGACACCTTCCGTGCGTGCGCTTCACCATATGCTCTGTTGTTCTGGCTGTAGACGAACAGCACGCGCGTCCTGAATTGCGCCAGGTTGGTGGTCCAGTCCGGCTTCAGTTCGTCGCCCAGATCGAGAAGTGCGTAGAGGACCACGGCGCCTGCACGCCAATACGGGAGCGATGCTTCGTTGCCAACGGGGCTGTCGCTCGCCCCGTCTGCCTCGGTCAGCAGCATGAATTTGTAGTCGAGGATCTGGTGCTGATCCTTCCGGCCGGTGAAGAACTGGTCCACGTACGTTACGTCGTTCAACGACTCACTGACCTTACTGAAATCGCGCGAGCGTTTGATGTAGTCCTTCACATCCTTCCACACGAACCCGCCCGGCTCACCGATGATCAATCCATTGATGACGGTCGGATTCGAGTTCACATACGCCGTGGCCAGCATTCCGCCCCACGAGTGCCCAAGCAGAAAGACCTTCTGCGCCGGCGAACGTCGGTAGTATCTGATCACGGCGCCGAGGTCGTCCTCGTGTGTCTTGAGCGTGTACAGGCTCTTGGGATGCCGCTGGGACAGGCCGGAGCCCCGCTGATCGTAGAACACCACGAAGTAGCCTTGCGGGGCGAACTCCTTGCAGTTGAGCAGGTAGCGATAGTCGGCCCCTGGACCACCATGGAGCACGATCAGAATCGGGTTCTGCGGATCACCGAAGGTTTCGGCATGCAGCTTCGTGCCGTTGACATTGATTGATGGCAACGAGGCATCCTCGTCGACCGTGCGCGGCACCAGCCGAGCTGGATCGTTCGGCTCGTAGCCGCCGTAGTCGCACGCCGACAGGCCAATGGCCGTCGCGGCAATCGCGGTAAACAGGTGTAACGGTAGTTTCATGACTCTCTCTCTGCGGATTGGCACATGCAGAGCGCGGACCGCCCGGCACGCCTGCGTGCTGATCTTACCGATGGTAAGTTAAGCAGCGCCTGCACGCGTGTCAAACCGGTCGGGATAGGAGTTTGAATCGGGGTCGGTCGCGTCTGCGTCGAGCATACGGCGCGAGCACCGACCGACGCGCGGCGGCGTGCGCGTCGCTTCGCTCGCGCGCCTCGTGGGCCGTGCGCACGGCGGTTCCGGTGGGGGGCGATGCCGACGGGGCCCGATCGGACGCGCCGGTGGGACGGCCGCTCACGCCAAAGGTCGCCGCGTGGTGGCGAGGCGACGGGGCCGTGCTCAGGGGGCGGTCGGGGTGGCGGCGGGCGCGCGCTGCCCGCGTGAGGCGCCCCGGCTCACGCGGGCCCGCGTCGATGATGGGGGGCTCCGCGCGCCAGCTTGGGCCGCGGGCGCCGCGCGCGTGCGGAGGTGGGTGAGGATCCGGTCGATCACCGACCGTTGCGTACTGAACGCCCGGCAATCGCACGAAGTCGTATCGCTCGCGCGACGCAGTGCGAATCATCGGTGAGGTCGTCGCATGGCAAGGGCATGCTCCCGACGTGCTGACGGCGATGAAAGACGGCATCGCACAGCGGGAGCAGCTGGGAACGAACCATATCGACGAGTAGACTTCACGCGAGGGCGCGCGCCGGACGATCGGTGCGAATGGCGCCTAACATCTGCATGTGCCAGCCGGAGTGCCAGAAGTCCCAGCGAGCAGGAGTAGATTCCGTGCGGGCACTCCGCAGGCAATGCTGGTGTTAGGCGCACCGATTATCACACTCGCACCCGGCGAGGTGTCGATGCTGAGGCGGCCCGGGATGGCGCCCCGCCTCGGGCCGGCGCACATTCCGGCACCAGATCGCTAGCAACGTCTCCAGAGCCGCGGCAATCCAGAGGAGGACTCTCCATGGGGTATCCCCCGCTCGTCATCGACTGGCAAACTCATCCGAGGCTGGCGGAGAATATCTGGCACGCGCAGATGGCTGGGTGGCCACGAGTGCTTACGTACAACGGCCCGGATATGGTGCTTCGGCGCGCGCAGCGGAAAGCGGCCATGCACTTCGAGCACGGCGCGGACACGTACGAGATTCCGCGAGTCCTCAGTCGCGATGAGTACCCCTTCGCCTGTACGGTGGAGGGAGGCAGCGGTTGGGTCGGCCACATACCTGCCAAGGAGAACAGTGCTCAAGGTGGCCTGATCGCTGCCTTCTTGAGACGCCACCAAATAGCTGCTGGCAGGGGCGAGCTATCGAAGTTCGAGGTGAAGGTAGTCAACTACCTGCAGCGCCCTGTCACGCCGAAGTAACTCCAGCGCACCGCGATGGCGCCTAACGAATCGTTGCAGCTGACGGAGCGGGCCAGAGCTCCTCGCGGCGGCAAGCATCACGCGGCCCGCTCCGCAGCTGAACTCTGGCGTTATGCGACACGCGACACGCGACACGCGACTCTGGTCTGGGTGGAGGGGAAGGTCGTCCGCTTGACCTATGTCACGTGACGCGTTACAGTAATCAGTGATCAAGTCGTTCGCGGATCGGCGTACGGAGGAGCTCTTCGTCATGGGACGGGCGCGACGAGTCCCGCCCGAGGTGGTGCGGCGTGCGCTGCGGAAACTCGAAGCGGTGGACGCAGCGACCACCGTGGACGACTTGCGGGTGCCGCCCGGCAATCGGTTGCACGCCCTGAGTGGCGACCGGCGCGGGCAATTCGCCATCGCCGTCAACGATCAGTGGCGCATATGCTTCCGCTTCGATGCCGGGGACGCGTACGACGTCGAATTCTGTGACTACCACTGAACGAGGGTCCACCATGTCCATCGAACACCGCCGGGGTCGGCAGCGTACCCCGATTCATCCGGGCGAGATTCTCCGTGAGGAATTCTTGCCGGACTACGGGCTGAGCGTCAGTACGCTGGCCGTGGCGCTCGGAGTGTCGCGCCAATCGGTAAATGAATTACTCCGTGAGCGTCGGGCCTTGAGTCCGAGTATGGCGCTGCGGCTGTCGAAGCTGTTTGGGAACACGGCCGAGTTCTGGCTGAACTTGCAGCGCAGCGTGGATCTCTGGACCGCGGAGCGCGACTTG
>JANPFJ010000121.1:0-113800 GCA_031423355.1 Gemmatimonadaceae bacterium | reverse complement strand
CCCTACCTTAGTTCGTTATCGGTTGAGCAGGTCCACCCCCTGTCACCCCGCCGTCTCGCGCATGGCTTCATCCCCCGCAGTGCTCAAACAGCAGGCCGCCGCCCTCGAGCTGAAGAAACAGCCCGAGAAGGCGTTGGCACTGTACCAGCAGTTACTCGCGGAGCACGGCGGCTCGGATGACGTCGATGTCGCGCTGCGCAACCGCGTGGGCGATCTGCATCTTCGGATCGGTCAGATCGACGAAGCGATTCTGCTCTTCGAAAAGAGCGCGGATGAGTATGCGCTCAGCGGCTTTCTCAACAATGCCATCGCCCTCTGCAACAAGATTCTTCGTCAACGGCCCGGGCACGTTCCCACACTGCGACGATTGGCGCGCTTTTCAGCCGAAAAGGGAATGGTTGTCGACGCGCAGCGGCACTACCTGTCGGTCGCCGAGGCGCTGGAAAAGCTTGGCCAGCATGGAGAAGCGCTCAAGGCGCTGAGTGAGTTCGCTGAGCTGTCGCCAGAGGATGTGCATGTTCGTTCCGTCGTGGTCGAACAGTTGTTGCGCGCAGGACGCAAGCCGGACGCGCTGCCACACCTGACCGTGCTGCATCGATTGCACGCCGTTGCCGGGCGCAGTGATGAGGCGGAGGGTGTCGCTCAGGTTGCACGCGAAATTGACGAGCACTGGGTACCCGAAGCGGACCAGAGCAGAGCCGGGAAGCGAGCGGACCCGTCGTTGGTGTTCATCGACAGCGATGACGATTTTGGCGCGCTGGAAACGTCGCCGATGATCGGTGGGGATTTGCAGCGACCGGCTCAGACGGCGAGCCTGGAGGGCCTCGAGCTGACCACGCCAGCGGGTGTGGAATTCGACGAGATGCCGTCCAACGGTACGCTCGATGGATTCGAGGCGACCTCTTTCGAGGCACCCGCGGGAGGCGCGGAAGTGCCCGAAGCAGGCATGATGCACGACATGTCGGACTCGGTCGACGAGCCCGACGCGAGCGTCGAAACCGAGCCGTCGGTCGACGTCGAGTTCCTCGACATGACTGCAGCGGACGACGCTTCGGCCCAACCGATGCCGGACCTCCCGCCCCCACCGTCGCCTCCTCGGCCGACGCCCCTGAGCACCATGGTCATTCCGCCGCCGCAGGCGTTCGGCGGCGACGAATTGTCCGGAATCGAACTCGACAGCGCCGACCTTTCGACGTTCGAATCGCTCGGGTCCAGTGGACCAGATCTGGGTGGGCTGCCGATGTTCGCCGAAGCGGAGGCGTCGCTCGAGCTCTCCAAGGAGCCAGCCGTCGCGGAGCGTATGCCGGAACCGCCAGCGCCACCAGCGGCGCCGCCTCGCCCCAAGCGGCCGACGCCGAGCTACGTCAATCTGTCGGACATTCTGCACGAGGACGAGGCACCCAAGTCCGCTCGGATGACCATCGGCGAACCGAAGCAGACGGGCGACCAGGAAGCGGATTTCCGGCATATTCTGCAGGAGTTCCGGGATGGGATCGAAAAGACGATCCCGATGGATGATGCGGATAGTCACTTCGATCTTGGCATCGCGTTCCGTGAAATGGGGCTCATCGATGACGCGATCGCGGAGTTCCAGATCGCATCGCGGAGTCGCCTGAAGCGCGTCGAGTCGATCGAGGCGTTGGGCGGATGTTTCCTCGACAAGCAGGAGCCTGGTGTCGCTCGCACCCTGTTGATTCGTGCGCTGGACGACCCCTCGGTCGCCCATGGCGACGACACGCTGCGCGGTGTCCTGTACCTCCTTGGGCTTGCGAGCGAGGCACTTGGGGCACGGGAAGACGGGCTTCGCTATTATCAAAGAGTGTATGCCGTCGATATCCGCTTCCGTGACGTCGCGGCCCGTATCCAGACCCTGCAGCAGCCCGCCTAGATGAGCTTACCGGTTCCCGCGAGGGCCGGGCTCGATAACCCACTCGCCGGCATTCAGTACCCGGTTCGTGCGGAGCTCGAACTCGTATCGTCCCGTATGTGGGAGATCGTCGCAGACGACAACCCGCTGATTGGCGAAGTGAACCGCCACCTGCAGGGCATGCAGGGGAAGCTCTTGCGCCCTGCATTGGTTCTGCTCGCAAATGCCGTCGAGGACTCGCGCAGCACGATGGCGATTGATCACGCGGCGGTGGTCGAATTGATTCATCTGGCAACGCTGGTGCATGATGACTCTGTCGATCACTCCGTACTGCGCCGTGGGATGCCGACGGTCAATGCGCGCTTCAGTCATCAGGTCTCCGTCATCATGGGAGACTATCTCTACTCACAGGCGGTCCGGCACCTCGTCGGCACCCAGGACATGCAGTCGCTGACGGTGATCGCGGAAGCTGCGAAGGCCATGACCATGGGTGAGCTCTGGCAGCTCTCGGCGGTTGATTCGCTGCAGTTCAGCGAAGAGGAATATTTTCGGCTGAATCATGCCAAGACCGCGTCCCTGATGAGCGCCTCGTGCGAAGTGGGGGCGATCTGCGGTGCCCCGTCGCACCGGGCCGAGCTGGCGCGGTTCGGCGACCGACTCGGCATGGCGTTTCAGGTGGCGGATGACCTGCTCGACTATGTCGAGGGGCAGGAAATCACCGGCAAGCCCTCCGGTGCCGACCTTCGCGAGCGGAAGGTGACGTTGCCTTTGATCGCGGCCCTTCGTCGGATGCCAGTGGCGGCGCGTCGCGAAGTCGAGCGCTTCTTCGAGAGCGGTGAGCCGAGCGAGGCCGCGATCAGCCGGGTCATCTCACTCGTCGTTGACGCGGATGGCATCGAGTACGCGCGAAGGAAAGGCGAGCTTTTTGCACAGGAGGCGGAAGAGATCGCTCTGGCCCTTCCCGACACGGCGGCGCGGTCTGCTCTGCTCGAGCTTGTTGGATACGTCCTTGATCGGCGGTGGTAATGGCGTCACGCAGCGGCTCCTCGAGGCATCGGCCGGCGTTTCACGCCATCGTCCTCGCAGTAGGTTTCATCGTCGGCGGTTTTCTGACGCAGTTCTCGCGTCGATTCCTGCCGGCCGGCAGTGTGAAGGCGTTCCTGACCACTGGCGTCACGCCGAGCCTCGGTCCGTTGCAGATTGACCTCGTGATCCTCAAGTTTGCGCTTGGGCCGATTGCGCTCGACGTGTCCCTCCTGAGTCTGCTCGGGGTTCTGATCGCGTACCTCATTGCGCGGTCCCTTTTCTAGGAGATGGGTTATGCCGTTCGGACTGGGCATGGGTGAGACCATGTTGATCCTGGTGGTGGTGCTGTTGCTCTTTGGCGCGAAGCGCATCCCTGAGATCGCTGGAGCACTGGGCAAGGGCATCAACCAGTTCAAGAAGAATGTCAGTGACGTCGACAAGTCATTCCGCGAAGGTGAAATGAACTCCCGCGCTGATGTATCACGCGCTCCCGAACCTCCGGTTCGGATCGATGATCCGACCGCCGAACCGAAGCGTTTGATCTAGCCGTCATCACGCCCGCTGAGGACGAGCGGGCGTTGGCTGTATTGGAGTGTGCGGCGGCGGTACGCGCCCGGCGGGTCGTTCCGAATCAGACCCTGCGAATTTTTGACGTGCCCAGGTACAGCGTCTCATCATTCGACGACTGACGCGCGAAGCCGGCAGTGCGTGATCGGATACATGAGACATGAGAAGAGAGCGGGGCACCAGACCAAAGTCCGGTGCCCCGCTCAGCTTGTGCCGCCCGCTGTCAGCTCACGCAGCGCTCTGTCTCCGCGCGGCGCTGTTCAATCGCTTTCGGTGGTCAACCACCGTGGCGCCCTTGCGCAAGCCTTCGAGGTAGTCGCGTACCATCTGCTCTCGCATACCGCGAAGCACCTGCCCGCGCTGCTGCTCCTTCTGCTTGTCGAACTCCGCGCGGTCTGCGGCAACCCGCCTGTCAACGCGAACCAGAAACACGCCGAGGACCGTGCGGATGGGCTGACTGACCGCGCCGATCGGCAGTGCGAACGAGGCACCTACCGCCTCATTGAAACCACCGAGGCCTTCGGTCTGCATCGTGCGCGCAAACATGGTCGACTTCTCGACCCGCAGTGCGCGCTGCTGTGCGGCGGCCTCGAAACCCACGGTGGCTGCCGACCTGGTGATGTTCCGGCCGAGTTCCATGAACTCCTCGAGGACCTTGTCGCGCGCCAGACGATCCTTGATTTCGTCGCGAACTTCCTCGAAGGTGGCAACGCCCTTTGCATGCAGAGTGTCGAGCCGCGCCACGAAGTACCCGCTCGCATCATCGAACATGTCGCTCGATTCACCAGCAGCGGCGCCACCAAATGCCCACGCACTGACATTCGGGATGTAGCGACCGGCAATTGTCAGCGGCTCTCCCTCGAACGCCGTCGCGCGCATGACCGGCAGACCCAGCTTCCTGGCCGCGTCGTCGAACTTCTGCGCAGACTCTGCATTGCCCGCCAGCGTCGCCAGTGAGTCAGCCCGCTTGGCCACCCGGGTCGCACCGGCTTCGTTCATCGTCACAGACAGCAGGATGTGCCTGAGGCTGAGCGAGTCACCAGCCTTTGCATCGAGGCGAATCAGGTGCCAGCCGAAATCCGTCTTCACGGGCGCCGAGACTTCGCCAACGGCGAGTGCCTTGGCCGCTGCGGTGAACGCCGGGACGAATTGGTCGCCGGTGCTCTTGCCGAGATCGCCGCCATTGACCGCCGAGGTCGTGTCGTTCGATACCTGTTTGGCCAGGTCGGTGAACGCTGCCTTCTGGTCGGCGGCCGCAGCGATCTGCGCGCGAAGCGCAAGCAGCGAGTCGCGGGTCGCGGCCGTATCGGCCGCGGTGACGATCAAGGGAATTGACACGACCGAGACCGCGGCGCGGCTCGGGCGTTCGTAATCGGTCGTGTGGGCCTGATAATAGGTGCGCGCCTGCGCGTCGGTCACGGAGCCAGGGTTTGCGGTCGTCGGCCGCATCGCGATGTACGACACCTGGGCGGAGTCGTGCGAGTCCTGATAGATCTGCCAGAGTCGTGCATCGCTCACAAACGCGCCCGCAGCCACTTGCTCGAAGAGCTTCTGCTTGGGGATCGTGCTCCGGTAGTAGCCCTCCAGCTGCGCGAGCAAGCCTTGCGCTCGTGCCTGAGGGCTCCGGAGGAAGCGCTGATACTTCTCGAAGTCGAAACGCCCGTTCGTCTGCAACTCGGCCAGCTGCGCATACTGCGGCGGTGGAGAGAACTTGGCGTACTCGACGATCTCTTCCTGCGTGACGGAGATACCGCGCTTGGAGTATTCGTGCTCAAGCAGGATCTCAGTCACGATCTCGTCGTACGTCTTCGTCTCCATTTCGGCGCGCTCATCGAGGGTCAGCGAACGACCGCGCTTCTGCTCCTCGGCTTGCACGGCCGCTTCCAGCGCGCGCTGGTAAGCGCCGTAGGTGACGTCCTGACCGTCGACCTTGACGACAGTGGTGCCGAGCGTCGGCCCCGAGTCGCGGCCGAAGAGGCCGGAGGATTCATAGAAGACGAAGCCGCCGATGAACGTCACGGCGAGGCCCCAGAAAATGTACTTACCGAACGAGCGAAACGTCTGAAGCACTGAACGAAACTCCTCGAGGGAACGACCTGAACCGCGGGCGACACCAGCCGTGAAAGTTAGGCATTTGCATGGCCCAACTTCAAGTGATACCGATACTTCGATGTTCAGACGCGATTTGACGCTCGTCCGGCATGTCGGCTATCTTCGTCCGTCCGGTGCACCAGGACGGCTGGTGCACCCGCCGACTATTTCCGAGGTCTTGATGGCGCCTGGTTCACGGCTGCAGGAGCTGACGGCCAAGTACATGCAGAACCCGCGGCGCTACTTTGTGCCGCTCGCCAACGAGTACCGAAAAGCGAACGAGCTCGACCGGGCGATTGCCCTGTGCCGGGAGCACCTTCCGTCCCAGCCTGGCCACATGAGTGGACATATCGTCCTCGGCCGGGCGTACTTCGAGAAGGGGGATGTCGACGCGGCGCGCGAGGTCTTTCTCACCTCGGTGGAACTCGACGATGAAAACCTCATCGCCCTTCGGCATCTTGGCGATATCGCGAAGGCGCACCATCAGCTGAACGAGGCGCGGCAGTGGTACGCACGCGTGCTCGATGCCGACCCGCAGAACGAAGAGATCGAGCGGCTGCTGCAGTCGCTGTTGACGGCAGAGGGCGACGCGCACGGAGGCCTCGCGCAGCCGGCTGTGCCGGTCGAGTCCCAGGACCCCCAGCGGGGCGACGCCGTCGCGGAACCGGAGCAGATTCCGCCGACGGAGTTCGCGACGGCGTTGGTGGATCCGACTCCCCCAGGGCTGCGTGCGATCACATTTCACGCTGACGAGTTCGCTGCGGGGAGTGATGATTCGGCCGGCTCGGAGGCAATCACGCATCAACTGCCTCCCGATCCGCGCGTCCCGCTCGATCGATTCGACCTTTCCACTCTGGAGCCGGTGGCATCGACGCACCCAGCGACAGGGACGGAAGCTGGGATGGAAACAGGGACCGAGATTCGGGTCGACGACGGTGTCGGCTTCATTTTCGACGATCTCGATCAACTCGTTGACCCGGCCGCTGGAAGCGTGACCGGATCGCTCCCGCCCGTCGATGAAGCTGATTTCTCCGCTGGGGTCGTGACCCCGACGTCGCCGGCACGCGTGCCCTCCGAGCCGGTCGCCGACGAGATTCTGTCGCGGCCTGGGTTCGGCGCGCTCGCCAGCTTGGCGTCGTGGCGCACGGCCCAGGGGCGCGAGACGCCAACCCACCCGACGGCCCAGCCGACCCCCTCGGCTTCCGCGCCGGTGCAACGCCCCGACGCGACCGATTCCGATGACAGCTTGTATTGGCAGCCTGCCTCGGCTGACACGGCGTCGACCGCGCCGGAGTTCATCACGGAGACAATGGCCGCCCTGTATGAGCAGCAGGGGTTCATTCAGCAGGCGCTCGAGGTGTATCAGGCGCTGCTCGTGAGGGCGCCGGTCGACGTTGCGTTGCGAGGAAAAGTTGCCGAAATGAGAGCGCTGCTTGCGGCCGCGCCTGAGACCGCGGCGCTGAAGGCCGATGCTGATCGAGCGCTGGACTTCGACGCCGCCGAATTCTCTGGCGCTGAAGAGCCTTTTTCGGCCGTTGCAGCGGACGAGGCGTTGTCGGCGGCCTCGACGCGCGCGTGGGACGGCTCTGAGGATTCGCACGGCGACTGGTTTGCGGATGTGCCTGATGCCGCCGTAACACCTGAGGGGACGGCTGCAGACGGGATCTATGGCGTCTCGAGTGGCGTCTTTGGAATACCTACCCGAGCCGTTGCGGGCGACGGCCCGCTGCGTTCGGCCGAGCGCTCGGTCGCAACGCTGGCGTCGGTGTTTGGATCGCCATCCGTCCTCGCCACTGACGAATCCGCTTCGGAACTGCTGCTGGCGCTTGCGTCCGAGATGGTCGGCCGTCTGCCGAAGGAGGCGCCGACGCTTCCAGTCCCGGACGTGCTTGACCTACCGTCGTCAGGCTCCGGAGACGCCGAGGCTGGGACATCACGGCCGCCGTTGCTCTCGTTCGATCGGTTTTTCTCAGGGAGCGGCGCGCCGCCTCGCGCGCGGCCCGATACTCCGGTCTCATCGGTGGGCGTTCCGGATCCGTGGCAGTCGCCGGTCGCCGTGCCGCCGCCGTCACTGTCGCCGACTTTCGGTGGACTGCCGGTGATCCCGCCAGCGTCGGTAACGCCTGCCATCTGGGCTGCCTTCGAGCAGTTCCTGCCGTCGCCAGAGCGCAACGCCGCGCTTCCGACGGTTGGCGGTTTGGGCTCCACGCCCGCGATACCGACGCCGCCTTTCGCATCACCTCCCGAGTCGGCCCTGCCCGAACCGGCGATGCGTGTTCCAACGACGGCTCCACCGGTGGACGCGCCACCGCCGACGCAGACCACGCCGGTTTCCCAGCAGATCGTCCTGCCACCCGCGCCGACCAATCCCCCGGAGCCGATCGTTCCTCCCGCCGCCGAGCCACCGACTGTCATCCCGTCGGCTGGCGAGCCGCCGCGTGCGGCCCCGTCAGAATTCCACCGGTGGCTGGAAGGTCTGTCTTGATGAGCCGGCGGCCGGCGGACATGGCTCTCAGGATCGCGGTGCTGCACGGACCGAATCTCAATCTGCTGGGTGAGCGCGAACCCACGGTGTACGGTCGCACCACGCTGCCCGAGATCAATGCGGAAGTGATCGCGCTGGCGGCCGCACTCGAGGTGACCATCGGTGCGATTACGCAGGAGAACAGCGAAGGCGCGATGATCGACGCCGTGCACGCATGGCGGAGTGCCGGTGTATCCGGGGCGCTCGTCAACGCGGGTGCATACACGCATACCTCGCTGGCACTCCGCGACGCACTGGTTGGCGTCGGCATTCCGTTCGTCGAGGTGCATCTCTCCAATATTTACGCGCGCGAAGCCGTGCGCCGGCACTCGATGCTGGCGGATGCCGCGGTCGGCGTCGTGTGCGGGTTTGGCGCAGCGAGCTACTCGCTTGGTCTGCGTGCCCTTGTCGGATGGCTGGCGGTGCGGGAATGAAAGCTGATTTCGGCGCGCGCGTGGCGTTGCTGCAAGACGCGATGCATCTGGAGCATCTTGATGGCCTGCTGGTGGCAGGTATGAGCAATATCCGCTATCTGACCGGGTTCTCGGGCAGCAACGCGCTGGTGTTCGTGACGCAGCGTGGTGCGGTGACGTTGTTCACGGATTTCCGGTACCAGACGCAAGTCGTCACCGAGGTTGGTGATGCGGCGCGCGTCGTGATTGCGGCGAACAGCCTCTGGGCAGACCTTTGGTCGTTCCTGCCGACGGTTCCGCATCTCGAAGTGATTGGCTTTGAGAGCTCGCAGCTGTTGCATCGGGACTTTGAGCGCCTGCTCGGCGACGGCGCGCGCTGGCAGTGGCGTCCCGCTCGGGATCTGGTCGAAGCGCTGCGCGAGCGAAAGGACAAAGGTGAGGTTGCGCTAATCGAAATCGCGGCTTCGATCGCTACCGATGCGCTACACGCGACGTTGCCACAGATTCGGGCTGGGCAGCGGGAAATCGAGATCGCCGGAGTGCTGGAGAAGGCGCTTCGTGATGCGGGCAGCGAGGGATATCCTTTCGCTACCATCGTTGCCTCTGGTCCGCGATCGGCGTTGCCGCATGCACGGAGTTCCTCGCGAATGGTTGAGTCTGGTGATTTCCTGTTGCTGGACTTCGGCGCGATTCACGATGGGTATTGTTCGGACATCACGCGAACCGTCGTCGTTGGGCGTGCGACGCCGGAGCAGCGGGGGGTCTACGACGCGGTGCGGGTTGCACAGGAGAAGGCGTGCGCCGAAGTTCGCGCAGGGATGCGCGGGCGCGAAGCCGATGCCATTGCCCGTGACTCGTTGCGGTCGGCCGGTCTCGCGGAGGAGTTCGGGCACTCGCTCGGACATGGGATCGGTCTCGAAGTGCATGAAGGGCCCCGCCTCTCGGCCACGGCGGATGCGATTCTTCCACTCGATGCGGTAGTCACCGTCGAGCCGGGGGTGTATCGTGCGGGTTGGGGCGGTGTGCGCATCGAGGATGACGTGCTGCTCTCTCTTGCTGGTTCACGACGATTGACCGAGTTCCCCCGCGAGTTGCTGGAGCTGAAATGACAATGCAATTCGCGTCTTCTGACGTCCGAGCCCACTCATGATCGACCTGCGCTATCTGAAGAAAGTTCTCGAGATGCTCGACGAATCGACCGTCGACTCACTGGAGATCACCTCTGACAAGGGGATGAAGCTCCGCGTTTCGAAGAGTCCGACCCATCGTGGCGGGGCCGTGCTTGGCACGCAGATGATGGCGTCGCCGGCGATGATGCCCGCACCACCGGCAGCGGTGGCGGCCTCGGTCGCGGCGCCGGCAGTTGAGCCGATAAAGCCGGTGTCGACACTGCTGGAGGTGAAGTCGCCGATGGTCGGCACCTTCTACGCGAAACCGGAGCCCGGGGCCAATCCGTACGCCTCGGTCGGTACTCGCGTCTCAAAGGGACAGATTCTCTGCATCATCGAGGCGATGAAGATCATGAACGAGATCGAATGCGAAGTGTCGGGAATGGTGGTGGAAGTCGGCGTCCAGGATTCATCCGCTGTGGAATACGGCCAGGTGCTCTTCCGCGTCGATCCCAATGTCTGATCCAACGACAGGCGCCTCCGGCACATCCCAGTCCGTAGGCGACAAGCCGATCAGCGGGCAGGGGAAGCAGCTGTCGGCGCAGCTGCGGAGTTGGCTCGCCGCGCTGATCGAGCGGGACGGCTCGGACCTGCATCTCAAGGTCGGTCGTCCACCGACGATCCGGCTGGCCGGCGAACTGGTCGGGCTGGATCATCCGTCCCTCAAGGCGGAGGACTTGTCGGCACTGGCCGAACAGATCATGCCGCAGCGTTACCTGAAGGAGTTTCAGCAGACGCGTGAGGCGGACTTTGCGATCGGCGTCTCGGGCATCGGCCGGTTCCGTGTGAACGCCTATCAGCAGCGCGGTACGGTGTCATTTGCGCTGCGCGGCATTCCCTATCAGACGCGCACGGCGAGCGAGCTGTTTCTGCCGGCCGCGGTCGAGGAACTCGCGCTTCGCCCGCGTGGCCTGGTGCTCGTCACCGGCATCACGGGATCGGGAAAGAGTACGGCACTGGCGGCGATGATTCATCACGTCAATCAGAACCGTGCCGCGAATGTGATCACGATCGAGGACCCGGTCGAGTTCCTGCATCGCGATATCCGCAGCCATGTCAGCCAGCGTGAGGTCGGTACCGACACGCTCAGCTTCAGTGCGGCGCTCCGGCGAGTGCTCCGGCAGGATCCGGACGTGATTCTGATCGGGGAAATTCGCGACCTCGACACGCTCGACACGGCACTGAAGGCGGCCGATACGGGTCACCTGGTCTTCTCGACGCTGCATACGACCGATGCGTCGACGACGATCGCCCGCATCCTGAGCTTCTACCCGCCGCACCAGCAGGCGGAGGTTCGTTTCAATCTGGCCAACGCACTGGCCGGCATCATCTCGCTGCGACTCGTACCGCGCAAGGACGGCAAGGGACGCGTGCCGGCCTGCGAAGTGCTGGTCAACACGGCGGCGGTGCGCGACAAGATCCGCGACCCGGCGGCTTCGCTCGATATCATTGAACTGATCAAGGATGGCACGGTGCAGTATGGCATGCAGACGTTCGATCAGAGTCTGCTGTCGTGGTACACCCGAGGCGTGATCAGCTACGATCAGGCGATCTTCTATGCGACCAATCCGAGCGAGTTCGCACTGCAGATCCAGGGGGTCGGCTCCGCCAGTGACACGTCGTGGGATGCATTCCGCGCCAATGCACCGACCTGAGGGGGCATGTTCAAGAAAGTCCTGATTGCCAATCGCGGCGAGATCGCGCTCCGGGTCATTCGCGCCTGCCGTGAGCTGGGTATCCAGACGGTGGCGGTGTACTCGGAAGCCGATCGTGATTCGCTCCACGTCCGCTTCGCCGATGATGACGTCTGTATCGGGCCGGCCGCCGGGCGTGACAGTTACCTGAAGATCCCGCGGATCATAGCGGCAGCCGAGATCACGGGTGCCGATGCGATTCATCCGGGCTACGGTTTTCTGGCCGAGAATGCCGAGTTTTCCGAGATTTGCACTGCGTCAGGGATCGCGTTCATTGGTCCGACGGCGCATCAGATTCGGGTGATGGGCGACAAGGCCTCCGCCCGCAAGGCGATGGCCGCGTGCGGGGTACCGATCGTGCCGGGAACGCCCGGGCCGGTGGAGGATGTAGACGAGGCGCTCGCGTTTGCGGAGTCGATCGGTTTTCCGGTGATCATCAAGGCGTCCGCCGGCGGCGGCGGCAAGGGCATGCGGGTCGCCACCGATGCCGATGACTTTGCGCGCAGTTTCAACCTCGCGCGCAGTGAGGCGCTGTCCGCCTTCGGGAACGGCGATGTCTACGTCGAGAAGTATCTGCTCAAGCCGCGCCACATCGAGTTCCAGATCCTCGGGGATACGCACGGGAACTGCATTCACCTTGGTGAGCGCGATTGCTCGGTGCAGCGCCGACATCAGAAACTGATTGAAGAAGCACCATCGCCGGCGATGACCGCTGACCTGCGGCTCCGCATGGGCGCGGATGCGGTGCGGGGCGCCAAGGCGATCGAGTACGTCGGCGCCGGCACCATCGAGATGCTGCTCGATACGGATGGATCGTACTACTTCATGGAAATGAACACGCGTATTCAGGTGGAGCATCCCGTCACTGAGATGCTCACGGGCGTGGACCTGGTGCAGGAACAGATCCGGGTTGCGGCTGGGCTGCCGATGCGCGTAACGGAGTTGCCGCCCCTTCGCGGGCACGTGATCGAGTGTCGCGTGAATGCCGAGGACCCGATGCGCAACTTTCAGCCGTCACCGGGCAAGATCAACACGTTTCATCCGCCGGGCGGGCCGGGCGTGCGCATCGACAGCCACGTCTATGCGGGCTACACGGTGCCGCCGCACTATGATTCCCTGCTCGCCAAGTTGATCGTGCAGGCACCGACCCGCGCCGAGGCGGTGAAGCGGATGCAGGTCGCGCTCGAGAGCTTCATCATCGAAGGCCCGACCACTACCATTCCGTTCCTCGCCAAGGTGATGCAGAACGCGACGTTCCAGTCTGGCGATTTCGACACGAAGTTCCTGGAACGCGAAACCGATCTCTTCGCGAAGGAGTGAAGAGTGCGACTTGAAGTCTTCCTGGCCCCGTCGGAATTGACTCCGACGGCGCTGGATGGCCGTGTTGTTGCCGTGATCGATGTGCTGCGGGCCACGACGACTATTGCGGCGGCGTTGCACGCCGGTGCTCGCACCGTGATTCCATTCCTTGAAACTGAGGATGCCGTCCGGACGGCGAAGCAGTACGAGCGCGGCGAGGTGAAGCTCGCGGGCGAGCGACACATGGTGGCGATTCCCGGATTCGACCTCGGCAACAGTCCACTCGAGTTCACCGCGGGTGCAGTCGGACAGCAGACGGTGTTGTTGACGACCACGAACGGGACCCGTGCCCTGGTGGCGGCCGAGGACGCCAAGTCGGTCTACGTCGCCAGCTACGCCAACTTCGGCGTGACATTGGCGCGCTTGCTGTCGGCGCTCCAGTCGGGATACCCTGTCGCCATCGTGTGCGCAGCCAGCGAAGGGTCGCCGTCGCTCGAGGATTCGGCCTGTGCCGGGCGATTCGTTCAGTGCCTGCGCGCGGCGCACGCCGCACTTTCGATCAACGATGCCGCGCAGATGTGCGAGCTGCTGGCGGACAAGTATGGTGATGACATCGTCGCACTGTTTGCTGACTCGGAGCATGGCCGTGCGTTGCAGGCGGCAGGTTTTGACAACGATCTGCATGCCTGTGGTGCGCTCGACCTCTACCCGGTGCTGGCGGAGTACTGTGAGCGAGCCGTTGTCCGCCGCAGCGAGACAGGAGCGGTGACGGATCGAGGCGCGTGAGCCCGGTGGTGAAACGCGAGTTGAGCGGTGTGGGCTTGCTCCTCCTGGCCCTCTTTCTGGTTGGCCTGTTGATGACCTACGCGATCGGCACCGACGGCGGCCTGCTCGAGGTGCGCGGTGCCTTCGGTGCGCTCGGCGCAACCATCGTTGCACCGCTGGTGACCATCCTGGGATGGAGCGGCGTCGTTGTCCTGCCAATCCTCCCCGCCGTGCATGGTCTCCGATTGCTCGGCCGTCTGAATCGGAGCGAGGATCATTCGTGGCTCTGGTTCCTCGGCGGCCTGCTGCTGCTGCTGCCGATCGGGTTCGCCCTCGGACTCCGCGTCGGCCGAGAGACGACGCTGGTGGCTGGTGTCTGGGGCGGCCTGGTCGCGTTCTACCTCGTCAAGCTGATTGGGTATGTCGGGGCGTGGCTGGCGGTCCTGGCCGGTATCTCCGCGCTGACGATCGTCACGCTGGCGTGGAACCCGATCCTGGCGCTCTTCGATCGGGCGCCGAAGGTCGCCGCAGCGCTGGCGCCGTCGCGCGACGCCGCTCTGGCCGCGTTGCAGATGGCGCCGCCGCCGGAGGAAATGCCCGCGATCGAGGACTACACGGCACCGTTCGCGGCGCGGGATTCCCGGTCGACACCAGCGCGCGGGAAGTCACCGCCTGTCATTGCGGACGATGACGACGCGGATGATGGACCGCCCGCCGTCGTGTTGCCGATCGCGCCCAGGCTGAAGCCAGCGGCTCCGTCGCGCGAACAGCGGGTGACGGCCGCCATCGAAGCGACGGCCGAGTCGCCCGATGACGATTACAGCGCCCTCTTGCCCCCAACATCGCTGCTGACCGAGCCGCCGCCGCGGAATGCCGACGCGAACAAGCGTGAGCTGGATGCATCCGGGGTGCGCCTGATGGCAGCACTGAAGACCTTTCGGGTCGAGGGACAGCTCGTGGGGCGTACGACCGGGCCGACGGTGACGCAGTTCGAGGTGGAACCGGCGGCGGGGGTCAAGGTGCGGCAGTTCGCGTCGCTGTCGAACGATCTGGCCCTGGCGATGCGCGCAAACAGTATTCGCATCGTGGCGCCGATTCCCGGCAAGGGCGCCGTCGGCATCGAGGTGCCGAACCCGAACCCTGAAATGGTGGCATTCCGCGAAATTGTCGAGCACCCCGAATACAGCTCGGCGCGCGCGGCGCTTCCGGTCGCGTTGGGCAAGGACCTCGAGGGTCGTCCGGTGATCGCCGATCTGGCCAAGATGCCCCATCTGTTGATCGCCGGCGCAACCGGATCCGGCAAGTCCGTGTGCGTGAACACCATCATTACCTCGCTGATCTATCGGCACACGCCGGCCACGCTGCGTTTTCTGATGGTCGACCCGAAAATGGTCGAACTCTCGGTCTACAACACGCTTCCGCACCTGCGGCACAAGGTGATCACCGACAATCGTGATGCTGCGGCCGTGCTCAAGTGGGCGGTGCTCGAAATGCAGGATCGGTACGCACTGCTGGCGGCCAACGGCTGCCGAAACGTGCAGGACTTCAACCGTCGCGTTCAGGAAGGGGCACGGCTCCAGAAGCCACGGAATCCGGAAGTCGCCTTCGAAGTGAACACGTATGACGGCGGAATCCTGCCGTACATCGTTGTGATCATCGACGAGATGGCCGACCTGATGATGACGGTGCAGGGCGAGGTGGAAACGCCGATCGCCATGCTGGCGCAGAAGGCGCGCGCGATCGGCATTCACCTGATCCTGGCCACGCAGCGGCCCAGTGTGAACGTCATCACTGGCTTGATCAAGGCCAACTTCCCGAGCCGTATCGCGTTCCGCGTGGCGAGCCAGATCGACAGTCGCACGATCCTCGACGGATCTGGCGCGGAGTCATTGCTCGGCAATGGCGACATGCTCTTCCTGCCGCCGGGCAAGTCGGAGCCGGGGCGGCTGCAGGGCGCGTATCTCTCGAGTGAAGAGACCGAACGGTTGATGCTCTGGTACGACGGGCAGCGACTGAAGGCCGAGGCCGAGCGCGAGGCCGCGGGCGCCGCAGTGGCACCGGCGGTGATGGAACCGGACATCCTCGAGCAGATCCGTGCGCGAGAGGCGGCGGATGCCGGCGGCGGTGACGATGACGGCAGTGATCCGGTCGATCGCGACAAGCTGTTCCGCGAGGCCGCTGAATTGTGCATCCAGCATCAAGGTGGCAGTACCTCGCTGCTGCAGCGTCGACTGAAGGTCGGCTATGGTCGCGCCGCACGCATGATCGATCAGCTCCACGATGCGGGGATTCTTGGGCCACCGGACGGCAGCAAACCGCGCGAGGTGTTGAAGGGGTTTCAGGATCTCGACGAGATCTGCGGTAACTAGTGGCCTGGAACCGAAGTTCGGGAAGCAGTCGCCGGTCGGAGCATCCCGGCTGGCTGCGTTGAAAATCCTCGCAATACCGCTGGTATTGCTGTGGTTTTCGCCTTGCCATCCGGGCGCCCCATCCGGCTTTGTGCTAGCCGAACTTCGATTCCACGCCACTCGTTCGTTTTGCCGGATGCGTCTGTCGGGCGCCAGCGTCTGGCGCGCGGTGGCGCTTGGCGCAGCGGCGACCAGAACAGTTTTCACCTCCTGCCGGCCCGCCGCTCCCGTACGACGCTGGCCGGCGATTCAGGCTCGGTGTGCCGGAGCCAGCATCGGGCCTGCGTGCGCGGACACGGTGACAGGTGCGCGAATCCGGTGTGCGCCGCCTTGACCATGCAGCGATGTTCGCGCCATGACACAGACCAAAGCACAGGCGCTTGGCGCGCTCGGAGAGCGAATCGCAGCCCGATGGCTGCGGCGCGATGGGTGGCAGGTGGTGGACCGGCGGTGGCGGTCAGGACGGCGTGATCTGGATCTGGTCGCGATTCGCGATAATGTGGTCGCCTTCGTTGAAGTGAAGACACGTCGCACTACGTGGTCCGGGGGGCCAGTGGCGGCGGTCAACTGGCGGAAGCAGCGCGAACTGACGCGGTCGGCGCAGGCCTGGCTGGATCAACGCGGGGTGCTGATGGCGCCGGATGGCGCGGTGTTCCGTTTCGATATCGTCGGGGTGGTGGCGAGCCGCGAGCGGGTCGGGGTTCGCCACGTCGAAGGGGCGTTTCCCGCCTTCGCGGCCCAGTGACTGGCCGTCCGGCATCGAGTTTGTGGTGCCCCCTTGACGGCGTTTGTTCGGTTTCGTATTTTCTTCGGGCGCCGGGGGCCTTTGCCCGGATTCACTAGATTGCGGTTCCGGGCCCGGTGGCGCCGCACCTTCCATGCAGGAGAACCGAGATGGCATCGATGGCGATTGCAGACGACAACAAGAAGAAGGCGCTGGCGCTGGCAGTGGCGCAGATCGAGAAGAACTGCGGCAAGGGCTCCATCATGCGGCTTGGCATGGACACCCGCATCAAGGTCGACTGCATCCCGACCGGCGCCATCAACCTCGATGCGGCCATCGGCATCGGTGGCGTGCCCCGCGGGCGCGTGACCGAGATCTACGGCCCGGAATCGAGCGGCAAGACGACGCTCTGTCTGCATGTCGTGGCCAATGCGCAGAAGATGGGCGGCGTCGCCGCCTTCATTGACGCGGAGCATGCACTGGACACGGAGTATGCGCGGAAGTTGGGTGTGGATGTCGAGAACATGCTGATCAGTCAGCCCGACACGGGCGAGCAGGCGCTCGAGATCTGCGAGATCCTCGTGCGCAGCGGTGCGGTCGATGTGATCGTCATCGACTCGGTGGCGGCGCTGGTGCCGAAGGCGGAAATCGAAGGCGACATGGGCGACAGCTTTGTTGGTCTGCAGGCGCGTTTGATGAGCCAGGCGCTCCGCAAGCTGACCGGTGCGATCGCGCGGTCGAACACGTCGGTGATCTTCATCAACCAGCTGCGAGAGAAGATTGGTGTGATGTTCGGCAGTCCGGAGACGACGACAGGCGGCAAGGCGCTCAAGTTCTACGCGTCACTGCGCCTCGACATCCGGCGCATCGGCCCGGTGAAGGACAAGGAGGACGTGGTCGGGTCGCATGTCCGCGTGAAGGTGGTGAAGAACAAGGTGGCGCCACCGTTCCGGCAGGCGGAGTTCGACATCATGTACGCCGAAGGGATCAGCCACGCGTCGCTCGTCCTCGATATCGCTGCCGAGAGCAACATCATCGAGAAGGCCGGCTCGTGGTATAGCTACAAGGGGCAGCGGATCGGGCAGGGACGTGAAAACGCGAAGATGTTTCTGAAGGACAATGTCGAACTGCTGGCTGAGCTCGAGGAGCTGGTGAAGGGCGTGTTGGGGATGAAGATGATTGAGCAGCCGGTGCTTCCGCCGGATGCTGACGGCGAGGAGTAGCGCGAATGCGCGGGCGCGGAGTGGTGTGCGCGCCATGGCGGTGTGATGCGCATCGGTGATGCGTCGGCAAGCGAAGGGGTGGAGTCGAAGCGGCGCGGGGCCCGGTACCCTGCGACCTCCGACGCCGCCCCTTCGTCCCGGAGCGCCGGTGGCCGGAGTGGGTCCGGTCGCAATTCGGCAGCGCGCGCACGCGGGCGTGGTGAAGAGGTGCCGGTGCTTGTTCCTCCGATTCGGGTGATGAGTGTCGCCGAGGATCCGCGGGTCAAGGGGCGCGTGCGCGTTCGGTGTCAGGCGCTTGGGGAGAGTGTGACGCTCGTGATTGGTGCGAGTGGTGTCCGGGCGTTCAACGTGCGCACAGGGATGACGCTCGACACCGTCAGCTGGGCGGCACTCTCGCGCGAGGCGAGGGTGGTGCACGCGCAGGATGCTGCCTTGCGCATGCTCTCGACGTCGCGGCGCAGTCGCCGCGATCTCGAACTGCGGCTTCGGCGTCGCGAGATGGATCAGAGTGTCATCGCTGACGCGCTTGGGCGGCTCGACTCGATCGGGCTGCTCAACGAGGATGATTTCGCGCTGGCCGAGGCGGCCGCGCAGCTGCGCAATGCCTCCCGAAGTACGGGCGCCGTGAAGCGACGACTCCGCCAACGTGGCGTGCCGGGTGATGTGGCGGATGCCGCGGTCGCGTCGGTGGTCGACAGCGAGGGTGTCGACGATGCCGCACGATGCGAGGCGGCGGCGGAGAAGCGTGTCCGCCAGCTGCGCAGCTTCGACAAAGCGACGGCACTGCGCCGACTGATGGGCTTCCTGATGCGCCGGGGGTTTTCGTCTGATCTGGTCTTTCGGACCTCGCGTCGGGCGATGGAGGGGTGGGGCAGTGGGTCGGCCGAGACCGATGGGACTCTCGGCGACGAGGGTGACGACGAGGCGTAGGCCGGTCGAGCGTCGCCGTGGCCGACTGGGGCGCCTATATTCCCGTGCTATGCTCGCGTCTGAAATCCGATCCCGATTCCTGGCCTACTTCGAGCGCCAGCACCACGTCATTCGCCCGTCGTCCTCCTTGGTGCCGGCGGATGACCCGACGCTGTTGTTCACCAACGCCGGCATGGTCCAGTTCAAGCGCGTCTTCCTTGGGCAGGAGACGACCACGTTCGGCAGGCGGGCCACCACCTCCCAGAAGTGCGTCAGGGCGGGCGGAAAGCACAACGACCTCGAGCAGGTGGGCCACACGGCGCGCCATCATACCTTCTTCGAGATGCTCGGCAATTTCTCGTTCGGGGATTACTTCAAGCGCGACGCCATTCAGTTCGCCTGGTCGTTTGTCACCGAGGAGTTGAAGATCCCACGTGAACGTCTCTTCGTGACGGTGTACCACGAAGACGACGAGGCACGACAGCTGTGGAAGGACGTCGCTGGAGTTCCGGAGAGTCGGATCTACGGACTGGGCGCGAAGGACAATTTCTGGCAGATGGCCGACACCGGCCCGTGCGGTCCCTGCACCGAGATCTTCGTCGATCTCGCGCAGAGCGCTACCGATTGGGCGTTCCCCGACGGTGCGTCGGGCGAGTGGACGCGTACCGACCTGTCCGAGTTCTCACTGGATGCGTTTGTCGAAGGGGCGGAAGCCGGTCGATTCGTCGAAATCTGGAACCTCGTCTTCATGCAGTTCGACCGACAGGCGGATGGTACCAACGTTCCGCTGCCGGCGCCGAGCGTTGATACAGGGGCCGGGCTCGAGCGCATCGCCGCCGTCATGCAGGGCGTGAGCAACAATTTTCACACCGATGCCTTCGCACCGCTCATCGCTGCCGTCGAAACCGCGGTGGGGATGTCGTACCCGTATCGGCCCGGTGTCGGCGTTGGCGCTGCGCGCGACCGGGATGGCAAGGCGATTGATCCGGCGAGCTTCCGTGTGCTGGCGGACCACGCCCGAGCCACAGCGTTTCTCCTCGCCGACGGTGTGTTTCCCTCGAATGACGGACGTGGCTATGTCCTGCGCCGCATTCTGCGTCGCGGTGTCCGCCACGCATGGTTGCTCGGTCGGCGCGAACCGACACTGGTGCACGTGGTGCAGGCGGTGATCGACTCCATGGGCGAGTACTTCCCCGAACTCCGCGCGCGGTCAAAGCACATCCTCGATACGACGCGGGCGGAGGAGATCCGTTTCCTGGCGACCATCGATGCCGGCATGCACCGATTCGAGGAACTGGCGCCCCTGCGAAGCTCGCAGGGCTCGTCGGCAATTCGTGGGACGCTGAGCGGTCAGGATGTCTTCATGCTGTACGATACATACGGCTTCCCGATCGACCTGACGGAGCTGATGGCGCGGGAGCGCGGCTACCTGGTCGATATCGCTGGCTTCGAGGCATCGCTGCAGGTTCAACGCTCGCAGTCGCAGGAGGATCGGAAGAGTCGCAAGCTCGGCGTGAGCGTCGATGCGTTGGCCGATCTGGCGTCGTGGCAGCATGAACCGGCGGCGTTGGCCGACGCACAGTTCGTCGGCTATGACGTCCTCGAGGCTTCGACGACCGTTGCCGCAATTCGGGCGCTGGAAGACGGGCGGACGGCGCTGATTCTGCGAGAGACCCCATTCTACGCTGAGTCGGGAGGGCAGGTCTCCGATCACGGCGCGGTTGCCGGTGATGGATGGTCGCTCGATGTCGAAGATGTGAAGAAGGTCGACGGGCGAACGGTGATGATCGGCAAGGCACGGGGCCATGTCTCCTTCGGCACGGTCACCGCGAGCGTCCCGAAGCCCACGCGTCGTGACATCGAACGGAACCACACGGCAACGCACCTCCTGCATGCCGCACTCCGACAGGTGCTCGGCGATCACGTGCATCAGGCGGGATCACTGGTCAGCGCAGACCGTCTGCGTTTCGACTTCACACATCACGGTCCCGTGACGCTTGCGCAGCGTCTGGAGATCGAGGCGATCGTGAATCGTGAGATCTGGCAGGGCACGCCAGTCGCGACGCGGATCATGAAGCATACCGATGCGATTGCTGACGGTGCCACGGCGCTGTTCAACGAGAAGTACGGCGACACCGTCCGGGTCGTCGGCATCGGTCCGTTTTCGAAGGAACTCTGCGGCGGTACGCACGTGCGGAACACCGCCGAAATCGGTGTTTTCGTGTTCGTGCACGAGACAGGTGTCGCTGCCGGCGTGCGGCGTGTCGAGGCGATGACGGCCCGCGCGGCATTCGCACACCTCCGTTCGCGCGAGGCGTTGCTGCAGGAAGCGGCTGACATGCTCAAGGCGCCGCTCGATGCGGTGCCGAAGAAGGTGCTGGCGCTGATTGATGAACGGAAGGTGCTCGAGAAGCGCGTGGCCGAGGCCATGAAGGGTGGCGGCGGCGGTCTGACCGATTTGCTGGCGAAGGCGTCTCAGGTTGCGGGCGTCAAGCTTGTCTGCGGTGAGGTGACCGGCGTGCCGGACATGAAGGCGCTGCAGGCGCTTGGCGATGTGATGCGTGATCAGATGGGGAGCGGCATTGGCGTCGTTGCGGTGCGCTTCGAGGATGGCAAGGCGGCGATGCTGGCGACAGTGACCGATGATCTCAGGGCTCGAGGGTTCGCTGCCGATGTGCTGGTGAAGGAGTTGGCCTTGATCGGCGGCGGTCGAGGTGGTGGCAAGGCGCACATGGCGCAGGCCGGTCTGCCGGGCGCTGATGCGATCGGGACGGTGCTCGACGCCGTGGGCCGCGTCGTGGCGACGCAGCTCGGCGCCTGATGCCCATGCCGTCAGGAAATTGACTCAGGACTGCGAGGGGCGCGCGGCATGACGACACCAGCGGGAGCATGGGTTGCGGCACACGCGGAGCAACCACCGGCGGCGTTGCGCGCGCGGCTTGACGGGATTCTGAACGCCGAACGGCCTGGGGCAGGCGATGCCGTGGCGCCGGCGTTGCTGGCGGCGGGGGAGGAATTGCTGGCGACCATTCTGCGGAGCGGATCGACGCAGCGGGACGCCGCGCTCGACCTGCTGACTGCGGATGCATTGGTGACATATGCCTTCGAAGCCGCCGCGGAGGACTCGTCCTCGCTCGATGCACGCGCGGCGGCGGCAATGCGCGCCATCGCCGCGGTCGTCGATGCCCGCCCGTCCTGAACGAGCGGCCACGCGCGTGCGATGATCGACATCCACACGCACCTGATCCCCGGCGTGGATGACGGGGCACGCACACAGGCACAGGCTCTCGAAGTCCTCGAGCGATTCGCCGCCGCCGGTGTCACCTGCGTCGTGTGCACGCCTCACCTCGCCGCCAGCGAGGCGGACCGCATGCCGACCGAGAAGTACCTGCGGCTGCACCGCGAGCTGTGCGAGCTGGCGCCGCCGGCGATCGCGCTGCAGCGCGGCTGGGAGATCATGCTCGATCGACCTGGCATCGACCTGACTGCGTCGCATTTACGACTCGGCACATCGAATGCAATTCTGGTGGAGTTCCCGCGCGGCCCCTTGCCACCCGGGACGGAACTCGAGCTCGCCCGACTGAGGCAGAGTGGCGTGTTGCCGGTGGTCGCCCATCCGGAGCGGTACGGCGGCGCGACCCTCGAGCTCGTGCGTCGCTGGCGCGCGGCGGGGGCTGTGATCCAGACGGACACCGCCTATCTGCTCGGTGACAGCGAGCGATCCGCGTTGGCGCGCGGCATGTTGCAGGAGGGACTGATCGATATCCTCGCCAGCGACAATCATGGCGATCAGCGTTCGCTCTGGGCGGCCCACGAATGGTTGATCGAGATCGATGCTGCCGATGCGTCGCAGCTGCTCACGACGGTGAATCCGACGGCGTTGCTGCATGACCAGCGTACGACGCCGGTGCCGCCGGTCCGGTTGGACAAGGGGATGTTTGCGCGCTTGCGCGAATTGGTTGGACGGAAGCGCGGCACGCCGTTGCGCAACACGCCGATTGCCTGAGGGAATGATCTTGAGAACTGAGCACATCACGCGTGCGTTGCACGAGCTGGCTGCGACGGCGCTGCGCACCGCGGAGACCATCGGGCCACAGCTCGATCGGGCGGCCGAGATGGTGCAGGAAACCGCCGCGCGAGGCGGGACGCTCTTCTTCTGCGGCAATGGCGGCAGTGCGGCCGACGCGCAACATATGGCCACCGAGTACGTCGTACGGTACACGCGGAATCGTGCGGCCTACCCTGCGATTGCGCTGACAACCGATTCGTCGCTGATCACCGCGGCCGGCAACGATTTCGGGTTCGACCACATCTTTGAGCGGCAAGTGCAGGCCCTCTGCCGCGTCGGTGATCTGCTGATCATTCACTCCACCAGCGGGAACTCGCCGAACGTGTTGCTCGCGGCCGCGGCGGCGCGGGCGAAGGGCGTGCAGGTTCTGGCCTTCACCGCCCGTGATGGGGGGGCGCTGGCCACAGCAGCCGATCACTCGGTGGTGATTCCAACCGATCGGACCGACCGTGCGCAGGAACTGCATCTGACCATCGAGCACGCCATCTGTGATCTCATCGAGGCGACACTGTGATTGAACTCAAGGGACGGCGCGTCGTGGTGACGGGTGGCGGGCGCGGTATCGGGGCGGCAGCGGCGCTGCTCTTTGCGCGCGCCGGCGCCGACGTGGTCGTCGGTTTCCGGTCACGACGGGCGGAGGCTGAGGCGGTTGTGCGCGAGTGCGTTTCGCACGGTGTGCGTGCGGCCGCGATCTCTGCTGATCTGTCGCAGCGGGGCGGGGCCGATGCGCTCTGCATTGCCGCCACGGCAACGCTTGGCGCAATCGACATCGTGATTGCGAATGCCGGGTTCTGGCCGACCACACCGGAGCCGATTGCGACGATGACTGACGCGCGCTGGCACGAGACGGCGGCGCAGAACTACGAGGCGATGTTCCAGGTCGCGCGGGCGGCGGCACGCAGCGTCACCGATGGCGGCAGGATTGTCTTTGTCTCGAGCACTGCCGGACAGCGGGGCGAGGCGTTCCACGCCGACTACGCATCAGCCAAGGGGGCGATGATTTCCCTCACGAAGTCGATGGCGATCGAACTTGCGCCACGGCAGATCACGGTCAATGCGGTGGCGCCTGGCTGGGTCGATACGGATGCGATTGCCCCGGTCGTGTTTGGCGACGAGGCGACGCGCGTGGCCGCGAACATTCCACTGGGGCGCATCGCATCACCGTCTGACATCGCCGGACCGATCGTGTTTCTTGCCAGCCCACTGGCCCGACACATCACCGGCGAGATTTTGAACATCAACGGTGGCAGTGTGTTGTGCGGATGATCGCGGTCTACCGGCGCGCGCCATGATCGCGATGGTCTTCACCGGCGGCACCATCTCGATGCGGGTCGATCCGCTGGCAGGCGGCGCCGTGCCGGCGCTCGATGCGCGAGACATCCTGAGCGCGGCACGCGGCATCGAAGATGTGGCGACGTTGCGCGTCGAAGAGTGGGGGCGGTTCCCGGGCCCGCACATGGACACCGATCGGATGTGGGCGCTTCGTGCACGACTCATCGAGCTGGTCGCGGAACGAGGCATTGACGGCGTCGTCGTGACCCATGGAACGGACACGATTGAGGAGACGGCGTACCTGATCGCGCGCTCGGTCCGCACGTCGAAGCCGATCGTGTTTACCGGCGCGATGCGCAATCTGAGTGAACTGGGGTGGGACGGTCCGTCGAATCTGGTCGACGCGGTGCGTGTCGCTGCGCACCCGGACGCCCGCGGGTACGGCGTCTTCCTCGTCATGAATGGCCGGGCGTACTCCGCCATCGACGTGACCAAGGCGCACACGCACGTGCTCGACGCCTTCGAAAGCCCGGGCCTCGGGCCGGTGGCCGAAATTGATGACGAAGCAGTACAGTTCCGCCGAGCGCTGCCGACACAACGCGCGATTCTGTCTCCCGACGCGCTCGGCACCCCGGTGGACATCATCGGGGCGTGGGCGGGTGCCGACGCGCGGTTGCTCGATGCGATTCTGCCTACGGCGCGTGGCGTCGTGATCTCGGCGCTCGGTCGCGGCAACGTCCCGCCGGCGATGGCCGACGCCATTGCACGCTGGCGAGACGTGGGGAAGCCAGTGGTGATTACGAGCCGGACCGGCCGCGGGCGCGTCGGGCAGACCTACGGCTATCCCGGCGGCGGACGACGGCTGGGAGAACTGGGAACGATTTTCGCCGGCACGCAGCGACCAACGCAGGCCCGCATCGATCTGATGCTGGCACTCGGTGCAGGGCTCTCAGGGGAGCCGTTGCGAGCGGTCTTCGCCGACTCCTGAATCGGCGGCCAGGCGTCAGGCGGGTTGCGACGACGGCACAGCCGTGAGCGCCCAGTGCCTGAAGCACTGCCAGCCGAATTCGTTGGCGGCACGAATCTGATCCGGGAAGCCGAAGTGATCCATGTAGCCCAGCTGCTGCGCCTTCCATTCACAGTTCCATTCGAAGGCGAATTCGCTGATTGCGCCGTCCGCGTCCGTGACTGTGACCGAACCGACGAAGTCGGCGCACCCACTCACCGCCCGAACGTCGACACGATCGACGCTCAGAGTCGGCTCCGCGTGGAGCAGCTGCGCGATCACGCGCAAGACTTTCACCCTCGGACTCATGGGCGCGGTCTGTACGCGCGGCGCGGGCTGGCGCGTCGCGTAGGCGGCCAGATCGCCGCGAAACGCCGGCGTGGCGCGCGAGATGGTGAGCATCGGCTCGAGGTCGGTGTTCGTCATGTCGGGAAAGGTAATCAGTCTGCCCTGATTAGCTTTTGAGGATGGACCGCCTGCTCACGTTGACCCGGCCGCAACGACCCGGATGCCCGCTCGGCCGGGCCGCTCGCGGTGTCAGCGAATGACGGTGGTATCCGTCACGCCGCCGGTCGCGGTGCGCGACATCGCGAGCCGACTCGAAGGGGCCGGCTATGAGACGTGGTGCGTTGGTGGTGCGGTACGTGATGCCTTGCTCGGCGCCGCCGATCTCGATTGGGATCTCGCCACCGCCGCGACCCCGGATGTCGTGCGCCAATTGTTCCCGCGCACGGTGCCGGTCGGGATCGAACATGGGACAATCGGCGTCTTCGGCAGTGATGGACGATTGCACGAAGTCACGACCTTCCGGGCAGATGTCGAGACGGATGGGCGTCACGCCATCGTGAAGTTCGGAGTGTCGCTCGAGGAGGATCTCGCGCGACGCGACTTCACGATCAATGCGATCGCGTGGTCATCGTCGCGCAGTGAACTGCGCGATCCCTTCGGTGGTCAGGACGATCTCCGCCGGCGTCTGGTGCGAGCGGTTGGTGATGCATCGCGCCGCATGGCCGAGGATCGACTGCGCGCGCTGCGCGCGATTCGGTTCGCCGCACGATTTGATTTTACCATCGATGACGCGACCTGGGCCGCAATCATCGAGAGTGCACCGTCGCTGACACGACTGTCGGTGGAGCGGGTGTTTCAGGAGTGGACCAAGACGCTCGAACAGGTGCCCTGTGCCTCCAGTGCGTTCGACCGGTGGCGTGCCTCAGGCGCACTGCAAGCACTGGTGCCTGGAGTGAACATGGTGCCACCCGAGTTTTTCTCGGCCATCGATCATGTGCCGCTGGCATCGCGATCGGCGCGCCCCGAGCGCGGGTCCTTGCGACGCCTGATCCGGTTGGTCCTGCCCTTCATGCCGCTCGGTGAGGCGGGGGCCCGAAGCGCACTCACCGCGCTCCGGGCCTCGAACAGTGAGACGGCGTTCGCGAGCGCGGTGGCCGCCGCCTGGGTCACATCAGGTGCTGAGCTCGAACGCCTCGCCGCGGCGCCCGGCGCATCGGCCGCCGCGCTGCGCCGTATCGTGGCGCGGATTGGCCGGCTTCGCGTGCACGGAACGCTGCGCGCATTTGCCGCACTCTGGGCCGCGCGGCGGGCCGCGGGTCAGCCTGCCCCGAGCGGGCTCGAGACGATGCGACTCGCGCGCCGCATGTTGCAGATTGCCTTCACCGATCCGGTCGCACTGGGCGACCTCGCGGTCAGTGGCGATGATCTGCGCGAGGTGGGGATCAGACCGGGACCGCAGCTGGGACGGATCTTGCACCAGTTACTCGATCGGGTTCTGGATGACCCGATGCTCAACACGCAGCAACACCTGCTGGCACTCGCCCGGCATCTGGCGGAGGAGAACTGAGTGGCGTTTTTCCGAGGTCCGGTCCCCGAAGTTTCCGTTTGGCGGCGCTTTCGCGATGCGACTGACACGTATGCGGTCATGCGTCGCGACGGCCTCGTCGGGACTCGCGCAATCGGTAATGCCGAGGCGACGGTCGAGCTCTTTCTTGAAATGGTGCCGGAGTTCCCGAACATCTTTACGCTGACCGTCGACGACTGGCGCAACGACATCGTCTGGCGGACAGAGGGCGTGACGCAGTCGGCACTGCTGGACGCGTTCTACTCGCTGCGGGTGCCGATGATTGGCGCAGGCGGTGTCGAGTTCACCCTCGAGAGTGCCTCGGATCAGCTGTCACTCTCGGCGCATCTTGAAGTCGTGACCTGGTCGAGTACCGATCGATGGCTGTATCTCCACGAGCGCGCCGGGCTGCGTGAGCGGCCGCGGATTCGCGGCCGGCTGTGGCGCCCTGCCAGAGGGGCATTCCCCCCGGCGGGCACATTGACTGCTGGCGTGCGGACGCTGGTGCGGTCGCTCGCATTGAAGGCCGTCTGATGACTCGGCGTGGGATCGTCGGTGCGTCCGCAACGGCGCCGGGGCTCTTCGCGGAGACCGTGAGCACCGCACCCCTCGCGCATCGACTCCGACCGCGCACGATCGACGAGTACGTCGGCCAGCGTCAGCTCTTTACCCCGGGAACGCCCGTCTACGACGCGATCGAGCGCGGCGTCCTTGGTTCGATGATCCTGTGGGGCCCTCCTGGCACCGGCAAGACGACGCTCGGACGGTTGATCGCACAACGGGTCGGCTGGACCTTCGAGCCGTTCAGTGCCGTCAGCGATGGCGTTCCCCGGCTGCGTGTGATTGCCGAACAGGCGCGGCAACGCCTGCTCGCCAGCGGCGCGCGCACGCTCTTGTTCGTCGACGAGATCCATCGCATGAACGCCGGCCAGCAGGATGCGTTGCTGCCGATCGTCGAGGATGGCACGGTGACACTGATCGGTGCGACGACGGAAGCACCGAGTTTCGAGATCAATGCCGCGCTGCTCAGTCGCGCGCGTGTGGTGGTCCTGCAGCCGCTTGCCGCTGAATATCTGCTCGCGCTGCTGCATCGGGCGCTGCGTGATACGGATCGCGGTCTGGGCGCGCGTCGACTGGCGGCAGATGCTGATGCGCTGGAGGCGCTGTCACGCTGGGCCGACGGTGACGCCAGGCGTGCGCTTGGCACACTGGAAGCGGCCGCCGCGGCACTCGATGATGGCGAGACCCTGACCATCGAATTGCTCGAACGGGCGCTGCAACAGCGTCTTCCGCGCCACGACAAGAGTGGCGAACAACACTTCGACTTGCTCTCGGCGTACCACAAGTCACTGCGCGGCAGCGATGTGCAGGGGGCGCTCTACTGGATGGCGCGCATGATCAACGCCGGCGAAGATCCGATGACGCTTTTCCGGCGTGCCATGGCGATGGCAGCGGAGGATATCGGGGTGGCCGACCCGCGCGCCCTGCAGATCGCCGTGGCGGCGCGGGATGCGTTTCACATGCTGGGTGCGCCCGAGGGGCTCATTCCGTTGGCCGAGATGACGATCTACCTCGCGACGGCACCGAAGTCGAACCGCGTGAAAGTTGCGCTCGATGCAGCGCTGTCGAGCGCGCGTGACTCGCCGAACGCGCCGGTGCCTCTCCATCTCAGGAATGCCCCGACGAAGTTGCACCAGTCGCTGGGCTACGGCGCATCGTACCAGTACGCGCACGCGCAACCGGGCGGCGTGCCATCGCATTCGCATCTGCCGGACGAAATTGCGGGTACGGTGTACTACGAACCGTCGACGCTGGGGTACGAGAAGGAGATCGCGAAACGGATGGAGTGGTGGGCCACGCGAGTGGCTGAGCGCGCTGATCAGGCGTCGGATGGCTCGACGCCCCAGGATGGCCGCTGACGGTGCGCGCACCCAATCAGGAATTACCGGAGGCTGCATGCGGGTGAACGATGTGCGACGAGTCGTGGTCTGCGCCGCGCTGCTGCTCAGCGCCGGGCTGGTCGGCTGCGCCACCGCGGCGCGGGCGGTGTTTACGCAGCCCGACGTGAGCTTTCGAGGGGTCGGCGTCCGGCGGGTGGCCCTTGATGGGGCAGAACTCGAGGTGCTGCTGAACATCCAGAATCCGAATGCCTACGCACTCGGGGCGTCTCAGCTTCGGTACCGGCTCCTGGTGGACAGCCTGGAGATCGGTGCGGGGGCGCTGGACAGTGGATTCTCGATCGCCAAGCGTGACTCGATGATCGTGCGGCTTCCGGTCCGCGTCGGATTTCGCGCGCTGCAGTCGATCGGCCCGCGCCTGCTTCGTGGCGGCGAGATCCCGTATCGTCTCATCGGCGACGTTACCTTGAAGTCGTTCGTTGGCACATTTGCCCGCGAATTCAACGAGGGCGGGCGGTTCGACGCCACCAGGACATTCCGGCAGTAGACGAGGTGTATCATCGCACGTGATTCAATCACCCTGACGCCGCCGACGGAGCGGGCGCTGCTGGTGGGAGCACCGCGCAAGCGGACCGCGGCGCGACATCAGGTCGACGAGCATCTGGCTGAGCTCGCCCGATTGGCCGACACGGCGGGTGCGGAGATCTGCGGGACACTCACGCAGCAGATCGACAAGCCGCATTCGGGTACCTACCTCGGCAGCGGCAAGCTGGAAGAGCTGCGCGAGCTGGCCAACGAGAGAGATGCCACGTTGGTGATCTTCGACGACGAGCTCAGCCCCACGCAGGGCAAGAACATCGAGCAGATCGTCGGTAAGCGCGTGATGGATCGGGCGGAGCTGATTCTCGATATCTTCGCCACGCGCGCACGCAGCAGCGAGGCCCGAATGCAAGTGGAGCTGGCGCAGCTGAACTACATGCTGCCACGGCTGACGAAGATGTGGTCGCACCTCGAAAAGTTCCGGGGCGGCATCGGGATGCGTGGCCCCGGTGAAACGCAGCTCGAAACGGACCGACGGCTGATCGGTCATCGTGTCCGCGTGCTCCGAGAACGACTGCAGGACGTGACGCGCCACCGCGAGACCCTGCGCGCGCATCGTGAAGGGGCATTCCGTGTCTCGCTGGTCGGGTACACCAATGCCGGCAAGAGCTCGATCCTGCGCACACTCAGCGGCTCGGAGGATGTGTATGTGGAGGACCGGCTGTTTGCGACGCTCGATCCGCTCACGCGCGATGTGGACCTCGGGGAAGGGTACCACTGCCTGCTGACCGACACGGTCGGCTTCATCCGCAAGCTGCCACATCATCTGGTGGCCAGCTTCCGGGCGACGCTGGACGAAGTGCGGGAAGCGGACCTGCTGCTCCACGTGGTGGATGCGAGTCACGTGAGCTGGGAAGAACACCGTCTGGTGGTCGATGAGGTGCTGACCGAGCTCGGTGCGATCGACACGCCGCTGGTGCATGTCTTCAACAAGATGGACCTGCTCTCACCCGACGTTGACGAGGCCGTTCGGACGCGTGTCGGCAACCTGATCCCGGACTCGCTCTTTGTATCGGCCCAGCGATTCGAGGAACTGGAACCGCTGCGGGCCCGACTTCGGGATGGCGTGCGTGCGGTGCGCCCGATCGTGCAGGTCCGCGTTCCGGTGGCGAATGGGAAGCTGCTCTCGACGCTCTATCGGCAGGGTGAAGTGCTCGAGCAGGCTGCGGAGGGCGAGGACCTGCTCGTGCGCGTGCGGATCGACGCCGTCCTTCGCGGGCGTCTCGAGCGTGAAGGTGTCCTCGTCAAAGGCTGAGGGGCTGACGCTGCCATCCGGCGTGGCGGCAGTGGCTGGTCGGAATCTGTCGGCGTAGCTTCACCGTACTGAATTCGGTCTGCGGGCGGTCTGCAGGCCTGACTTATCTCACTGACTCCTTCATGTCTCCACGCAAGGCGCTGATCACCGGAATCACCGGTCAGGATGGCTCGTATCTGGCCGAGTTTCTGCTCGCGAAGGGCTACGAAGTCCATGGTATCGTCCGGCGCGCCAGCACGTTCAATACCGGCCGCATCGATCCGCTCTATGAACAGCCGCACATCTCGTCAGGCAAGCACCTGCAACTGCATTATGGCGATCTGGGTGACTCATCGTCGCTGCAGCGCGTGCTGGCGTCGGTCGTGCCGGATGAGGTCTATAACCTCGGCGCGCAAAGTCATGTTCGCGTGAGCTTTGATGTGCCAGAGTACACCACGGATGTCGTGGCGACTGGCACACTGCGGCTCCTCGAGGCGATGCGGAGCCTCGGGATCAAGCCGAAGTTCTATCAGGCGAGTTCCAGCGAACAGTACGGCCTCGTTCAGGCAGTGCCGCAGTCCGAGTCGACGCCATTCTACCCGCGCTCCCCGTATGCCTGCGCCAAGGTCTATGCGCACATGTTGACGGTGAACTATCGGGAGAGTTACGGGTTCCCCGCGAGCTGCGGGATTCTTTTCAATCACGAGAGCCCGCGGCGCGGCGAGAACTTCGTGACGCGCAAGATCACGCGTGGCCTGACGCGCATCAAAGCCGGCGTCCAGAATTCCCTCGCGCTCGGAAATCTCGATGCCAAGCGCGACTGGGGTTTCGCCGGGGATTACGTCGAGGCGATGTGGCTCATGCTGCAGCAGGACGAACCCGACGACTTCGTGATCGCGACTGGCGAAACGCACACGGTGCAGGAGTTCCTGGACGTGGCCGCGGAGTATCTCGATCTCGACTGGCGCGCTGTCGTGACGCAGGATCCTCGCCACCTGCGGCCGGCCGAAGTGGACCTGCTGCTCGGTGACCCGGCCAAGGCCAAGCGCGTCCTTGGCTGGGAGCCCAAGGTGTCGTTCCGCGGGCTCGTGCAGATGATGTGCGATGCCGACATGGCGCTCGCCCAGCAGGAAGCACGCTGAGCCACGGCGCCGCGTTACTCATTTCGATCCACTGTCCGTCATGACCCGATTTCTGCTTACCGGCGCGGCCGGCTTCATCGGCTCACACGTTGCCATCACGCTGCTCGAGCGCGGTGACGAGGTCGTCGGCATCGACAATCTCAATGACTACTACGATCCCACACTGAAGGATGCCCGGCTCGCGAGGCTGACGGGGCGGGCAGGCTTCTCGTTCCAGAAGCTCGATGTGGCGGATCGGCCGGGGATGGAGGCGCTCTTTCGGGGTGGCCGGTTCGACAAGGTGATTCATCTGGCCGCGCAGGCCGGCGTGCGCTACTCGCTCGAAAATCCGCACGCGTACATCGACAGCAACATCGTCGGGTTCACCAACATCCTCGAAGGGTGCCGCCACAACGGTGTGCAGCATCTGACGTATGCATCGTCCTCGAGCGTCTACGGCGCGAACACCGCGATGCCGTTCAGCGTGCACCAGAACGTGGATCATCCGCTGTCGCTCTATGCGGCCACGAAGAAGGCGAACGAGCTGATGGCGCACACGTACAGTCATCTGTACAAGCTGCCGACCACCGGGCTCCGCTTCTTCACGGTCTACGGGCCATGGGGTCGGCCCGACATGGCGATGTTTCTGTTCACCAAGGCGATCCTCGAGGGTCGTGCGATCGACGTGTTCAACAACGGGCAGATGCGGCGCGATTTCACGTTCATCGATGACATCGCCGAAGGCGTTGTCCGAACCAGTGATCGTATCGCATCGCCGAATGCGGCCTGGGATGGCGCTGATCCCGATCCCGGCACCAGCAATGCGCCCTATCGGCTCTACAACATCGGCAACCACAACCCTGTGGAACTGATGTACCTGATCGAGACGATCGAGAAGGCGCTGGGCCGCACGGCGCAGAAGAACATGCTGCCGATGCAGATGGGCGATGTGCCGGCAACCTATGCCGATGTGGAAGCGCTGACGAACGACACCGGGTTCACGCCCGCGACGCCGATCGAGGTGGGTGTCGGGCGCTTTGTGGAGTGGTATCGGAAGTACTACGGCGTCTGATCCCGAGTGCTCGACGCGCGGCGCGAGGGTTCAGCCTCGCGCCACACCCATCGCGATCGGTGTGCGTTCGATCACTTCCGACGTCGGGGTCGTGCGCATGACGCGGCCCGGTGATTCGAAGTCGGGCACGATCTCCTCCAGGCTGCGACGCAGGTACGAATCGCTGGCGTTGCGCATCGCGGACTCGATCAGCTGGACGATCTGCATGTAGACGCGCAGGTCCGGGGCATCGTAGCGTGCCTTCATGATCTTCGGATGCGAGGTCTTGAGCACTTCGTCACCGGAGAAAAACAGCTCCTCGTACAACTTCTCACCGGGTCGAACCCCGTTGAAGACGATCTCGATATCTTCGCCTTCGGTGAGACCGGAGAGGCGGATCAGATCGAGCGCCAGGTCGTAGATGCGCACCGGCTCGCCCATGTCGAGACAGAACACTTCCCCGCCCGAGCCGATTGCGCCCGCCTGCAGCACCAGTCGCGTCGCCTCCGGAATCGTCATGAAGAACCGACGCATGTCCGGGTGCGTGAGCGTGATCGGGCCGCCATTGCGGATCTGTCGCATGAATGTCGGCACCACGCTGCCGCGGCTGCCGAGCACGTTGCCGAAACGCACGGCCATGAAGTGCGCCTGATGGGTATGCGCCGCATGACAGACGATCATTTCTGCCACGCGCTTGGTGGCACCCATGATGTTCGCCGGCCGCACGGCCTTGTCGGTCGAGACGAGGACGAAGTGCTGGACGCCGGAATCGAGCGCGCTGGTGACCACGTTGCGCGTGCCGACGACGTTGTTGAGTACCGCTTCGATGACGTTGTCTTCCATCAGCGGCACATGCTTGTGGGCCGCGGCATGGAAGACCGCGAACGGGCGCCAGTCCTGGAAGATGCGATGGATGCGTTCAGCGTCCTTCACGTCGGCGATGATCGGGACCGTCCTGACATCGGGGAACCGTTCAACCAGCTCGGCGTGAATCTCGAAGATCGAATTCTCGCCGTGGCCGAGCAGGATGATGTGGCCTGGCTGGAGAGTCGAGATCTGGCGGCAGAGTTCGCTGCCGATCGAACCACCGGCGCCGGTGATGAGGATCGTGCGGCCGGCGGCCATGGACTTGAGGCCTTCGAGGTCGACTTCCACCGGTTCCCGGCGAAGGAGATCGCCAATCTGGACCTGACGGAGGGCGGCGATGGAGACGCGTCCGCTGAGGAGGTCGTCCAGGCCGGGCACCGTGCGGGCTTCAACGCCGGCTTCGCGGGCGAGCTGGACGATCTTGCGAATGAAGGAGCCGGGGGCGGAGGGGGTGGCGATGACGACGAGGTCGAGGCTGGCAGCCTTGGCGATGTCGACCATGTCACTGGTGTAACCAAGGACGGGGAGACCCAGGATGCGTTTACCCTGCAGCGTCGGATCATCGTCCAGAAAGCCGAACGGGACCATGCCGGTGCGGGTGCTGTCGTTCAGCTCGCGGGCAACCAGCTGGCCGGCCGACCCGGCTCCGACGATGAGCGTTCGGCGACCATCTCGCGCTGGCTTGGTCCGGCCAAAGGCACTCTGGCGGCGAGCGCGGGCAAGCAGGCGGATGCTGATGGCCGCACCCATGAACAGGGTCGTATCGAGCAGCAGAATCGACCACGGGACGGCGGTGCCGCTGTCGAGCACCACCAATCGCCCGGCGGCGCCGGTCAGGATCGAGGCAATCATTCCCGTGTACGCCAGCAGGACCGCCTCACGGACGCTGGCATATCGCCAGGCCTGCGAATACGCGCCCGTGAAGTAGAAGACCGTCACGCGCAGGACACAGGCGGCGAGGCCGTACTCGAGGAAGAGCGGCCCATACTGCACCGGCGGCGGCCAGCCCTCGAAGCGGGCCAGAAACGCGAAGAATGTCGCGCAGAACGAGCCGATCAGGTCGGCCGCGACGAGCACCCGCGTTCGCGTCGTCGTGACGCGCGTTACGGACTGGGGTGTTACAACACCCGGCATGGAGGTACGGTTTGAGAAATCCAATCTGGTCAACTCCGACGACCAGATGCGTTTTCGTCACCTACCACGCAAAGCGTGGTCAGGTCACAACTTGCATGATAGTGAGAACGGTAACTTCAGATCACCGATTCCGCGACGGTTGCGGCACGGATCGGGCGCACGGGCCTCGCTGACACAAGAATCGGCGGCGATGCCGATGAAAAGGCCTGATCGTTGCAATGAGCGAGCATGCTCCATGCCCGCTGTCCTCGCTTGCGTCGCGCGAGCCGCTATCGCACCACGCGCTGGAGCAGGGTGAGATAGCGCTGGGCGAGCCGAACCCGATCGTATTCTCGGGTCGCGAAGGCGCGCCCAGATCGTCCCATGCTGTCCTTATCTGCCTGCGACAGCTGTTGTATTCGCACGATGCCCTCTGCGATCGACGCGGCATCGCCCGGCGACGCGAGCAGTCCGCCTCCGGAGCGTTCGACGATGCGGGCCCCTTCGCCGCCAAGGGCTGCAAGCAGCGGGCGCTCGCAGGCCATGACCTCGAAGATCTTGGAGGGCACGGTGTCCTTGAGAATCGGGAGCGGAGCGTGGGGAACGAGCACGATGTCGCAGCTGTTGTAAAACGCGCGGGTAGCGTCGCGGGTGATCGGGTCGTGCAACGTGACGCCCGGCACGGGGCTCGCGGCGAGGTCGGCTTCGAGCAGGGCGCGGTCCGATCCATCGCCGACGAGGATGAACCGCGCGCGCACGCCACGCTGATGCAGAATGCGCGCTGCCTGAATCACGGCCAGCAGTCCCTGCCCTGCGCCGAAGGTGCCGAGGTACCCGATCAGCGGCCCGTCGGTTGTCGAGTCGCCTCGCGCCAGCGGGAGCGTTTCGTCGGAGGCGTAGTAGCGACTCGTGTCGACACCGTTCGGAATCACCGTGATCTTTTCGGCAGCGATGCCCTTGGCGATGAATCGTTGGCGGAACGATTCGGTGACCACCACCATCGCTTTCGACCGGTTGCACAGCCATCGCTCCGACGCAAACAGTCCGGAGGTGAGCAACGGTAGGCGGACGACACCCATTTCCACGAGGTAGTCGGGCCACATGTCGCGAACCTCGAGCACCATCGGGGTGCCACGCAGCATGGCGGCGATCGCGCCGGAGAACTGCTGGAAATAGGGCGGGCCGCTCGCGATCAGGACATCCGGCTTTGGCACGCGTGCCAGCGCGGTGGCCAGCGCGGACGCCGCAAACGTGAGGTAGCTCGCGAGGACGTGCCCGAAGCCGCGCTGCGGTGTCGTATACAGCCACGAGCGATGGACCGTGACGCCATTGAGCGTCTCGGTCATGAACGCCCGCCCCCGATATGCCGCGGGGATGACACCATCGCGCTGCCCCGGCATGCGTCGATTGGGGAAACCACAGATCACCGAGACCGTGTGTCCTGCAGCCTGCCACTCCGCCGCAAGTTCGGAGATACGCGCCGGACCGGCGCCCGTCTCCGGAAGGAAATCCTGATTGAGCACGACGATGTGCATGGTCGGGCAGTGCGGGGAAGTTGGTGGGCGGTGCGGGTAGAATGGAGGAATTACCCACCGAATTAAGCACCGCTGCGGGTATTGTGCTGTTCGCCGCGGGCTCTACGGCGGCGCGCGCGTTCCGCCGTGCAGCGTCAGGCGACGTGCTGCGGTGGTCGTGGTGCACGCAAGGTGACCCGCTGCTGGCTTCATCAAGCGTCGCGGCGGTGTTACGTTCACAGAGTTGCGCACGGCAGTGTCATCGTGCGCGTTCGCACCTCCACATTCTCCGCCGCGCGCCTGACCTGTGGTCGATCTGCGTTCGACGTCAACCGCGAAACCCGAATCCGATGTGCCGCAGACGGACATCGCGTTCGCGTCCGAGTCTGCGGTGCTCTACGAGATCGGCCTGACCCTGCTCGAGCGTCGGCGGAGCCTGCTGCTCTCGGGCGTTCTGGGCGGGCTGCTGACGGGGCTCGTGATCTTCGTCGGTGATCGGCATTATGCCGTGCGGACGTCCTTCGTGGCGCAGGGCACGGGGACCGACGCGTCACAGCTATCCGGTCTGCGAGGCATCGCCGGCCAGTTCGGCGTGGCCCTCCCGGCGTCGGGTAATGCGCTGTCCAGCCCGGCGCTGCTCGGTGAACTGATCGCGTCGCCGACGATCCTGCGGGGACTGCTGCAGGACACGATCCCCTTGACGATCGGCGGCGCTGCGGGGCGTGTCGCGCTGCTCGATGCACTCGAGGTCGATTCGGCGGCACCCGCGATCCGCCGTGAGGAAGGGGTCCGAGCCCTCGGTCGTGCACTCCGGGTCAACGTCGCGAAGGAAACCGGCCTCGTCAGTGTGCTCGTCACGACGAAGCAGCCAGAAGTTTCGATGAGCATCGCGCGCCGACTTACTGACGAGCTCGTCAAGTTTCATCTGAACTTGCGACGCGATCAGGCATCGGCCGAGCGCCGGTTCGTGGAAACGCGTCTGGCGTCCCAGCGGAAGGAACTCGAGGCATCCGAGGCTAGGCTGGCCGTCTTCCTGCGCCGGAATCGTGACTATACGAATTCCCCGGATCTCCGCTTCGAGCACGATCGGATCCAGCGTGACGTGGATCTGCAGCAGCAGGTACTCAGCGGACTGGCACAGTCGCGGGAGGAGGCGCTGATCCGCGAAGTGCGCGACATCCCGAACGTGGCGGTCGTCGAGGCGCCGTTGCTCCCAGCGCGGCCGGAGCCGCGGGGGCTGATCCGTCGTGGCATTTTTGGTGGACTGATCGGCATTGCACTCGGGGCCTTCCTGATCGCAGTGACGGCGGCGTGGGAGCGGCTGGCACGGGGCGGTGACACCGCCGCGGCGCGCTTCTTCCGGTCGCTGGGCGATCTCGTTCCGGGCCTCCGGCGGCGGCGCGCGGCCGCGGTATGATGGTGCCGGCCGTGGCCTGTGTCACGTGGTGCAGGGATGGTGCGGGAAAATTCGGGGGCAGTCGACGGCGATTGCGCCCTCATGCAATGGAGAAGATGACGTGAAGGTCCTGGTCACTGGTGCCGATGGATTCATCGGGTCGCATCTGACGGAAGCGCTGGTCCGAGCCGGACACGAGGTCAGGGCGCTGGTGCTCTACAACTCACTCGGCTCGTGGGGCTGGCTCGATCGGTGCGCGCCGGATGTGGCGGGACGTTTCGAAGTCGTGGCTGGCGACATCCGCTCCGCGGAGGATGTGCGGCGCGCCGTGAAGGGCATGGAGGCGGTGCTGCACCTCGCGGCGCTGATCGCCATTCCGTACTCGTACAGCGCGCCCGACGCGTACGTCGATACGAACATCACCGGCACGTTGAACGTCCTGCTCGCCTGTCGCGATGCCGGTGTGACGCGGATCGTTCACACGTCCACGAGCGAAGTGTACGGCACAGCCCAGTTCGTGCCGATCACCGAGGCGCATCCCCTCAACGCGCAGTCGCCGTACGCGGCGTCCAAGATCGGTGCCGACCAACTTGCGATCTCTTTCGCCGCATCATTCGGCCTGCCGGTCACGGTGATCCGGCCGTTCAACACCTTCGGGCCGCGGCAGTCGGCGCGCGCCGTCATTCCGGCGATCATCGGCCAGCTGCTGGCCGGGGCGACGGAACTCCATCTCGGCTCGACTCACCCGACGCGTGATTTCACTTTCGTGACCGACACCGCGGCAGGCTTCATCGCCGCGCTCACGAGTACGGCGGGTGTTGGTGACGTTGCGAATCTCGGGACCGGCTACGAAGTGACGATCGGCGAGACCGCGCAATTGATCATGGAACTCGTGGGTCGGGAGGTGCCGATCATCACCGCCTCGGAGCGGCTGCGTCCCGGTGCGAGCGAAGTCGAGCGCCTCTGCGCCGACAACAGTCGCGCGCGCGCGTGGTGGGGATGGCAGCCGGAACGTCAGGGCGCGGCGGGACTGCGCGAAGGGATGGCACAGACGATCGAGTGGTTCGGCAATCCTGACAATCTGGCCATGTATCGTACGGCACGGTACGTGGTATGACGGAGCCCGCGGCGATGGAGTCGCTGGCGTCCGGCGTGGTTGACGCGTTGCGCACTGTGATCGGGCCGCACCGCGCCGTGCTGCACGAACCACTGTTCGCCGGGAACGAATGGGCGTACGTGAAGGAGACGATCGATTCGTCGTTCGTCTCGTCGGTCGGTGCCTTCGTCGATCGCTTCGAGCGCGAACTGGCCGCAGCAACCGGGTGCCCGCATGTGATCGTCACCGGAACGGGAACGGCGGCGTTGCACGTCGCGCTGCTGCTGGCGGGCGTCCGTCCGGGCGACGAAGTGCTGGTGCCGACGATGACGTTCGTTGCGACTGCGAATGCGATCCGGTATTGCGACGCCGTGCCGCACTTCATCGACGTCGAGGAATCCACGCTCGGCGTTTCTGCCTCCGCGCTGCGTGCGCACCTGAGCACGATCGCGACGTCCGGGCCTGACGGGTTGCGGAATCGCGAGACGGGCCGGCCGATCCGGGCCGTGGTGCCGATGCATGCGTTCGGACACCCGGTGGACCTGTCCGGGTTGCTGGACGTGGCGCAGGAGTTCGGACTCGTGATGGTCGAGGACGCGGCGGAATCGCTGGGCAGCACATATCGCGGCCTGCACACCGGCACCTTCGGATTGCTCGGTACGCTCAGCTTCAATGGCAACAAGACGATCACGACCGGCGGTGGCGGCGCGATCATGACCGCCGACCCCGAGCTCGCGCGTCGTGCCAAGCACCTGACGACCACCGGCAAGCTGCCGCACGCGTGGGAGTATCGACATGACATGGTCGCATACAACTACCGACTGCCGAACCTGAACGCGGCGCTCGGTTGTGCGCAGCTCGAGCAGTTGCCCAGGTTCGTGGAGCGCAAGCGCGCGCTGACGGAGCAGTACGCCACGGCGCTCGCGGGTATCGACGGCGTACGCCTGTTTCGCGAGCCGGAGGGCTCGCGGTCGAATTACTGGCTGCAGACGCTGCTGGTCGAGCGCGGCGGTCGCGCGATGCGGGACACCATCCTTGCCGCGTCGCACGCCGCCGGTTATCACACCCGTCCCGCGTGGGAGCTGCTGCACGGGCTTGCCCACTTCAGCGCGTGCCCGCGGGCGGACCTCTCGACGGCCGAGTCGCTGTCGGCGCGCATCATCAACCTGCCGAGCAGCGCGCAGCTCGGGGTGCCAGTGTTGCCCGTCTGATGGCGCGCGCCAGGTTGCTGCTGCTGGGCGCCGGGGGACATGCCGAGTCGTGCATCGATGTGATCGAGCGTGCGGGGGCCTTCGAGATCGTGGGGCTGCTCGGCACGGCCGACGAAATCGGGTCGTCGGTCCTGGGCTATCCGGTCCTCGGCGACGACGGAGCGCTCTTTGATTGGGTGCAACAAGTTCCGAATGTACTGGTGACGGTCGGCCAGATCCGGAGCGCCGCGCTTCGCACGCGACTCTTCCACACGGCACGCGCCTCCGGCGCCGAACTGCCGGCGATCGTGTCGCCGCTCGCGCACGTCTCGCGCCATGCCAGTGTCGGGGCCGGAACGATCGTCATGCACGGTGCCGTGGTGAACGCGTCGGCGGTCGTCGGCGAGAACTGCATCGTGAACACGATGGCCCTTGTCGAGCACGGCAGCCGCATCGCGTCGCATTGCCATGTGTCCACCGGTGCACGCCTGAACAGTGGCGTGCAGGTTGGCGAAGGAACGTTCATCGGGAGCGGTACCGTGGTCACGCAGGTCACGCGGATCGGCGCCCGGTGCATCGTCGGGTTGGGGCAGGTCATCACACGCGACGTGCCTGATGACACCACGGTCATGGTCACGAGGAGCTGGTGATGCGAACACTGATCATCGCCGAGGCGGGCGTGAACCACAACGGCGACGTGGCCACCGCCTGTGCGCTGGTCGATGCTGCCGTGGCAGCCGACGCCGATGTGGTGAAGTTCCAGACATTTCGCGCCGACCGGCTGGCGACGTCCGCCGCTCCGAAGGCCGCCTATCAGGAACGCCAGACGAAATCGGCGGGGGCGCAGCGCGACATGCTGGCGCGGCTCGAACTCGACGCGGCGGCGCATCTGACAATTCTCACGCACTGTCAGGCGCGTGGCATCGAGTTCCTGTCGACGGCGTTCGACGACCAGAGTCTCGACCTGCTCCTCTCGCTGAACATGGCGCGCTACAAGGTGCCGTCGGGCGAGATCACGAACCTGCCGATGCTGCGTCGGATCGGTGCGCTGGGCCGACCGGTGATCCTCTCCACCGGCATGGCGACGCTCGGCGACATCGAAGCGGCCGTCGGCGCCTTGCTGGCGGCCGGAACGCCGCGCAGCGCGCTCACCGTCCTGCAATGCACGACGGACTATCCGGCGTCGCTCGACGACGTCAACCTCCGCGCGATGCAGGCGATTGGCACGGCGTTCGGCGTGGCGGTCGGGTTCTCCGATCACACCGCTGGCATCGAGGCGTCGGTGGCGGCAGTGGCACTCGGGGCGACGGTGATCGAGAAGCATCTCACGCTCGATACCGCGGCGGAGGGTCCGGACCACGCAGCCAGTCTCGAGCCAGGAGAGTTTCGTGCACTGGTGATGGCGATTCGCAATGTGGAGCGGGCGCTCGGCACGGGGCTGAAGGGCCCGACGCCGCGAGAGGCCGCGAACCGGATCCCGGCCCGGAAGTCGATCGTGGCCGCGCGGGACATCGCAGTCGGCACAGTACTCACAACCGACGATCTTGCCGTCAAACGGCCAGGGAGCGGTGTGTCGCCGATGCGATGGGACGAGGTGATCGGACGAACCGCACGGCGAGATTTCGTGGCCGACGAGATGATCGAGCTGTGACCCCTCGACGGATCGCAGTGGTGACGGGCAGTCGGGCCGACTTCGGTCTGCTCTCGCGCGTCATCGAGGGGTTGCGTGCGGCGCCAGAGGTCGCGTGTCAGGTCGTGGTCACCGCCGCGCACCTCTCCGCGACGCATGGCACGACGGTGACTGAGATCGAGGACGCTGGCGTGCCGGTCGCGTGGCGTGTTCCGATCGAGCTCTCGGGTGACTCGCCGGCCCACACGGTGCGCGCGATGGGGCAGGCGGTCACCGGCTTCGCGACGGCGTTCGAGACGCTCGCGCCGGACGTGATCGTCGTGCTCGGCGATCGCTACGAAATCCTTGCCGCTGCCAGCGCGGCGGCGGTGATGTGCATTCCGGTGGCCCACATCCACGGCGGCGAGATCTCGGCGGGTGCCGTCGACGATGCGATCCGGCACGCCATCACGAAGTTGTCGCAGCTGCATTTCGTTGCCGCGGAGCCCTATCGCCGGCGTGTGGTACAGATGGGCGAGACGCCGCGTCATGTGCATCTCGTCGGGGGGATGGGCGTGGATCTGGCCCGGCACACGCCGCGACTGGATCGCGACGCGTTCAGCCGCGAGACGGGGTTCGAATTCGGCCCGCGCAATTTGGTGGTCACCTTTCATCCCGTGACGCTGGATGCCGCGCATGGCGAGGCCGAGCTCGAGGCCTTGCTGGAGGCGCTGGCGACGCTTGCGGAGACGCACCTCGCATTCACGCTTCCGAATGCGGATGTCGGGAACGCGGCGATCCGGGCGCGGATCGAGGCCTTTGCCGCGTCCCGCGCGACCGTATGGGCCTTCTCGTCCCTCGGCTTTCGGCGCTATCTTTCACTGGTTGCGCTCAGCGACGGGGTCGTCGGGAACTCCTCGAGCGGACTGATCGAGGCACCTGCGCTGGGCATCGGCACCGTGAACGTCGGGCGACGACAGGACGGGAGGCTTCGTGCCTCGAGTGTGATCGATTGTGCACCGCGGCGGGACGAGATCATCGCGGCGCTTGGGCAGCTTCTGTCGGACGGATTCCGCGCAGCGTTGCAGCAGGTCGAGAATCCGTATGGCGATGGCGGTGCCGCCGAGCGCGTGGTCGACGTGCTGCGCACCGTGGAGCTGGTTGGTCTTACATCCAAGGAATTTCATGACGTTCCCGGTGGAGTGTTGGCGCTGACGGCCGATGACTGACACACCCGAACTCTGGCGCCGTGCGACGGTACCGGTCGAGGACACGATCGAGGCCGTCGTCCGCTCGCTCAATGACACGGCGCTGCAGATCGCGCTCATTGTTTCAGGCGACATGGTGCTGGAGGGCACCGTCACCGACGGCGACGTGCGTCGTGGCCTGCTGCGCGGCCTGACGCTGGCGAGCCCGGTGCGCGACATCATGCACAAGGATGCGTTCGTCGTGCCGTCCGGTCTGACGCGTGATGGCGCACTCGACATGATGCTGGCCAACAACGTGCGGCATCTGCCGGTGGTCGATGGGCAGCGTCGCGTGGTCGGGCTGCACCTGTGGCAGGAAGTGTCGGGCACGCCGTCGCTCGAGAACACGGTCGTGCTGATGGCGGGGGGGCTCGGCACGCGACTGCGGCCACTGACCGAAGCGTGCCCCAAGCCATTGCTCCGCGTGAGCGGGCGACCGATGCTCGAGCACATCATCCGACGTGCGAAGGCAGAGGGCTTCCGCAAGTTCGCCGTGGCGGTGCACTACCTCGGCCACATGATCGAAGACTACTTCGGCGATGGCACACGACTGGGTGTCAACATCACCTACCTGCGGGAAGACGCGCCGCTGGGCACGGCCGGCGCGCTGTCGCTGCTCCCGACCGGCACACTGGCGCCCATCGTGGTGATGAACGGCGATGTGATCACGGATGTGCGGCTGTCGGAGCTCGTGGACTTTCACGGACTGCATCGGTCGGCGGCGACGATGGCGGTGCGCAGCCACGAGTGGCAGCATCCGTTCGGTGTGGTGCGCACGTCGGGCATCGACATCCTCGAGGTCGAGGAGAAGCCTGTGGTGCGCACGCACATCAACGCCGGCGTGTACGTGCTCGACCCGCGCGTGCTGGCGACGCTCGAGCCGGGGCAGCGCTGCGACATGCCCACGTTGTTCATGCGGTTGCGTGCGGCGGGTGAGCGCACGATCGCGTATCCCATGCACGAGCCATGGCTCGATGTCGGCCGCAAGGACGACTTTGATCGCGCCCAGATGCTGACGACCGTCGACCCCACCGACCATGAGTGACATTCAGCTCGACCTTCGCTGGTGCAGTAACTGCGTCAGCATGTCCACGCGTCCCCGGATCGGCTATGATGCGCGGGGCTGGTGCAACGCATGTATTTGGGCTGAACGGAAGCAGACCCTCGACTGGGCGTCGCGCGGCCGTGAACTGGATGCGCTGCTCGATCGTCATCGCGGTCGTGGCCCGTTCGACTGCGTGGTGCCGGTGAGCGGTGGCAAGGACGGGTCGTACGTGGCGCACACGCTGAAGACGAAGTACGGGATGCATCCGTTGGCCGTCACGGTGACACCGGCGCTCGCGTTGCCGCTCGGCGAGGAGAACCTGAAGGCCTTCATCGCCAGCGGATTCAACCACATCAGCGTCAACCCGAATCCTGAAGCGATGCGCGTGCTCAACCGCACCGGCTTCATCGAGATGGGCTTTCCCTACTACGGCTGGCTGATCGCGATTCAGGCAGGTGTGCTCCGTACGGCGGCGCGTTTCGGCATCGACCTGATTTTCTATGGTGAGGATGGCGAAGTCGAGTACGGCGGCACATCCGAGACGGCAGAACGCCCGATCTACGACGTCGCGTACATGCAGCGGATCTATCTCGAGGGAGGCTACGAGAAGGTGCTGTCGTCATCGGGGGTGAGTGACGGCGACCAGTACTTCTTCCGCTTTCCGAACGAGGCGGACCTTGGTGGTCGTGTACTCGAGATGACGCACTGGTCGTACTTCGAGAACTGGGACCCCTATCGCAACTACCTCGTGGCGAAGGAACACTGCGGGTTGCGTGAGGCCGATGGCAGCAACAGCGGCACCTTCACCAATTTCTCGCAGAATGACCAGGCGCTGTACGCGCTGCACACGTACCTGATGTACCTCAAGTTCGGCTTTGGCCGCGCCAACCAGGACGCGTGCATCGAGGTGCGTCGCGGCGCGATGGATCGTGCGCAGGCCGTGAACCTCGTCCGGTTGTACGACGGTCACTATCCGGAGGAGTACATCGAGTTGTACCTCGAGTACTACCGGATGACGCGTGCCGAGTTCGACGCCGTGCTCGACCGCTACGCGAACGCGCAGCTCTTCGAGAAGGTCGACGGACGCTGGCGTCCACGCTTCGTCGTCACGTGAGCCGACATGTCGTCGTGCTCGACATGGGCACTGCGAACATCTTCTCGCTCTCTTCCGCGCTGCGATTCCTCGGTGCGCCGTTCGAAGTGACGGCGGACCCTCTTCGGGTCGCCGCAGCGTCGCACCTCATCCTGCCCGGAGTCGGCGCCTTCGACCCGGCGTCGCGGCAGTTGCACGAGCAGGGACTGCTGCAGCCGTTGCGCGACTTCGCCCTCACCCAGCGCCGCCCCCTGCTGGGTGTGTGCCTCGGGATGCAACTGCTCTTCGAGGGAAGCGCCGAGGGCGAGCGCAACGGAACCGGGCTGCTGCCCGGCCGTCTGGTTCGGCTCGAGTCGGAGACCGGCGGATCGTATCGCGTACCGCATGTCGGGTTTGCGCCGGTCACCGGCTTTGCCCCAACGGGCCTGTTCGATGGCCTGGCCCCGGATTCGATGTTCTACTTCACGCATTCGTTCGCACGGCGCGACGCAGTGCCCGACACGAACTCGGCGATGTGCGCGCACACCTTCCCGTTCGTGGCCGCGGTGCAACGTGACAACATCTGCGGCGTGCAGTTTCATCCGGAGAAGTCGCAGGCCAACGGACTGCGACTGCTGGCCAACTTCCTGCGCCTTCCATCCGGGGCGATCGCATGAAGCGCGTCATCTTCACGCTGCTGTACGATCGCGGCCGCTTCATGCTGAGCCGGAACTACCGGCTTCAGGCCGTCGGTACGATCGAGTGGCTCTTCAACAATTATGATTTCGCGACGGTCTCGCGCGGACTCGATGAGCTGATGGTGCTCGATGTCTCGCGCGGACCGCGCGACGCCGCCGCGTTTGCGTCGGCGGTTTCCGAAATCGCCGGTCGCTGCTTCATCCCGCTGACGGCCGGCGGCGGTATTCACACGGTGGAGGACGCCGCCCTCCTGCTTCGTCACGGGGCCGACAAGGTGCTCGTGAATACGCAGTTCGCCGATGCGGCGTCGCAGTGCCTTGCCATCGCGGCGTTCTTCGGCCGGCAGTGCCTGGTGGCCGGCGTGGACTACATCGAGCGTGCGGACGGCGTCCGAACGGTGGTGGTGGAGCACGGTCAGCGGGACACCGGCACACTGCTGTCCGACTGGGTCCCGCACGTGGTGGCACATGGGGCAGGGGAAGTGGTCCTGCAGTCGGTGAGTCGCGACGGGACCGGCATGGGACTCGATCTGGACGTCACCGCGTCGCTCGGCGTGCGACCCGAAGTGCCGCTCATCCTGCTCGGTGGCGTGGGACGCAGTGAGCACATCGCTGCCGGATTCCGCGTGCCCGCCGTCGACGCCGTGGCCACGGCCAACCTCTTCAACTTCATCGGTGAGTCGTTCGTGTCCGCTCGGCGCGACCTGATCACCGAGGGGCTCGACGTGGCTGACTGGCACGCCGCAGATTATCGCGAGCTGTCGGGCATCTTTGCGAAGGAGTCGCAGGCGACATGAGCGTTCCGTCGTCGCGTCCGACGCGTGCGCTGCGCGTGCTGGTGGTCGGCCTGGGCAGCATCGGCCGCCGCCACCTGCGTGTGGCGCGCGAACTGTTCGCAGATGCGCAGTTCGCCGTGCTGCGATCCAGTGCCGGACGGGTCGGAGCCGATGTCGATGGCGTGATGATGTACCACTCCATCGACGAGGCGCTGCGATTCGCGCCGACGATCGCGGTGATCGCGTCACCGGCAACACATCACGCCGAGATCGCGATACGGCTGGCCGCGGCGGGGGTGCATCTGCTGGTCGAGAAGCCGCTCACCGACCGGCTCGAGACAGCGCGTGCCGTCCGCGACGCCGTCGCGGCGGCTGGTGTCACGGCGGCCGTGGGATACAACCTGCGGCATCTCGAGAGCCTGGTGGCGCTGCGCGATGCCGTGCTGACGGGTGGGATCGGACGGGTCATGAGTGTTCGGTCCGAGGTTGGCCAGTACCTGCCTGACTGGCGGCCGGATACAGACTATCGCACGACCGTGTCCGCCCGGCGCGAACTCGGAGGCGGTGCACTGCTCGAACTGAGCCATGAGCTGGACTATCTGCTCTGGCTGTTTGGTGACGTGGCGTCGGTCACCGCGACGCTGTCGCACCTGAGCGATCTTGACGTCGACACCGAGGATACCGCCAACCTGCTGCTGCAGTTCGCGCCAGCGGGCGGTGTACCGGATGGCACCCCTGGTGTGGTGGCGTCGGTGTCGCTCGACTATGCGCGTCGCGATGTGGTTCGTCGCTGCACCGTGATCGGCACAAACGGCACCCTTGAATGGGACGGTGTGCGCGGCACGGTCCGGCAGTTCGATGCGACGACCCGTGTCTGGACGGTCTGTTGCGATGCACCGTCCGAGCGCGACGCCACCTACCGGGCGGAATGGGCCGACCTGTACGCCTGCATCGACACTGGGCGCACACCGCGCGCGAACCTCGATGCGGGCCTCGCCGTGTTGCGTGTGGTCGATGCCGCGCGCCGTTCGTCGGAATCACGCCGCACCGTCGCGCTCGTGGCGGACGGTCACTTCGTGCTGACGGAGGAATGATGCAGGCCGTGGCGTTGATCTGTGTGCGCGCCGGATCGAAAGGGATCCCGGGGAAGAACCTGGCGGAGATCGGCGGGCAGTCGCTGATCGCCCGGGCCATCGGTGCGGCGCGCGCGGTTCCCGGGATCTCGCGCGTGATCGTGTCGACGGACGGTGATGGCATTGCCGAGGCGGCGCTCGCCGCCGGCGCCGAGGTGCCGTTCCGTCGGCCCGCCGAGCTGGCGAGTGATACCGCCTCCGAATGGCTCGTCTGGCGTCACGCGCTCGAATACCTGCGCACCACCATGGGCTCACTGCCCGACGCACTGGTGGTGGTGCCGGCCACGGCACCATTGCGCGAGGCTGCCGATGTGGCGGAGTGTCTCGACGTCTTCGAGCGCGAGCGCCCCGACATGGTGATCACCGTCACGCACGCGCGTCGGAACCCGTACTTCAACATGGTCCAGATCGGTGAGGACGGAGGCGCGCACCTGGTGATGCAGCCCCCGCAGGGCGTCACCCGACGGCAGGATGCGCCACCGATGTTCGACATGGCGACGGTGGCCTATGTCGCCCGGCCCGAGTTCGTGCTCTCGGCACCGAACATGTTCAGCGGGAGGGTGCGCGCGGTCGTCATCCCCGACGAGCGGGCGATCGACATCGACGTGCCGCTCGACCTGGCCGTCGCACGGGCACTGTTCGATGCGCGGAGTGCCTCATGACCGGCCCTCTCGCAGCACGGATGTCGATGCACGGACGTCGGGCGGTGATCACCGGTGCCGCCGGCCATCTTGGACGTGTCATCACGGAGACGTTGCTGGAACTCGGTGCGGACGTGGTGTTGGTGGATCGTGATGCCGATGCCCTCACTGCGGCCGCCGCGCAATTGATGTCCACAGGTGGTGCGACGGTCGAGACGGTCGTTTGTGATCTCGAGGCGGACTCGGCGCGTCGCGAGCTGATCGACAGCCTCGGGGCGCATGCGGCGGGTGTGTCGGTGCTGGTGAACAATGCCGCCTTCGTCGGCACGTCGGGACTGGCCGGCTGGGCCACACCTCTCGAGGAGCAGCGCATCGACACCTGGCGGCGCGCGCTCGAGGTGAATCTCACGGCCGCGTTCGAGCTCATGCAGGGGTTGCTGCCAGCCATGCGGCGTGCGCAGGGGCCAAGCATCATCAACGTCGCGAGCATCTATGGCCTCGTAGGCCCCGACTGGAGCCTGTACGACGGCACCGCCATGGCGAGTCCCGCGGCGTACGCGGCGTCGAAGGGTGGCCTGCTGCAGCTCACGCGCTGGATGGCGACGACCGTTGCACCCGCAGTCCGAGTGAATGCGATCACGCCTGGCGGGATCGCGCGCGGCCAGCCAGCCTCTTTCGTGGAGCGCTACTCGGCCCGGACGCCGTTGCGGCGCATGGCCGTCGAGGACGACTTTCGTGGTGTCGTGGCCTTTCTGGCGTCCGACATGAGTTCGTACGTGACAGGACAGAACATTGCGGTGGACGGCGGATGGACGGCGTGGTAGCCTCCCGGTCGCTGACCTGCTCCTGCGGTACCGTCGTGCGCCATCGTGCTGCCTGCGACTTCCTTCAATCATCGAATCGACCATGACGAGTGCCGCCGAGTCCGCATCTGACGAAATCAAGCCGTGGCCGGATGCAGGCATGGCCCGCGCCTTCGAGCTGCTGGCGCCACTCGCGCCTGCCCGGCATGTGGTGATCGACGTGGGCGCACACAACGGTGAAACGCTCGACATTGCCGCGAGCCGCCTGGCCGGTGGCGCGCATTACATCGCGCTCGAGCCGAACCCAGGCACCTTTGCGTTGCTGAAGGCGCGTGCCGGACGGTACGAAGGCACCGCGATGCAGGCCAGCTGCGTGCAGGCCGCCGCAGGACCGGTGGAGGGCACGACGTCCTTCAATGCGACGCGTGCCAGCGCCGTCGCCGGCGTGTTGCCACCAGTGGCGGGGCTCGGTGAACGGGTGCCCTCGGGCGACCATGACATCCTCGAGCAGGTCACGGTCCAGATGGTGACGATCGACGGCCTCATGGCACGTGAAGGGATCAGCAGCGTGGATCTGCTGAAGGTGGACGCGGAAGGGTATGACCTGGAAGTGCTGCGCGGCGCGATGCAGGCGCTGCGCGAGCACCGGGTGCGCGTGGTGCTGGCCGAAGTGTTCTTCGTCGCCTATCGCGAAGGCCAGGCGTTCTTCTGGGACATCGCGGCGTTCCTGCAGGAGGCTGGCTATCAGTTCGTGAACCTGTACGACACGCGCGACACCTCCCAGGGCCGGCTGTACACGGGGAACGGCCTCTGGGTGTCGCCCGAGGTCGCCGGCGCCAACGGGTACCTGTGATGCGTGTGTCGAGGTGGGCTGCCGACATGAGCGTCCAGGGGGCAGCGTGAGTTTGCGCTACCGTCTGCAGCTCAAGTTGCGTGGTCCGCTTCGGCCGATCGTGCGATTCTTTCTGTTCTTCTTCTACAACACGCACTGGGTGGACGGGTCGGCGGGGCGCCTGCACCTCGGCAAGCGTGTCGGGCTGTCGAACACTCTCTGTAACCTGTCCAGTGGATCGATCTTCATCGGTGACCACTGTGCGTTTGGGTACAACGTCATGCTGTTGACCGGACGGCATCGCTTTGTCGACGGCATGCGCGCGTCGCTGGCGGCCGCGGGCACCGGCTGGGGCGGGGGCGAGGAGGAAGTGCCGACGTCCGGCTACGACATCCGCATCGGCGATGGTTGCTGGATTGCGTCCGGGGCCATGATCACCGGCCCTGTGACGATCGGCAGAAACGTGATCGTGGCGGCGAATGCCGTCGTCACGTCCGACCTGCCGGACTACGCGATCGCCGCCGGAGTGCCGGCCCGCATCGTCGGTGACACGCGCAACATGCGTGGTGGTGCCCGGGTGGAGGATCGTGACGCGTGACGTCTGATGCACGGCGTGCCGATGCGCAGCTTCCCGCATTCACGGTGCGGCTTGGTCATCGCTGCTGTGTGGTGCTGGCTGCGCTCGTCCACCGGACGGCGCGGCTCGTGTCGGGACGACGGCGCGCAGCAGACGGCGGCCGACGACCGTCGATGCTGTGCATCGAAGCCGGACCGGCCGGCTGGGCGATCATCGAGCTGCTGGAGCTCGCCGCTTCGGCTGGCGAGTATCTCGGGCATGACAATGTGCGGCGTGTCGTCATCCCGTCGCGCGACGTGTACCTCGGAACGGTGCGGGCCGCGCTCGCCGACGGTCGGCCGACACACTATCTGTATGATCCGCGCACGGGTTCTCAGCATGGCATCACTGCGCTCTGGGAGGCCTTTCGCGTGGGGCTGATGGCGGCCCGACACGACGTGGTGCCGGTTGGCTGGCTCACCGACCTTCCGATCCGGCGTTGGCGGCTGCAGGTGGCCATCGCGACGGCCGCATCCGGCGTCACCGCGACGCTGATGGCCGCGCAGCAGGTGGCGCGCCTCTTTCCGCACCGGCGCCTGTCGGGCCCCGTCCTGATGCCACTCTCACAGGCGACGCTTGAAGTGCTCGAAGCGCGCCGTGCGATGCCGCGTGCTGCCGGCGTGCCCCGTGCGATCTTCACCGGGTCGCTGTACGAGCCGCGCACCACAGCGCTGTTCGCGATTCGTGATGGCCTGCGGGCGCGTGGCCTCGACCTCGAAATCCTCTCACGCGAACTGGGCGGTCCCCGAGTTCCGAACGAGGTGTACTGGGAACGCCTTGCCGATGCCGACATCGTCGTGACCACGGCCGATCAGGTTTTCGGCGAAGGGATCGACGAGACGGGACTGCCACACCTGATCTACCGCTACACCGAGGCGCTTGCCGCAGGGGCACTGCTGGTCGCGCCTGCCGTGCCAGCAATCGAGCGATTCTTCGTGCCGGGAGAGCACTTCGTGCACTTCGACGATCCGGCGCATGCGGTCGAGCAGCTGGCTCACTACCTCGGGAACGCCGAGGATCGCCAGCGAATCGCAAGACAGGGGTATGATCGGGTGCAGCACCTGATCCGTGCACGGGCATGCTGGGCGGCGATCGATGCCGCGCTCGCCACCGAATCGCTCGTCTGACCGCCGTGGCGTCGAGTGCCTTTGGTGCGTCGCGTGACGCCATCGACTGCTATCGGGAGGCCATCGCACGCGAGGTGGAGCTCTCGTCGTTCTGGGGGCGCTATTTCGGTCTCGACGGTGCGCTACTCGATGTGCCGAACGGTTTCGCGCATCACGCCCTGCTCATTCGTTTCGCCCCACTGGTCCGTGCAATGATGGTGCCTCTGCAGGCAGTCTGGGTTCTCGTCGGCTTGCCGATGTTCGCACTCGGATGGGCACTGCGATGGGGCCTGGCGTCTGGCTGGGGACTGTCGGCGACTGCGCCGTCACGGGTCTACCTCCACGCATCGAACGACCGGAACGTCAGTTTCGTACCGCCCGACGATCGGCCATCCACGGCGATCACGTTGCCATGGCGTCCGCAACCAGCACCCGGGGCGTGGGCAACGACACGTATCGATTTGCGCGCACTGACGACACGCGGCAGTGTCTGGCGAGCGGCATGGGCAAGTGTCCGGGCGGGCCTGCACCTCTGGTTCTCGCCTGATCGTCATGCCGTGTTGTTCACGTACTCCGCACCGTCGTGGTTCTGGGCCTCTGACGCGTTGCGCGGCGCCGCGCTTGAGTCACTCTGGATCTCCAATCATGCGGATCGATGGGCTTCGCTCGCCACCACCTTGCCGGGCGTGCGTGCAACGATGGTGCAGCATGGTGACCTGGGGCATCTCGACGTGAAGTCAGGGACACGATTGGTGCCGCGGCTCGCCCGTCCATTGTGCGGTGTCGAGCGGGTGTTCGTCACCGACGACAGATCCGTTGACGACTTCATCGCGTCGGTGACCGGCGCCGGGCCGGTGTTCACGCGTATCGAGCTCGGCATGCGAGTGGTGCCGTGGGCCGACGTGCCGCCTGACGTGCGTCGGGTGCTGATCATCGGCCATCCCGATGCGCAGTCTGCCATGGGGCGACTGGTCCGTGACGTCGACGCCCGCGTCGGTGGTGCCGTATGCTTCGCGTATCGCCCGCATCCGACCGAAACACGCCCCGTCGTGCTGCCGTTCGTGGCACCGGAGCGCGTGACGGTCACCAGCGGCGGCGATACGGTGCCGGCAGTGGACGTGGTCGTGAGCTACGGCTCGAGCGTGACCGGTGAGATCGTCGCCGCGACCGGTGCGCACCTCGTGCACTGGGATCCGAATGACGCCGAAAGCGCGCGGATGGCGGTAGATGAAGTCGTGAGCTGCGTCAGGCCCAGTCATTCGTCGCCAACCACGGTGCAGGGCTGACCCATGTGCGGCTTCGCTGGAGTACTGGAGCGCGGCACGCGCGCCGAGTCGGGCCATCGGCTCGATCAGGCGTTGCAGTGCCTGATGCGACGTGGCCCGGACGGCGGTGGCACCGAGGTCGTGACCTGCGGCGGCTGGACCGCCAGCCTCGGACACCGCCGCTTGAAGATCATCGATCTCGATGACCGTTCGGCGCAGCCGTTCACGCGCGGGGCGCTGACGGCACTCTACAACGGTGAAATCTACAACTACCTCGAGTTGCGCGACGAGTTGCGTGCGCTGGGGCACAGCTTCCGCACCGAGTCCGACACGGAGGTGCTACTCGCGGCGTGGGAGCAGTGGGGACTCGGCGCGCTCAACCGGCTGGACGGAATGTTCGCCATCGCGCTGCTCGATCGCTCGCGCGGCATGCTGCTGCTGGCACGCGATGCTTTCGGCGAGAAGCCGCTGTTCGTCTCGGCCTCGAACGAGCGAGTGGCATTTGGCTCGACCAGCGATGCCGTCGTTGCACTGCTCGGCGATCGGAAGCCGGCGGTCAGCACGGCATTCGTGGAGGCCTTCCTCACGCTCGGATTTGCGCCGGCGCCGCTCACGGTCTGGGCCGGGATCGAGAAGCTCGCAGCGGGCGAGTTCCGCCTCCTGAACCTTGCCGACGGACGCTGGACTCGCGGCCAGGTGGCGGCGGCGGACCTGCTGGATGAGCCATCGCTGGGGCAGACGTTCGATGCCGTCGCGTTCGAGACGCTTCTGATCGGGTCACTGGAGCGCCGCCTCCGCGCGGATGTCCCGGTGGCGCTGCTCCTCAGCGGTGGCATCGACAGCGCGTACATCGCCGCCCTCCTGCGACGTCGCCTCGATCGACCGTTGCTCGCCGTGACGATCAAGGACCGGGTCGACAGCAGCGAAGAGGTGGATCGCGCGGCGCGCGTCTGCGCGGTGCTCGGAATCGAGCACCGGATCGTTGCAATGCCGGCGCGACCGCTGCACGATCTGGTTGCAGACGCGCTGCCGGCGATGGACGAGCCGATGGGCGATCCGGCCTTCCCGATGCTCTGCGAACTGTTCGCGCACGTTCCGCCCGAATTGCGCGTGGTGCTGACCGGTGATGGTGCCGACGAGCTGTTCCTGTCGTACAGCAGCTTTCGGCGCCTGCTGGCGCCGCAATCAGGGCTGCTCGCCGCCGCCGCCGCCGCCGTGACTCCGATGATTGCGCGAACCGGTGCGGCACGGGGTAACGTGTTGTGGCGGCGCGTGGCCGAGCGGACGGTGATGGCGGCCTCGTTGGCGCCCGGCGAACGTTTCCGGGTGCTGGCCGGCCTCGCTGGATGGACGTCGGGCACGATCGGCTCCTGGTCGCCGGGGATGCTGCCGGAGGGGCGCGATGCGAAGGCGCTGTACCGCCACTCGCTCAATCACGAGTTGCCCGAGTACCTCCTGGTGAAGGCGGATCGGGCGGCGATGAGGCACTCCTTCGAGTCGCGCGCGCCCTACCTGAATCGCGACCTGTTGCGCTACGTGTTGCAGTGCGACCCTGCCACGGTCGGACTGGGACAGAAGCGGCACATCATGTCGCGGCTCGATTCATTGCTGGGCATCGACCTGCAGTTCACCAAGCGCGGCTTCTTCGCATCGGGTCAGGATCAGCTGGCTCGCGTGCAGCACGACTGGCATCCTGCGGTGATGGACGAACGCTTCAGCGACTGGCGCCGTGATGCCCTCGATGTTCGGCGCATGGACGGACTGTCGTACTATCGCCTGCATGTTCTCAATACCTGGCTGGTGACTCAATGCGCGTGATCTATCTCACCGATTCGATCGGCAACAAGCAGAACGGCGGCAGTGGGCTGTCGGGGCTCCGCTTCCTGCAACTGCTGATCGGCCGGTATGGCCATGTGCATGTGGTCACGGATGCCGTGCGGAACGTCCCGGAGGCAGGCGATGGATTCTCGGTCACGGCCGTGCAGCGCGAGGCGCCACCGTTCGGACTGTCGGTGCGTGCGATGATCCGTGCGGTTGGCATCCGGGTGCTGAACCTGCCGCGCCCCGCGGTCGCCACGATCGATGCTGGCGGTGATGATGCGCTCATCGTCTGCAACAGCTTTTCGGCGCTTCCAGCCCGCGTGCGGATGAAGAATGCGCGGAGCGCCCGCTCCATCTGTGTGGTGCGTGGCGATACGAACTCGTTCGACTTCCAGGGCTTTGGCGGTCAGGTCGATGCCGATCCCCTGCGCGAGCCGCTCGTATTCCTCGAGTCGTTCGATGGGCTGGTGTTCGTCTCGTCGACGACGCAGAAGAACTGGAAGGCGTTGATCCGGAAGCCCCAGCGACATTACCTGCTGCCGAATGCGATCGATGAGCGCGAGGTGAACGCGCTATTGGAGCATCCGCCGGCTGCCGCTCGTGCCTCACTCGGCTGGAAGCCCGACGACCTGCACCTCGTCGTCGTCGGGTCGCTCCAGCGACGAAAGGGGCAGGATGTGTTCGTCGGCGCCGCACCGGCACTGCTCTCGGCACTGCCCAACGTATATGTGCACTTCGTGGGCGTGGTGTCACCGCCGTTCGGCGGGATCGAGATGTCGCAGTCGCTGCAGCAGGCGGGTGGGGACCGGTATGTCGTGCATGGACACCGCGAGGACGCGCTCACCCTCGTCCACGCCGGTGACGTGGCGGTGTGCGTGAGCCATTCCGAGGCCTTCCCGCGCAGCGTGGCGGAATACATGGCGCTTGGAAAGGCGATCGTCACGACTCCCGTGGCCGGCGCGGATGAAATGGTGATCGATGGGGAGACGGGCGTCATCGTGCCGCCCGCTGACGCCGACGCGCTGACGAGAATCCTCGTCGGGATCGCCAATGATCCTGCACGTCGCGAGGCGCTTGGGGTAGCGGCTCGGGCTCGGTATCTCTCCGAATACTCCATTCCGATGCAGACCCAGCGCTTCGGCGAGATCTTCGCCGACTTCGACGCCGCGCTGGCATCCAGCCGCGTCGATCCGGCGACTGCACTTTGATTCGTCGCTTTCTTGCGCTGCTCTCGCGTCAGGAGCGCGCCTCGCTCTGGCGGCTGACGCTGCTGATGACCTTCGCCGGTGCACTCGAGGCGATCGGCCCGCTGCTGCTGGCGCTGTACCTCCGGCCGCCGGCCATGCTGCTGGCCGCGATGCCGCCATGGGCGTCGACGCTGATCGCTGGTCCCGCCGACGGGTCCATGTCGGCGGCGTTTCCACTCATCATCGGCGTGTTCTACGTGGTCAAGATCGCGTACGTCCTCGCGCTGTCGATGGGGACGAACCGGTTTGCCTTCACACTGCAGGCCGACCTCGCCTCGCGTGTCCTGCGCTCCTATCTCGAGATGCCGTTCGTGCGCTTCCGTGATGTGGGCAAAGGGGCCGTCGTACGCGACGTCATCAGCGAGCCGTCACAGTTCACGTTCAATGTCACGATCCCCATCCTGCAACTCATCTCCGAAAGCATCGTGCTGACGGCGCTGGCGCTCGCGGCGATGCTGATCAGCTGGCAGGCTACCGTGACGCTCACCGTGGTGCTCGGGCTGACGGGTGGCGTGACGTACGTGATGACACGCAACGTCTTCCGGCGCCTGGCGGAACAGCGCCGTGAGGCCGAGCAGCGCCGCGCCCAGGCGCTCGAGAACGCCACCGGTGGCTGGCTCGAGATCCGCTTCGCGCGGGCGGCTGCCGCCATCGCCGACGGATTCCGGACCGCGGCGCTGGACGGATCGATGCGTGAGTCACGCCAGCAGACGCTCTCGCAGGTGCCGCGTCAGATGTTCGAGATCGCGCTGCTGATTGCCGTAATCGGTATCCTCGTCCTGGCGCCGTGGTCGTCGCCGCAGGATGCGGCCAAGATCTCGGTCGCTCTGGCGGCGGTGGGCTTCCGATTCCTGCCGTCGGTGACCCGCATCGGCAGCGCATTGCAACTGCTGCGGTATGGCACCCCGACGCTGGAGCACACGGCGACCCTGATCGAACAGACGACCGTGCGTCCAGCCGGCGAGAACCCGTCGCCGGTGCCGGTCGACCGCATCGTGCTCGACGAAGTATCGTTTCGGCATCGCGCCGATACGCCCCCGGTCATCGAGCACCTCTCGTACGCCTTCCCCCGTGGCGAACTGACAGCCATCGTGGCACCGAGCGGGCGCGGCAAGACCACGCTCCTTCACCTGCTCGTCGGACTGCTCGAGCCGTACGAAGGCGCGGTCCTGTTCGACGGTCACCCGGTGCAGGCGGTGCTCGCGGCAGGCCGCGTCGAGATCGGCTATCTGGGGCAACATCCAGCCATCGTCGATGCCTCCTTCTGGGACAATCTTCGCCTTGGCCGGAGCATCTCGATGCCGGCCGCCGCGGTCGCTGACCTCTGCGAGGAACTGCGACTGACGTCGATTGCTGCGGCCCTGCGCCGCGGCGAGGATCCGCACCTCGGCTCGAAGGGCTTCCACCTGTCCGGCGGCGAGAAGCAGCGGGTCGCCCTCGTGCGCGCCCTGGCACGCCAGCCGGCGATACTGATGCTCGACGAGCCAACGAGTGGACTCGACGCCGAGAGCGAGAAGGTGATGCTCGAGGTGCTTCGCTCGCGCCGTACCGATTTCGTTGCGGTGTTGGTGACGCACAGCCCGGCGGTGCGCGCCTACTGCGACCGGATCCTTGAGCTCTGAGATGACTGGCGATGTGGAGCTGACGTCGGCCGGTGCACTCGCCGAGCGCCGCTTGTTGATCGCGTCGCTCAACGTCGCGCTTGCGCTCGTCGGCGGGGCGGTCAGCCTCGAACCCGGTATTGGCGAACCGGCCGCACGGTCGTATTCGCTGATCGCGACGGGGCTGGCGCTGGTCTCGGTCTGGTGGCTCGATCGCCGCGTGAGCAACTGGGCACTCTGGTTCTTCTTCAGCTACTTCGCACTGTACGAAGCCGGCAACCTGGTCGGCATGTTCGTGCTGGGCGTGGAGGTGAGCGTGCTGGAGTATCCCACGACGTTCGCCAATGGCATCGACGTCGCCTCGCGTGCGGCGGCATACCTCGTCAGCGGCATTGCCGGCAGCGTGCTGGCGACGCTCTGTGCACTGTGGCCGCCGCCCATGTCCCGTCGGCTGCCATTGCCGTCCCCGCGGCTCGAGCGCTGGGCGCGCCTGCTGGTGGTGCTCTCGGCGCCGGCCTGCGCGACGATCTTCGTGCTCGATGCGCGGAGCCTGGCCGAGGTCGGGTACGCGGCGCTGTACAGCGCTGATTTCAAGACGATCGGTGCCAATGTTCCGCTTCGCGGACTCTGGACGAACATGAACTCGATCGGTTTTGCACTCTGGTTTGCCGCCGTCCCGAAGGAGAAAACCTTTCGCTGGATGGCGCCGTTGTTCATCGGACTGGCTCTGCTTGACAGCCTGAAGGGGGCGCGCATCCTGCTGTTGGTGCCGGTGGCATTCGTGCTCTGGTACCGGGCCTACGTGTACGGGCGAGAGCGCTTCAGTCGCACGGCGCAGATCGTCGTGGCTGGGACTGCCGGGGCGTTTGCCTTCGGCGTCGAGCTGTTGCGCCAGGAGGGCGGATCGGCGGTGGATGCCGTGTCGGGCTTCCTGATCTTCTCCGTCAGCAAGGCGCAGTACACGCTGGCGCTGTTCCTCGAGCACCGGGACACACTCGATGCGAGCGGCGGCTTCTGGGCCGCTCCGCTCCGCTTCCCACTCACCTACCTCCTGCACGGGCAGTCGGTGGTGGGGCAGTCACTCACCAGCGCAGCGCTGCGCGGTGACCTGGGTCACGTGCTGAGCAGTCGGTTGAATCTCTCCGCCTATGTGGCGGGGGCGGGAACTGGTTCGAGCCTGGTGGCCGAGGCATCGCAGTACGGCATCATCGTGATGATGGCGCTGCTGCTGCTGTTCTACCTCGGATATCGGTGGTTCTTCTCACGCCTCTCGACGCGGGCGTTCCTGCTCATGTCACCGCTGGTGTTCCAGCAGCTCGTTTTTTCGCCGCGCGACACGATGTTCCCCAACACCTGGGGGCTGATCAAGCTCGCCGCGCTGCTCGTCGCCGCCTACCTGATCGCTGGTGCGATTGACGCCGTTGGTCATGCACGCGCAGTGCAGGTGTCCGGGGGATCGGAGCCGCCCCCCACCAGCACGCCGTTGGCCGCGTAGCTCTTCCGTCACATCGCGGGCCGGCACGATGTCAGCGTCGATCGATGAACCGCCGACACCAGAGTTCGAGACAGACCAATGCAAAGATCGTGTAGGCGCCGTCGAAGCGACCCTCCCGGTCTCCAACGACGAGTCGGCGAACGGCGGCCGGATCGAACAGCCCGCGCGCGGTCAACGACGACGCGCTCAGCACGTCGTCCACGATCGGTCGCAGTTCCTGCTGCAGCCACCGTCGCAATGGCGCCCCGAAGCCAGCCTTCGGGCGATAGATCACATCGTGCGGCAGGTACGGCTCCATGGCGCGCTTGAACAGCGGCTTCCCGACGCGACCCCGCTGCTTCCACTCCACCGGGATCCTGGTCGCGAATTGTACGAGGTCGACGTCGAGCAGAGGCACACGCACTTCGACGCCTGCCGCCATCCCGACCTTGTCGGTGTAGTTCAGGTTGTGATCAGCGAGAAAGTGCTTCCCCTCGAGAAAGAGCATCCGGTTCAGCGGCTGGTGCTCATTCGGGATGCGCGCCAGCGAGTCGAGCAGTGGCGTGCGCGGATCATTCCCCCGGAGTGCGTCGGCCACCGCCGGTGTGTAGAGCGCGCGGCGCATGGCATCGGTGCTCCACATGAAGTACGACGCCAGCCGCGCGTCGCCGTCGTCATCGGCATGCGAGAATGTCTTCGCCAAGCGACGCGCGAGGCCGGTGCGTGTGCTGATCGGCCCGCGCCCTTCGGCCAGCCTGCGTGCACTCGCGCCCAGGCCAGCACGCAGGAAGTGCGGCAGCCAGCTCCACGTCCGCTCCATCGAGAGCGCATAGTGGCGACGATACCCACCGAGAAAGTCGTCGCCGCCTGCGCCCGACAGCAGCACGGTGATCCCCATCGCACGCGCGCGTTGCGAAATCAGCAGCGCATTGAGCGGGGCGGGGTCCGCCTGCGGCTCGTCCAGCAGCCAGAGCATGTGATCGAGCTGCCCGATCACATCGGGGCCGATCGTGATCTCGGTCAGGTCCACGTGCAGGTGCGATGCCACACGCCGGGCATATGGCAGGTCGGCCGGCGAGTCATCGAGATCGACGTCGTCCCGGAACCCGATGCTGAAGCAGGGAATCGGCGTATCCGGCATCGCGCGGCGCATCATGGCAACGATCGCGCTCGAGTCGAGCCCACCACTGAGGAACGCGCCCACGGGCACATCGGCGACGAGCTGACGTCTGACGGCCTCTTCGACATGCGCGCGCAGCTGTTCGGCCATCAGGTCGGGCGAGTCCGTCCAGGCCGCCTCGCCATACGGCAACTCGTAGTAGCGCCAGCGTCGCGCCGCGTGGCCACCGCGCAGCCAGAGCGCCGTCCCTGGCTCGAGCTTCTTCACTTCCTGCAGCAGCGTCCGCGGCGCCGGGGTCCACAGGAACGCCAGCTGCTGGTGCATGGCGTCGAGATCGAGGGTACGGGTGAGCTCCCGGCACGGCAACAGTGCCTTCATTTCCGAGGCGAAGATCGTCCCGCTGGCCAGTTCCGCGATGTAGAGCGGCTTCACGCCGAGCGGGTCACGTGCAATCAGCACATCCCCTTGCTGCCGGTCACCGCAGGATGGCCGGCCGTCACGGATCGCGAACGCGAAGATGCCATTCATCCGCGCCAGCATTCCCTCACCGAACTCCGCATAGAGGTGCAGCAGCACCTCAGAGTCAGACAGGCTCTGAAATCGATGCCCAAGTCCCTCGAGTTCCGCACGCAGTTCCCGATAATTGTAGAGCTCGCCATTGTAGATCAGCGCCAGGGCATCCAGATCATAGGCTGCACACGCCGCGCAGTGGACGGTCAGTGGCTGCCGCCCCGCATCGGACAGGTCGATGATGGCAAGCCGGCGGTGCGAGAAACCGGTTCGCGCCGATCCATCGTTGGCGATCCAGGATCCGCAACCATCCGGACCACGATGCGCGAGCGCCAGACTCATCGCGTCGAGCAGCTCTCGGTCGTACGCCCCTTGGAAACCTGCGATTCCACACATGGAGCAAACTTAGCCATATCTGCCACACGACGCCGGACGTAGTTTGATTCTGCCGTGGTGCTTCTGCCGCAGCCCCCTCCTCATTCTCGTTCCATTTCGCTGACGTGCAAGGTCTGCTTCGATTCGCTCGCACCGCGGCTGCCATCTCGCCTGAACAACTCTGGTTTCAGCTCTGGCGGCGGGCACAGGGGACAGCGCGTCCGCGCGCGATTGACGTCGCGCCAGCCTCAGAGGCGTTTTGGAAGGCGCTGGCTGACCGGCTGCGCGCCGCGCCGCCTCCGGCGACTTGGGACGGTGACGAGATCGCGCGGGCGGCCATCCTCGGGCACTGGAGGTTGCTCGGCGAAACGGTCCTGGTTGATGCGCATCTCGACTGGGGGCGGCGTATTGGTCGCCCGCTGCACTCCTTTCACCTGCAGTACCACGAACCGTTGCGCGCGCTCGCGCGATACGCGGACCGATCGGGCGATCCGCGCGCGCTGGCGGCGATCGCCACGGTCGTCATGCGATGGATCGACACGACGTCAGCTGGCGGCGGTGATGCCTGGCACCCGTATCCGATCTCCGTCCGGGTCTTCGTCTGGTTCGAAGTGCTTGCGTTGGTGGGTTCGCAGCTCCCAGCACCCGTGGAGCAAGCCATGCGTGCGAGCCTCGCGTCGCAGCTCGATGTGTTGGCACGCCGCCGTGAGCGGCAGATCGGTGCCAATCATTTGCAGCGCAATGACGCAGCGTTGGCCCTCGGCGGCATTGGCTTTGTGGGAGTCGATGCTGCGCACTGGCGTGCGGTCGGTCTGGCCGGGATGTGGTCAGCGCTTCAACACCATGTCCTCGACGACGGTGTGCATTTCGAACGCTCGCCGATGTACCACGCCGGTATGCTGGCTGATGTGCTGCGCGTGATGGAGTGCTGTGATCTGTCGGGTGTTGCCGTTCCCCCCGATGCACGGCGACGCGCGAACTGTATGGCGCATGCGCTGCGATACATGACGCGTGCGGACGGGTCCCTACACCAGTTCAACGATACCGCAAGCGATATTGCACCGCCGACTTCGTGGCTGCTCGAGCGCGCGGAAGCGGTGACGCACACGGAGCTGCCGCCCGACGTCCGTGGTGCGTGGGTGCTGCCGGACGCAGGGTATGTCGGGTGGCAGGATCCGATGACTGGTACGCGCATCGTGATGGATGCCGGCGCACCAGGGCCGCGAGAACAGCCCGGACATGTGCAGTGCGACGCACTGTCGTTCGAACTCTGTGTCCAGGGACTTCCCGTCTTCGTGAACGCGGGTGTGCACGGTTACGATCAGGATCCCTACCGGGAGTACTCGCGCAGTACGCGCGGGCACAACACGGTACAGGTGGGCCGTCGGGAGCAACACGAAATCTGGGCGACGTTTCGCGTCGCGCGGTTCGGCGCTGTCGAGGGACCCGTCGTCCATTCCACACGTCCCTGGTCGGTATCCGGCCGAGTGACGGGGTACGCGGGTGGGACGCATTCCCGTCGCCTGGAGATGCCGGCGGAGGCGACCATCCGGATCACTGACACGATTACCGGTGACGAAGGTGAGTCCGCGTATATGAGGCTCCTGGTGCACCCGTCCTTCGCCGTGACGATCGAGGGAACTGTGGTGGTAGCCCGCCACCAGGATGTGGTCGTCCGCATGCACTCGGAACCCATGCGAAAGGTCCGCCTCGTGCGCGCTTCCGAGGCGCCCGCGGAGGGGTGGTACTTTCCCGCATTCGGGTCGGCGCAACCAGCGACCGTCCTGATAACTGATCTCGTCTTGCCAAGCGGCCCACTGGTCACGATGATCACCTGGGGCTCGAGCTGAGGCGGTGAGCTACCTGCGTTGGTGTTAATTTTCGACCTCGAATGCTGCTGCTGTGGGGAAACGGCTATTGCCGCTCCGCGCTTGTCACAACTTCTCCAACACTCGCACCTGTGCTGCAAGTACTGCAATCGCTCCGCGATGGCGTCACGACCGTCACTGAAGTCCCGACGCCAGCGCCAGGCGCGAATCAGCTCCTGGTGCGCACCGTTGCATCCGTCATCTCGGCTGGCACGGAACGAATGTTGGTTGATTTCGGCCGCGCCAACTGGATTGACAAGGCACGAAGCCAGCCTGACAAAGTGCGTCAGGTGCTTGACAAGGTTCGGACCGATGGCCTGGGCCCGACGATGGACAGCATCCGAGCCAAGCTCGACCAGCCGATCGCGCTCGGGTACTGTCAGGCGGGGATTGTCGCTGCGGTAGGGCGAAACATCACCGGGTTCACGCCGGGCGACCGCGTCGTGACGAATGGGCCGCATGCAGAATACGTGCGCGTTGCGCCGACGCTGGCCGCGCGTATTCCGGAGAGCGTTTCGTTCGAGCACGCGGCGTTCACGCCGCTTGCGGCCATCGCGTTGCAGGGACTGCGGCTCGCGGCACCGACGCTCGGCGAAACGTTCGTCGTCTATGGCCTCGGCCTCATCGGACAACTCGCCGTGCAGCTCTGTCGTGCTGCCGGCTGTCGTGTCGTCGGTATCGATCGGTCGCCAGAGCGAGTCGCAGAAGCGAGAGCCGCCGGTGCCATCGGGCTGTTGGCTGCCGATGGCTTTGATCTTCCGGCGGCCGTCCTCGCTGAGACTGGCGGTGTCGGGGCGGACGCGGTGCTGCTCACGCTTGCTGCCGACTCCGATGAGCCGATACATCTGGCCGCGACCATGTCGCGCAAGCGTGGGCGCATCGTGCTTGTTGGCGTCACCGGACTCGCGCTGCGTCGCGATGACTTCTTCAAGAAGGAGCTGTCGTTCCAGGTGTCGTGTTCATATGGTCCCGGGCGATACGACACCGCGCACGAGGACTCAGGCATCGACTATCCGCTCCCGTACGTGCGGTGGACCGAGGGGCGGAACTTCGAGGCCGTATTGCAGCTGATGGCCGATGGTCGCATGTCGCTTGGCCCGCTCGTCAGCCACCAGTTGCCGATTGCTGATGCGGCGGCAGCGTATGATCTGGTGGCCTCAGGTCAGGGAGGGCTTGGCATCGTCTTGCAGTACCCGGAACGAGGGGGAGCTGAGTCGCGGACGGTGAGGCTGCGAGATGTGGTTGCAGTGACAACAACGGGAGCCGCGCGGGCTGGTGTTCTTGGCGCCGGCGGGTTCAGCGCCAAGGTGCTGATTCCCGCATTGCGCGCTGCCGGTGCGACGCTTGAGGTCGTGGCGTCGAGCGCTGGCGTCACGGCGGCGACGGTGGCGACGCAGCAGGGATTTGTTCGCGCAACCACCGACGCGTCGTCAGTCTGCGCCGATCCACTGGTTGACTTCGTCGTCGTTGCCACGCGCCATGATTCGCATGCGATGTGGGCCTTGGCGTCGCTTTCTGAGGGCAAGCATGTCTTCGTGGAAAAGCCGTTGGCGTTGCGTGAGTCGGATGTGGTCGCCATTGGCGATGCGGCTCGCGCGGCTGGGCGCATGGTCTGTGTCGGATTCAATCGCCGCTTCGCGCGTGACGTGCAGGCGCTTCGACGTGTACTCCGGCGTCGAAGTGGTCCGGCGCACATAATCCTGACGGTCAATGCTGGCGCCTTGCCCGCCGACCACTGGACGCTCGATCCCGCCATCGGTGGTGGTCGACTGGTGGGCGAGGCGTGCCATTTCATTGACCTCGGACGCTTCCTCGTCGGGTCGCCGATCGCCAGCGCAACCGTGGCTGTCGCGCGGCTCAACGGTGTGGTGCACGATGACATCAGTTCGATCGTGCTCGCGCACGAAGATGGATCACTTGTCAGCGTGCACTATCTCGCCAACGGTCACCGCAGCTTCCCGAAGGAGCGGGTCGAGGCGTTCTTCGACGGACAGGTGGTCAGACTCGACAACCTGCGCCGCATCGACAGCTGGGGCGTCGAGTTGGACCGCCCTGGTGTGATGGCAGGTCAGGACAAGGGCCACGCGGCGTTGATCGGAGCGTTCGTGGCAGCCGTGCGCGAGGGGGGCGTATCGCCGATCCCGCTGGACGAGGTCCTCGAGATCAGTGCGTGGTCCGCACGGCTGGCGGACGTCGCGCGTGCAGGCGGCGGCGTCGTTCCGCCGCACTGACGCCGGTCCGCGACTTCAGAACTGCGCGATGGCGGTGCGGATATAGATGTTTGCGTTTCTGCCGTCGAACTGCCAGACGCCTGAGTATGCGATTCCCGCGTCCCCACTGATCGTTCGCCCGCGATAACGGCGAGAGATGCCGGCCGTCATGTCAATGACCCAATCGTGCGAGTCCGGCAACTCGTTCTGCGCTGAGAGGAAGAGGCCCTCGGGGTTGAATGAACCGCGGCTTCGGGTCCGCAGGCGCTGCAGGGCGAAGACGACTGACCCATGCTGGTCGAACCGCTCCCAGGCCACGCGGGAGCCTGCGACCGCACCAGGCCCGATAGCGGTCCCGAGGAGCTGCCCATTCTGGGTGTGGCCCTGCCGAATCGTGCCGTTGACATAGAGGAGCCCCTGGGCGCGTTGCTGCGCGTTCGGACTGACGTCACCGTCAAAGAATTCCAATGTCAGGAGGCCGAGTCGGTCGGCGGACTTGTGCGTTACGACTCGCACGGCCGCGGAGATGACACCGTTCTGCTCCGGTTCCTGCGCATAGTCGCGGAGATCCCAGGCGTGATCTTCCCGCATGTATTCGAAGTTGACCTCAATGCCGCGCTTGGGCAGCACCCAGCGCGCGTAAAACGACGCCAGCTGGTTGTCCGGGTCACCGGTCGGGTCGAACGAATTGGGATTCCTGTTGCCGAAACCCTTCTTCAGGATCCCCTCGAAGGGTTTTGCCCATGCCGACCATGCGCCGCCACTGCGACTCCACGGGCTGTGAAAGAACCGGGTGACACCGAGTTCCAGCCCCGGCAGCGCTCGCGGCAGAAGGCTGCCTGCCAGTCCCGAACCAACGCGGCGACTTGGGATCGGATCGGAGACGGTGACGAAAGTGTCCGTCGGCGTCACAGGTGACCACCGTGATTCGGACAGCGATCCAAGGATGTATTTACCTGCGATGCGACCAACCCACGGGATGCGGATTCCTCGGGCTCCAGTCCCGACGAAGAGGTGGGGAAACCCGCCCGCATTCGAGCCGAGAATCGGGGGAAACGTCTCGCCAGGCCCGAAACCGATTGCAGCGGTGGAGATCCCCGAGCTGAACGGACCCGTCACGATTCGAATACTGGATTCGCCTGGGTTGAGCCGCGCGTAGGTCGAGGTCCCGAACCGTTGCGGCAGGTCGATGTCGGTTGGGCGAAACGCGGATTGTAGCGGGTCCGTGCCGCGCGTTTCCATGAGATGGAATGACGCATTTTGTGCCACGAACGCGACGGGTGCGAGTGTCGCGCGGAACGGGCCGACACGGAATGCTGCGGCCGTCCCGAGAGCCGCGTTCAGACCGCGACCCTGCCAAAGCGGACCGTCATTGGATCCCCATGGGAAGCCCGAGTTCAGCGAGGCCAGACCGCTCACGCCGATGCTCGCGGGCGAAGTCGCAGCATCGCCGAGAGCAACGCCCCATGGATGTTCCTGCCGCGTCGCGGATCGCAGTATGCCCGATATCTCGTCTGCGCCGAGCGGCCGTGTACCCCACGCGATCGGTTCGACGGTACCCGCGATCGAGAGCGCCCGGACGTATCGCTCAACATCGCTGCCAACGGGCGCGCCAAGCATCGCGCCCCGCGGACCGAGAGATGATTGCCATTGCCCGAACAGGGGACTGACAGCAACCGTGCACGTGAGTAACCCAAGTGCAATCTGGAGGCGAGTGGTCCGCGCACCCACCAGCGCGAAGCTCACCGCACCGCCTCCGGAGCAAGCACGCGGTCGAGCACGGCAGCGATGCGCTCGCCTGCACGCCCGTCCCAAAGGTCCGGAATCGTGCCTCGTTTCCATGCGCCAGCGAAGAGGCGTTCGAAGGCTGGTGCGAGCGCAGCGGGCTCGATGCCGAGTAGTTCGTTGGTGCCTTGCGTCACCGTCTCGGGTCGCTCAGTTGTGGTGCGCAACGTCATACAGGGGACGCCCATGTACGTCGTCTCCTCAGTCACGCCGCCAGAGTCGGTGATGACTGCCTTCGCATGACGGGTGAGGTAATTGAACTCGAGGTACGGCTGCGGATCGACGAAGTGCAGATTGTCTGGCAGATCACTGATCGTCGCCAGCACTTTCGCTGTACGCGGATGCACCGGGAACACCACCGGGAAGCCGGCGGCGCCAGTGCCGACCGCCCGCATCAGCGATGCGAGCGAGCCGGCGTCGTCGACGTTGGCAGGGCGGTGCAGCGTCAACACGATGTACGCACCCTCGCGCAATCGGAGCGATTCCCAGAATTCAGGCGGACGCAGCCTCGGCAGGTTGGCCACGAGCGTGTCAATCATGGTATTGCCGACGAAGAAAATCCTGTCAGCCGCAACACCCGACGCGCGCAGATTCGCGTTCGCCACTTCAGATGTCGTGAAAAACATGTTCGTGATCGCGTCCGTCACGAGCCGGTTGATCTCTTCCGGCATCGTCCAGTCACCCGAACGGATTCCACCTTCGACGTGGGCGACTTGGGTCCGCAGCTTCTGTGCTGCGATCGCACACGCCATCGTCGAAGTCACGTCGCCGACCACCAGACAGAGATCCGACGGCGCCGCGAGGAGCAGTGCCTCGTAGCGCACCATGATCGCCGCAGTCTGTTCAGCCTGCGTGCCCGAGCCAACGTCGAAGTTGACATCCGGGGCTGGAATCCCCAACTGGGTGAAGAAATCGCCCGACATCTTCGCATCGTAGTGCTGACCCGTGTGAATCAGGCGATAGCGCAGCGTGCTGCCGCCAGCGACTCGGGCTGCCAATGCTCGGATGATCGGAGCAATCTTCATGAAGTTCGGTCGGGCACCCGCAATGATATCGATCAGGGGCACTGAGCCTCCGTTGGTGACGGATGTCCCCACGTCCGATGGACGCGAAGAGTGGAACGGCCTGAGAAATCAGCTGCTGCGTGTTCTGCCAATGTCATGAGATCATCATGCGCCAATGGGCGTGTCTGGCGAGCAAAACACCTCCGGCGCACCGGACTGCGCCCAGACAGCCAATCCCACCAGTGGGGAATACGCGATCAGCACGGCAACGGGTCCCGCGACGATGTCCTGGGTCACCAGCAGAGTGCAGGGGAGTAGCCAGAACAGGTTCACCATGCCTACGGTCACCGTGACGGGCCGGTGTCCGTTCCATCGACGCGCTGCGTGCTGGTATCCATGTGTGCGATGAGCGAGTGTCACGCGTTCGCCGCGCAGCTGTCGGCGCACGATCGTCACCGTTGCGTCGGTGACGAACACGCCCAACATGATCACCCAGCACCAAAAAAGTGGCGGTGAAACCTGCGCTGATTGAAATGTCAGCGCGGCAAAACAGAAGCCAAGGAACCCACTGCCAGCGTCGCCCATGAAGATTCGCGCGGGTGGCCAGTTCCAGAGGAGGAATCCGAGAGCGCCTGCCGCGAGGAAGACTGGCAGGAGAATTGTGGCTCTCGGCGCCGCCGTCAGCACGCCGCAGATCGCGATCGCACTGCACACGGTAACGGCCTCGGTGCCGGCGATTCCGTCGATGCCATCCATGAAATTGGTCAGATTGATCAGCCAGATACCGCTCACGAGCGCGAGGGCAAGCAGAACGGCCCGAGCGGCAGTGCTCAGATCGTGGAGGAGGGCCGCATCCCAACTGGCCATCAGGCCGATGAGGAAGGCAATCGAGATCATGTGTACCGAGAATCGCCAACGCGCTGCGAGACCACGTTTGTCATCAATCGCCCCGACGATGGCGACGAGACTCCCCCCGAGCAGGATCCCACTCGCCTCTCGTGCAGACAGTTCTCCGCTCGTCGCAAGGCCTAGCGTGGCGGCCAGAGTGGTGACCACGAACGAGACACCTCCCCCCCTCGGCGTAGGCTGGACATGTGAACTCCGCGCGTTCGGCCGGTCAAGCATACCGTCGCGAACCGCATACCGACGCATCCACCGCGTGAGCAGAAACGACGCGAAGAGTAGAATGATGGCGATCGTTGTCGCCGTCACGGTACGTGACTCGGCACTGGGCCGCCAGCGACGGTGCGTCGCAGTCCATCACTCACGCTGATCGGCGGTGTCCAGCCGAGCACCTTCTGGGCCCGAGCGGATTCGAAGGACAGGGATCCGAGGAGGCGAGATGCCCACGCACGGCGCCCGATCATCGTCGCCGCCAACAGCAGCACCGCCGGCGGTACCGGAATCAGCGGCACACGTCGTCCCATGGCGGCCGCCAGCCGACCGACGAGATCTGCAGTGGACAGGTCGACACCGTCAGTGATCGTGAAGGTGTCATTGAGAGGACGTGTATGCATGAGGATGGCACGAATCGCGTCCGACAGATTGTCGACAGCGACATAGCTGCGGCGATTGTTGACAGCACCGAACGGCAACGGTACTCCGCGCGCGACGAGGCGCATGAGCGCTGCGAAATTCGCCTTGACGCCTGGGCCATAGACGAGAGGAGGGCGAACGATCACGACATCCAGTCCGGTTTTATCGCCGAATTCGCGAAGCCGTAGTTCGGCCTCCAGCTTGCTCTGGCCATAAGGATCGGCGGGCCGCGGGCGATCCGTTTCGAGGAAATGCCCCTGCTCGCCAAAGACTTTGACGCTGCTCACAAAGACGAATCGCTTCACATCAGCGTCGCGCGCTGCGCGCGCAAGTGCGAGTGTCGCGTCGACGTTGGCCTTCCGATACGCGCTGACGGCATCGCGTGCCGTCTCGTGCAGCACGTGCACGCGCGCAGCAAGATGCACCACGGCGGAGACCCCGGTCAGCCTGTCCCGAATCGTCTCGGCGGTATGGTCGGGCGATAGGCAGACACGAGTCGCACCAGGCGGGATCGGCGTTGTATCGCTGCGGCTCGCAGCCAGCACACGCCAGTCTGAGCGCTGAAGCAATGGCACGAGTGCGTGTCCAACAAACCCGGTTGCGCCTGTCACGAGAACGATCTCAGATGCCATCAGGACTCGTTCCGTTGATGATTCGAGGCCTCGCTGCACCGTCGACTCGATGAGCCGTCTGGTGGGTCTCCGCCGCCGTGGCTCAAGCGCTCGGGTGGCATTGCGACACGAGGCGCCGGAATACGCATCGACCAGCTGAGGCTCGATACCCTCGGTCGCATTCGGTCGGGTCGTGAGGCGATGGGCATGCGTATATCTTAGCAGCACACCAAAATGCAAAGACATCTCTATGCGCTGATCCCGCTCACTCTTTCGGCTGCGCCGCTCACGTCGCAGGTCATTCCGGTTTCCGCGCGCTGTGCAAGCGGCGTGGTGTCGACGTCGTTGCCGGGCGGTCTCGCCGACGAGACGACTCGGGCCCAGGGGCTGCGCGCAGGGAGCGCGTGGTCGCTCAGCCGCGGTTCCACGGATGTTGCGAGGGCGCGCATGCTCGCAGATTCGAGCGCGGCAAGCGTCCGCATCGCCGCCGTCCTGCCCGAACTGCTCGCCACATCCCAGCAATCATTCCCCCTCCCCGCCAACGACGGCCCGATGTGGGCCGGCAGGGGCCTCACCTACAGCATCACCGGCGGTCTCGCCCTCTGCGGAAAGAACGCGCGCTGGGGCGCCATCATCGCCCCCACCTACTGGTATACCGAGAACGCGGCATTCGACCTCCCGGACAACCCACAGGTCGTCCCACCACTGCGTAACGACTACAGCCCGTGGGCGTCGCCGTACCACTACATCCCGCGCTCCCTTGACGCCCCACGTCGATTCGGCAATACCGCGCTTCGCCGTTTCGAACCCGGAGCACTCGCGTTCTGGTACCGCTCCCCCCGCGTCGAGGTCGGCTTTACCACCGAATCCGAGTGGTGGGGCCCTGGACAGTACAACGCGCTGCTCCTCAGCTCACAAGCTGCGGGTTCACCACGCGCCTACGTCCGCACCTCCAGACCGATCCGCGCCGCCGGCGAACTGGACATCCGCTACTTCCTCGGCGGACTCTCGTTCTCGCCTTTCTTTTTTCGCGAGAAGGAAGACTCGACCCGGACGCTCTCTGGTTTGTCCGTCGTCTGGCGCCCCGACTTCGAACGGGGACTCTCCATCGGAGCCGCTCGCCTCGTCGCAGCTCCAATTCTTGGCAACGGCTGGTTGAGGCATGTGCTCGATCCACTAGTTCCCGTCGGGACTCCAAACGCACTCCCCTATTCCGACAAGACCCAGAACGCCGGCCGCGACCAGCTCTTCTCCCTCTTTGCCAACTGGCGTCTGCCCGACGACGGCACCGAACTGTGGTTCGAGTGGGCCCGCGCTGAGTTGCCAACCGGCCTGCGCGACTTTGCCGAGTCCCCCAACCACACCCAGGCGCTCACCCTCGGCCTTCAGCACATCCGGCCGGCGCCGTGGACGGACTGGACCTGGCGCGTCGGCGCAGAGTTCACCCAGACCAACCAGAGCTCCACCTTCCGCGAGCGCCCCACGGGCTCGTGGTACACCAGCCGCGCCGTCCAGGGCGGCTTCACCCAAAAAGGCCAGGTCCTCGGCGCCATGATCGGCCCGGGCAGCGTCACCCAGCGCCTCGGCCTCGACTTCGCCAGCCCCTCCAAATCGCTTGGAATCTTCGCCTATCGTATCAAGTGGGACGACGACTCCTTCTACACCATCCCGCGCCCCAACGGCAACGGCCTCTGCAAGCATGACGTCAGCCTCGCGCTCGGTGCGCGTGGTTCAGCGCGGACACCGGCTGGCTGGTTCGAAGCCACGGTCACCACACAGAACCGGCTCAACCTCTACTGGCAGGCCCTCGGCCTCTGCTTCGACAACGAAGAACTCCAGATCGACAAGCGGAATCTCTCGATCGAATTCCGGTTCCGCCCACGAGTTCGGTAACGGCGCTCCATTCGCGACCGATACCACCACCCGTCGACCCATCCTCGCAACCTTGCCCCACGCCGCCACCCACGCCGCCACCCAGTGCCGCCACCCAGTGCCGCTGGTCACCAAACCCGCCTAGCTTCCCCGACATCGTATGCAGCGCCTCTGGTCGGCGTCCGCCGCTGGAGTCCCCCCGCGAGCCGCTGATCTGACGAGTGTTCCACCCGACCGAGCCCCTGGCTCACCACGCGTCATGACACCCCCGTCGCCGCCAACCCCGCGGTCGCGGTCGCGTCGTCGGTCCACTGATCCAGCGCCGCGCCTCAGGCTTACGGATGACACCGGCTACGCCGGCGTTCCACTCCCCGAAATGTTGCACGCCCGCGCGCCGCACGCAGTCTGGCGCCATGTCTGGCGGAGCGTCCTGCGAGTGGTGGTCCTGGTCGCGGTCGATCTCCTGACCCTCGAGATCCTCCGGATCATTCTGTCCGCCGCGCGCGATCAGGCTTGGTTCGGCAGCCGGATTGCTTCGGCGCTGGCAGCCATCGTGCCCGTCGGTTCCGTCCCGGCGTTTCCACTCCAGGCTGCTGTACTCCTCGGCCTCACGATCTGCGGCGGTTACGTCGGCGGTGCGAGAAAGCGGCACGTGCGCAGTGTCGCCATGGGAGCCATCCTCGGCGTCCTCTTCGTCACCTGGACGAACCTCTTCTCCCCCCCGGAAGTCAGACGGTTCCTGGGTGTGGTCTTCGTCGGTCTGGCCATCGCGGCAACGCTCGTCGTCGTCCGCCTCGTGCTCGATCTCGTCGTCGAACGCATCCGCCCGCGCGCCGCGCTCGCGCTCCGCGCGATACTCGTCGCGCCAACGCGTGATCTCCGAGCGGGGAGAAGTAATCCGGCGTTCGGTGACCCAACCGAGTTCCGTTTCGTCGGGGAGGTGGACGCCACGCGTATTGAAGGCGATGAGGGGCCACTTGGTCCCACCAGCGCCATGATGCGCCTGATCGATGAGCATCGCGCCGATACGGTCGTCCTGTTCGGACATCTCAGCGAGCCCCTCGCGGAGCGCCTCGCGCGCGTGGCCGACGCTGCGGGCTGCAATGTCGTCTGCCTGCCGAGGACGCTGGCGCTGCACGGGTTCGAGCCGCAGTTGGTCTTCCATCACGGCGACCCGCTGATGCGACTCGTGCGCCCCGGAGAGCGGGGACGTCAGCTTGTCGTGAAGCGGGCCATGGACATCGTCATCTCGTCGCTCATGCTCGTGCTGCTCGCTCCGCTGTATGCGATAATCGCACTTGGCGTGGTGGTGACGTCGCGCGGTCCGGCATTGTTTCACCAGCTGCGCGTCGGGCAGGGCGGCCGCCCCTTCCGCATGTGGAAGTTTCGCAGCATGATCGCCGCAGCCGAGGAGCAGCAGGAGGAACTTCGCGCGCGGAACGTGTACGGCGACGAGCCGCTGTTCAAGATCGCGCACGATCCGCGCATTACGCGCTTCGGCGCATTCCTCCGCAAGACGAGCCTCGACGAGCTGCCCCAGTTCTGGAATGTCCTGCGCGGCGAGATGTCGCTGGTGGGTCCCCGACCGCCGCTGCCGGACGAAGTCGCCCGGTATCGGCAGCACCACTTCATCCGACTCGATGTTCGGCCCGGACTCACGGGACCGTGGCAGGTGTCTGGCCGGAACCGGATCATCCACTTCGAGGATGTGATCCGGCTCGAATCGGCCTACATCGCGGAGTGGTCGTTTGCACGCGATGCGATGATTCTGCTGCGGACGGTACCGGCGGTGATTCGGATGGATGGGGCGCAGTGACCGGTGCTCACGATCCAGAGCAGGCGCAGTCCCTTGACCGCCTCGCCGATCAGGTCTGGTGCGCCAGGCGCGCGGCAATGGCCGTGATTCGCGTCGCTGCCGGGCGCGAGTGAGTCTGTGTTATGCACCGCGCCGCCACGCGTCAGGCAAGGCGCACGAGCAGTCACCGATCAGCGAACACTGCGATCGTGATCACCGGTTGATGCGACGGCTCAGCGCCGCGCGGGTCCGGTACGACCGGGAACCACTTCACAGGGCACATGCGATACAAGGCGCTTGATAGCTGGCGGGGAATCTGCGCACTGTTCGTCGTGCTCTACCACGCGAAAGGAACTGGCGTGCTCGGAGAAAGCTCCGTCATCGGCGGCGCCTTCCTGTTCGTGGATTTCTTCTTCGTCCTGAGTGGGTTCGTCATGGCCGAAGCGTATTCGGATCGCATCGCCGACGGCCGTGGCTTCCGGGAGTTTCTGGTCCGTCGCTTCGGACGCGTGTGGCCGTTGCACGCGGCATTGCTCCTCGCATTCCTCGGCCTCGAACTCTGCAAGCTCGCTTTGGTTCGGTTCACCGGCACGCAACTCAGTAACGCCCCCTTCACCGATGCCATGGCGCCGGAAGGGTTCCTGCCGAGCCTCTTTCTGGTGCACGCGATGGGCGTGCTGCCGCGCCTGACCTGGAACGGTCCGAGTTGGAGCATCGGTGCCGAGTTCTGGACCTATGCTGTCTTCGGGCTCGTGGCCTGGCAACTTCGTGGCCGCAAGGTGCTGGCGTCGGCGATCATCTCGACCGGCGCGGCGGTGCTCTTGGTCAGATACTCCAGCCGGCTGATGGACGTGACGTTCGATCTGGGTTTCATCCGCTGCCTGTATGGATTCTTTCTCGGTGTCGTTGCGCACCGCATCTGCGCGCGATGGCGTGCCTCGAACGCGCCGTTCGGCACGATGATCGAGATCGCAGGTGCCGCACTGGGTTTCGCCTACGTGGCGATTGCGCACGACACCAGGCTGGCGTTCCTGTCACCAGTCGTGTTCGCGCTCGTGATTTTCGTGTTCGCCTGGTCTGACGGGCGACTGTCTCGCGTACTGCAGACGCGCCCATTCGTGCACCTCGGACTCTGGTCGTATTCGATCTACATGACCCACCTCTTCCTTCTTGGCGTGGTGAGCATGGTGTCGAAGTTGATCGAAAAGGGCGTCGCCACCGGGAACGCTGGCGGCAGATGGCAAGCTGTACTGTCGGCGCCCGGCGTTTCGGATGCCGGCATGCTGGTATTCGCCGTCCTGGTCGTCGCAATTTCGTCAGTCACTTACCGAATGATCGAATTGCCCTGCCAGAATGCCGTGAACCGCTGGGCCAGGTCGCTCCGCTGAGGCCCGTCGCGTTGCGCGGGTGAATCACGGACGGCCGGAACCCACCCGACGGCGACGTTGGCGGGGAGGAGAGGTTCCCTCACGCCATCCTCACCCTGGGGGCCTCGGTGCGAATTCGGACACTGCGGGCGGCGCCCGCGGCCCGCTGACCGCCCGCGCGGCGCAATCGCTCAGGCGACGGGCGCCCGCGAGCGACACCGCAGCGATGCATGTCGCCTGCCGGACCGAGTTTGCCAGTGCGATTTCCGCGACGCGGGAGGGGAGCATGTCGTCGCCAGCGATGAGGTCGTGTATCTTTCACCGTGGCACGGGCGTCTGGCTGGGGTAACGTGAACAAGCAAGCATGAGCTGTTCGGACACTTTGCTCCGTCTTGTATGGCAGTAGTCGGATCAGCTGAGCAGCGTTGGCCTCAGGTACGGGGCCGCGATTGGCGGACCGATTGAAGCACAGCCGCCGTTCGAGCTGGCGACCTGCCCGAATGCTCGGGTCAGGCAGTCATCGCACCGTGGCTCGCGAAGGAGTGACGCTGATGCGTTGCCCGGCATGATCGACGTATGTGACTCACCCCATTGGTTCTTGTGCGCGCTGCTTCAAGCCACTTTCTCTCTGGTGTCCTTTACGCGATGAGCTCCATCGGCAGACGCGGTTGCGTCACCAGTCTTCTGGTCTGTCTGGCCGCATCAGATCTCGGCGCGCAGAGCACCAGTCGTTTCGCCGCGTCGGTCCTGAGCGGCTGGAGCGCGGCGCTCGGCATGGCCGGCGGGTGGGAGGAAGGCCTGCAGTTCGTGAATGGCGTGCCCGCGCAGGCAACTTCCGGTGCGATAAACGGTTCGGTCGCCAAGCTCTGGCAGACGCGTCGGGACCGTATCGAGGCGTCCGTCGGGGGCGCGTTGACGAAGTACCCGAGCAATCCGGTGCTCGACCGGCTCACGTACGACATCAATACGGGCATCCTCCACACGTTCTCGCGCGGCACGAGCGCGCAGATCGGCCTCGGCGCGAGCTCGATGATCCTCAATCAGGCGCTGACGGCTGCAGGGACGGGCGCACCGCTGCTCCAGCTGGTCCGCGCAGACACGAAATCGGCGTCAACTGCGTTCCGGGCCCGGTTTGGCCGGCGGTTCGGTGCCGAAGTCTCCGCCAATGGTCAGGACATCAAGACGAGCACCGTCGGCATCTTCGGCGGACAGTTCGCCACCGTCGCGGCAACGTTCACCGGGCAGCTCAGCCGCGAGACTCTCGTGAGCGTCGCAGCATCCAATCAGTACACCAGGATCGATACGTCTGAGATCAACTTGCCACGGGCGTCCGCGGCGGTCAGATACCGCAGCCGATCCGGGCTGGTCCTCGGTGCGTCGGCCGGGACCGTGTTTCTCCCGTCGACCTCCGTACAGCTGCCGCTCACATCCCGTATTTCGGCAGCGGGGAATGTGGTGATTCCGGTGGGTTCGGCCCAACTCTCAGCCGAGGTCCACCGCGATGTCAATCAGGCGTTCGGATTTGCCTCGGGCCTGCTGCGGTCGAAGTCGGTCGCTGGAGGTGCGAGTAAGCGTTTTACGCGATCGCTGAGCGTGGACGGTTCATATTCGGTGACGTGGCAGGAAATCGTCGGGTCGACCGCGCTGCCTACCCAGATCGACGCGGTCTCGCTCGGCTCGAACTATGGACTTGGCAGGGGCGCGGCTTTCTCGTTCGCCGCGTTTGCGCGCCGCTTCTCGGATGGCGCGCTGCAATTCGTCAGCCGCGGCGTCACGACGGGACTCACCTACAACTGGTCGCAGCAGCGGCGGAGTCAGCCGGCGAGGCCGTGATCGGGACGCGGGACGAAAAGAGGGCGGCGCAGTGCAGCGGACGCGCCGCGCGGACTAGGAAGACTCCGTGGGTCAATTTACGTTCCAACGTGGTGCCTTCCCGCAGTTGCAGTGATCATGCAGGTTACGAATGCGCGGGGTGTCGCGTCCCTCCTTTCAAGGGGCAGGGGACCCGTCGTTGTCACGGCTCCCTACTGGTGGAGCGCGGGCAAGTGCCGTCGCCGGCATAACCCCACTCCGCGCGCGCAGACGTTTGTGTGTTCGGCAGAACGATTCGACGATTTTCAGGAACCGCCACTACAAGGCAAACCAATGCTCACGCGCGTGACATCGTTCTCCGGGCTACGCTCGACCGCCCGCCGCTGCCGGTTCGGACTCCTCACGGCTGTTCTGGCCGCAACGGCATCGAGCTGTGCGAGCAGCCCGACCGGCAAGTTCGTCTGGCTGGATGATCTGCCGGCGGGACAGATTGGCTCGCCCTCGGATGCCTATCAGATCGGCCCTGGTGATGTCCTCTCGATCCAGGTGTTCAACCACCCAGAGATGTCCGTCAAGAGCCGGATCCGTCTGGATGGGAATCTCACCGTCACGTTCCTCGGTGACGTGCCGGCAGCAGGCAAGACGCTGACCGCCTTGGCGCGCGAGATCGAAAAGCAGCTCGAGTCACGGAATCTGGTCGTTGTACCGCGAGCCACGGTCGTGCTCGACGAGGTTGCGCAGATCAAGCTCTCCGTCCTCGGCGAAGTGAAGACGCCGGGACTCTACACCCTCGAGGCCGGTGCGGGCCTCGCCGAAGCCCTTGCGATCAGCGGGGGCTTTACGGAGTTCGCGCATCGCGACCGGCTCTACATCATCCGGCGCGTGCCCGAACTGCTCCGGATTCGCTTCCGGTATACGGACCTGACCGCCGCCAACGGTTCCGCGGTGACGTTTCGCCTGAAGACCGGCGACACGATGCTGGTTCAGTGAGCATCGCAGTCGTTGTCGTCGCACGACGGCGTCCGTCGCGCCTGACCACGCTCCACCCCGTTTCCTGACTATGCATTCCATCAAACCGTTTGCTCCGCGCGATGATCGCGAGTCGGTGCTGCCGTACGTCACGACGCGAGCAGGCGGCACCCCTCCCGGAGCGCAGCCGCCCGACGAGCCCCTGATCGATCTGGCACTCGCGGCCGATCTCGCGCACTTCATCCGCAATGCCTGCCGTCGCCACCGGATCGTCCTCAGTCTGGTCTTCACGGCGTTCGTCGCTGCTGGCATTTTTGGCGCCCTTCTGCTCCCTCGTAAGTATTATACCGAGACGAAACTACTGGCCGATCGCAATGTGGTGATGCCATTGCTGGGTAATCCGGGTCGCCCTCGCACGGAGGACGATAGTCCAACCCGGATGGCATACGACCTCATCATGACGCGCGAGAACCTGAGGCGGATCGTCACTCAGACGAACCTGATTCGCGAGAGTGCGCGTCATCGGTCGCTCCTCGGTCGCACAAAACGCCGGGTCCTCGAACTCCTCAGCGGTCCGATGACCGCCGAGGAGGAGCTCGACGCCGTCGTGTGGTCATTGCGGACCAGCATGCACGTGCAGGTCGGTGAAGGGACGGTGACGATTGGCGCTTCGTGGTTGGATCCCAAGCTCACATTCCAGATCGTCGACATCGCGGCCAGGAACTATCTGGCTGATCGTCAGGTGCAGGAGCTGTCGCTGATCTCCGGCACGATCTCCATCCTCGAGAAGAGTGCGAACGATGTCGGCCGAGACATTCTGCACATGCTGGACTCGCTCGGGAGGCAGCGCGCACAGCTGGCGCCCGAGGAGGGGCGCGGACTGCTGATGCCATCGCCCGAATCGCGACCGGTGGCGAGCGTGGAGCTCATCATGGCCAAATCGAGACTGGAGTCGACGTTGCGAGCGATCAGCGACCTCGAACAGTCCAGATCGCGCCGCTTGAGCGAGTTGCAGTCGCTCCTTACCGAGCAGCGGATCACGTACGGGGCGGAGCACCCGCAGATCGAAACGACCCAGCAGCTCATCAAGTCGGCGTCGGAGGAGCCGCCACAACTGGTGCAGCTGCGGCAGGACGAGCAGCGTCTCCGAACGCAGGTGTTGCGACTCGGCGGACCAGAAGTCTCGGCGACCGCAGCGGCGGCCAATGACGTGTCGTACAATGCCTTCGCGCTTCGAAACCTGGCGAGCATGCGCGTCGATTCGATCGTGCAGGAACGGCAGACGTATGGCCGGTCTCGCCTGCGCATCGCGCAGGCGTCGTATCAGGCCCTGCTCGAACGACTCGACGGCGCCCGCATCGAACTCGAGACGGTTCGCGCAACCTTTGCCTTCAAGTACAGCATTCTGATCCCCGCGTCCACGCCCACCAGTGCCATCGGACGGCTGCCACTTTTCATGGCACTTGGCGGTGTGATCCTTGGCGCGATCCTCGCGGTGCTCACCGCTGTCGCGCTCGATCTTGTCGGCCGGCGAGTGCTCGAGTCCTGGCAGATCGAGCGCATGGTCGGCCTGCCCGTGCTCGGTGAGGCGCCACTGGCGTTGAAGCCATGAGCGGGCCCGACGCGCTGTACCGCAAACGGGCAGTGAGCCGGCGCGCAGCAAGCGCGGGCGTGATGTGCCCCGCACCTTTACGGGACGCCTCATGCTGACGGATCATTCGCGGAAAGATTCCAATGATGAAATCGCGCTCGCACGGGTGCCATCGGTTGGCGCTCCAGAGCAACAGCTGACACCGCCGCCGGTCAGCCGGCTGCCGGAACAGGTTTCGCGGATCTGGGACAGACTCGAGCTGCGGGATCGGTCGATGATCGCCTGTCTCGAGGCGATTGTCCGTGCCATCCGGGTGGATGGCACCGTTCTGGTGGCCGAGATCGTCGACCGCTACGTGGATGCGCAGCTGCGTGCCGAGATGGGGAACGGCTCCGAGCAACCGCTCGATCGATCGTCGCCGCGTGCGACAGCTCTTCGCGCCGAGCTCATCGACTCGGTGCTGCCACGGCTTGCGGCGGCCGACGTCATCAGTCATTCGCACGGCGGGGAGGATACCCCGGCATCGGTGATCGAGATTGCCAATCCGTGGTTGCGGCTGGCACTGCTGGAATCAGGACTGATCGAGCTGAGCCACAACGGTGTGGCCACGACGAGCGAGGCGAAGGGCCGCGTCGTCACCGGGCGTACGGCGACGGCGCCACATGCGTCGGCGCCCGACGACTGGTCGCAGATCTGGTTTGCGGTGCAGAAGTTCTCCTGGACGACCATCGCGATCGTGCCGGCGTCGCCGCGTGAACGTGGACTCGCGGCCGCGTCGGCGCTGGTGGCCGCAGGCAGTCAGTATTCGGAGGGAGCTGTGCATCTCGTCGACGCGACTGGTGTCGCCCCGCATGCCGTGGACCTCGTGATCGCGAGCATCAGCGGATCGATCGCGCCTGGCACCCGACTGGTCGTGGCACTGGACAATCCGATTTCCAACCCATCCGCGATCCCGATCGCGCGTCACGCGGGCGCCGCGTTGCTGACGGTGCGCCTGGGTGATCCCTCCATCGAGGAGAGCGCTCGGACGATCGATGTGGTCGGTCGCAAGTACTTTCTCGGATCGGTTGCGCTCCGTGAGTTGCGTAGGTGATGCACGGGTGGTGGACGCTGTCGGGATGCCTCACGCCGGATGTCGCCTGATGGCACGGCCTCCGGTCATGTACTCGCACCGAGGACCGAGTCGGGAATGCTGAAGAAACTTCTGATGATGTCCGTGATTCTGGCAACGTTCATCATTCCCATGCGCGCCGCGAGAGCCAATTCCGCGGTGCGGGGGCTGCGCCGCTCGATCCTGCTGATGGCTGGATGGATCGTGTTCTACGTGGGTCTCGTCTCCTTCTTTCAGTTCTAGGCTGAGGCCTTGTCGCTGTGACATCAATTCCGCAGCTGCATGCAGGCGCGCGCGACGGATCGCCATTCGCCCGCGAGCTGCCGAGCATTGCTCCGCGCCCGCCAGCCCGGTCAGCGTCGGAACGCACTCTGATCGCTGGCATCGTGCTGGTGATCCTGAGCAGTCTCGGCATCCTGGCGATGACGGGCAGCGTCTTCTACGCGATGCTGCCCGCGCTCGTTTCCGTTCTCGGTGCCGTCGTTTGGACCCAGCCGCTCCGGCGCACACTGCTGCCGGTCGTCTTTCTCCACTGCGTCATTTTCGAGCCACCGTACGCCAGTGGTACGTTCTTCACGAGCGTAATGGAGCCTGCCTTCCGCTACGCCAACAGGCGTCTGAGTACCCAGACGGGTATCTCCATTTTGGCATTCAGCGCGCAGGAACTGATCTACCTCGCGCTCCTCACCTTGATGTGCATTCGGGTCCTGCGAGGGCGGCGCCTCGATTCCGTCGGCCGGAGCCCGAGCGCCAACGTGCTCTTTGTGGCGCTGGCCGTGAGCCTCTGCACGGTAGCCTCGCTCGAGATCTGGGGCCTGGTCACGGGCGGCAATTTCAAGGCGACACTCTTCCAGATTCGCAGTGTCCTTTGGTTGCCGCTCTGGGCGATGCTGCTGTCCTTCTCGTTTCGCGACTCGCGCGATTTCCGCGTGCTCGGGCTCACGATCACGTTCGCGGCCGTTCTGAAAGTGGCGGTCGGCCTGTACTTCGTGTCGAAGGATGCGTGGGACGTCGGCATCGCTCCGGCGTACATGACCAGTCACGAAGACTCGGTGCTCTATGTCTCGCTTATCGTGATCTGGATCGCGGCCTGGCTCCATGAGGGCTCATGGCAGCGCCTGCTGGGGGCAACGGCGATCGTCTCGTGGATGGTGATGGCAGTGGTCGTCAACGACAGGCGGCTCGCCTACGTGAACCTCGCCGGCTCGTTGCTCGCCTACTATCCCTTGCTCGGTGGCCGAACGAAACGAAAGATCAAACTCGGCCTGATTCTCGCCGCCCCCCTCCTCGCCGTGTATCTGTTTCTGGCGCGGACGCATTCGGAAGGCATCTTCGGACCGGGCTCGGTGCTGATGGGCATTGCGAAGACCGCTGATCCGTCCACGCAGTGGCGCGTGCTGGAGAATCAGAACCTGATCTACACCATTCGAGAGAACCGTCTGTTCGGTGCAGGTTTCGGCAAGGAGTGGCTGGAAGTCATCAAGCTGCCGGACGTCTCGATAGCGTTCAAGGAGTACCGGCTCATCGGGCACAACAGCGTGCTCTGGCTCCTCGGCGTGGCTGGAACCCTCGGCTTCGCGCTGATCTGGATGCCGATCGTCGTTTGTGTGTATCTGGCGACGCGCAGCTATCACTTCGCCGCGACCCCGCGACAACGCACGGCCGCTGTGGCCGTCGTCGTGATCACTGTCTGCTATGTCAGTCAGGCGTGGGGCGATATCGGGCTGGGGTCGAGCCTGTCGACGCTGTTGATGGCGCTCGCACTCGCGCTGGCTGGTAAACTCGCACGGGAAACGGGCGCCTGGCCGTCAGACGCCCGCATCGTTTAGTCCAGTTTATCTGGCGACTCCCGAGCGTCCGCACCGGAGTCGCATCGGTCCGCTCTCCGGTGTCCGTCGCAGTGGACTCCGGTGGTGTTCAGGCGACGTCAACAACCTGCGGCTTCGGCGCGTCGGGGAAAAGATCGGGAAGCAGCGCGCGGACGTAGAAGCCAAGCATCACGATCTCGAGAATCGTGTCCCCGAGCATAGCGCCCACGGCGCCATTGCCGAGATAGCGTTCGCCGAACCAGATACAGGCGCCGCACACCGGAAACGCCAGAATCGCCGCGATGCTCGTCACGAAGACAAAGACCTTCTGTTTGCCGGCAGCGACGAGCGCCGTCGCCAGCGCCTGCTGCGCAAACCACAGAAAGACCACGATTCCCATCATCCTGAGCACCGGAACGCTGCCGCCGAATGACGAGGGATAGTTGAGCGCGCGCAGCAGCTGCTCGGGGAACACGCCAAGCAACACAGCGATGGGAAAGGCCGCCAGCAGGACGGCGCCGATCAGGAGCCATGCCAGTCGCGCGAACCGTGCCGGGTCGCGGTCATGATGGACGCGCGACAGCATCGGAAGCATTGAATTGCTGATCGCCATGGGAATGACATACGCTGCGCCGAAGAAACGTTTCGCGAGGCCCAGCCACCCAATCGCCTCGATGGTCGAGAGCTTCGACATGAGGAGGGCCGTTGATCCCTCGCCGTAGATCAGGCTGAGCACCTTGGACGAGAGAAACGGCACGCCCGCTTTCGCCAGCGCCTGTGCCGACGCAACCGAGGGAGTGTCTGCGGGAGCCAGACGCTTCACGGCGCGCAGGAAGGCGACACGTGCTGTAATGGCCGCCGCACTGTTGCACACCAGGTAGACGGCGGCGAACGTCCAGAGCGGGGCCTTGGCAAGCACGAGCGCGATGACGATCGCGGAGTACGAGACTTTCTCGATCAGGTGGATCGCGTTCAGCGTGACGAACTGTTGCAGTCCGTTCAGCGCAGCCATGTAGGTCTCGGTGACTTGATACGAGACAGCGGCCGGCACCACCAAGGCGATCAGCAGGTTGACGTCGTGGCCGAAATTCATGAGCCACGCGACCAGCGTGGCCGCGCACATCAGCAGGCCAGCGGTTACCGATCGCAGCGCCAGCGACGCACGCACCAGCGTGGCGGCACGGTCAGGCGACCGGGAAATTTCCGCGATCAGCACGGTGGATGTCCCGATACTCACGAAGCCTGCGACGGTGGCCGCGAACGCCGTGGCCAGACTGAGGCGTCCAAGGTTCAGGACTCCCAGATAGCTCGGAAGGTAGAACGTCACCACCAGCGCCAGCGACCACGACACGGCTTGTGTCATCAGCGTGATTGCGACCGCACGAGTGACCCCATGCGAGAGGACGTCGGCAATTCTTGCCCGAATCCGATTCACATGCGCTCTCGATGGGCCGATACCGTTCGGGCGAGCGTCGGCGTGGGACATGTCGTCATGACTCAAGGCGCGTGTGCAGTATTGTTCTCGGTGACGGCCTTGCCAGCTCGATCACGGTCGTGCCCGGTCGGCGGGTGGCTCCAAATCCTGAGTATCGGCCGAAGACCGCAGGCCAACAGCTCTGAGTGTACCGCTCCGGGACTGGGTCATGCCCCGTGGCCATAGACGAAGTGCCATCAGGACAAGGCACATTCAGGCATTCTCATTGGTTGAGACTTCAGGTCATTCAGCTGCACCGGTCAACCACGCAGCGCGGTTTTGATAGCGCCCGATGTGACGTGGTGCACTCTGAAGGAAGGAAGCGCTCCATCAACACGCTCGTGAGGATAAGCAGGTCCGATGGACGACGCCACCCTGCCGCACCGGCGATCGGCGCCGGAAACCTCGTCAGGCGCGCGTGCGACGCGACGCCGAGACGACGCCTCTGTCAGAGCGTGCCTTCGGGGCGGCGGGAAACGCTGGCGAGACGACGCGTCACCTCGCGCACTCGCTGCACTTTCAGCATCCGGGACGTCCTGAACAGAATTCCCAGGAACCGCGGGCCTCTCAGCAAGTACCGTTTCCAGAGGCGCACCGGATCCTGCGCCAGCCGGTACGCCCACTCGAATCCCGCGTTCGACACCCACTGCGGCGCACGGCTCAACTGGCCGGAAATGAAGTCCAGACTGGCACCACATCCGATCGCAACCGCTGGATGAATCTCATCGAGGCATCTGGAGATCCAGAGTTCCTGTTTCGGGGCGCCAAGGGCCACGAAGACGATGTCCGGGCGCGCGGCCTTCACTCGCGCGAGGACGGCAGCATCGTCGCGTCCGTTGCCGTCCATCGAAACGAACGCAGGGTCGACGCCGACGATCCTGACCCCGAATCGCGCCGACAGGCGCTCCGCCGCGAGTTCGGCAGCGCCTGGCTCACCTGGCATGCCACCCAGGAGGTAGACGGCCCAGTCCTCCTTTGCCGCCAACTCGACAATCGGAATGATCATGTCGGAGCCGGACAGCTTCTCCGGAATCCGCATCCCGAGCATCCGTGACGTCCAGACGAGTGGCATCCCGTCCGCGAACGCAAGATCGGCACGCCGGTATGCGCGCCGCAGCCCGGCGTGTTCGTCCGCCATCACGACGTGATCCACGTTCGGCGTGAAGATCGCGCCTCCCGTCCCACTCGCAACGAGCGCACGGACCGCATCGATCGCCTCATCGAACGCCAGGGCATCCACCCAGAGCCGCCCGAAGCGTACCCGGTATCGTGCTGGTCGAGCGTCGCCGTCTTGGCGCCCCCTGATGGCGTCCGCTGTCGGTATGTTGGGTGCGGAGCCGATGGCCGCGCGTGCTGGGGATGGGTTCGTCAACCCTCCGGTTGGGGTCATCGTTCGTCCGGTCGTGGTGTACGGACCCACTCACCGGCGCGACCGCGCGGGTGGGCAAAGGCAGTCAGTTTCCAGAGCATGAAGATCGGCAGCCAGAGCATGTCTCGGAGCGAGCGAATCCCGGTTCCCGACAGGATCATTCCGCGGATGACATAGAGGCTCAATAGCACGAGCGACGCCAGCCATGCGAGGAAGGGTGTCGCGTCAGTCACGCCAGAGAGGGCGGTACCGAGCGAGACCCCGAGGCCGACGAGGAGTACCGCCGCCAGCATCGTCAGCGGCGGAACCAGGAGGTCGAGCAGGAGGTCGAAGGGGATGCGCCCCCCCGACCGTCGCGAGGCGCGCAGCAGCGACGGTGCGTGCGCTCGGAGCAACGCCACCCGGCCACCTTCCCATCGGGCCCGCTGCACACGCGAAGCGCGCGAGGATGTCGGCATGTCCCCGAGCACGTGCGCCTCGGCCACATACTCGACGCGAATCCCGGCCAGACCGAGCGCGATGCCATACTCGACATCCTCGACCACAGAGAATGCGTTGGGCGGAACCTGACGGAGCACGGGGACCGCAAAGGCCATCCCGTTGCCGCGGAGTCCGCACGACAGCGACAGACGCTCGCGACCGAGCGAGCGAACGGTGTGGAACATCGTCAGCGCGATGACCATCAATCGCGTGCGCCATGACGCGTTGGCATTCCTCACGCCGTACTCAGCCTGCAGTACCTGCGCGCCGGAGGCAAACCGGGCAGCGAAGGCCGAGAGCAGATTCCGGGAGACCGAGCTGTCAGCGTCAACAACCACGACGGCATCGGCGAATCCATCGGTGAGACTCTTGCTGTATGCACAGGCCAGCGCGTAGCCCTTGCCGCGCTCGGTCGCATGCTGTCGCTCGAGCACCGTGGCACCCGCAGCGCGCGCACGCTGTGCTGTGTCATCCGTGCAATTGTCAGCGACGACCAGGATGCGGCGGAGATCGGTGGGGTACTCCACCGCCAGCAGGCTCTCGACCGTGGCCGCGATGCCGATTGCCTCATTGTGTGCCGGCACGACAATGTCGAACCTCGTGGCCGCTGAGCCGACGGGCGACTTGCGTCGGCCCGACAGCAGCGTCAGCCCGGCGAGGTATCCACAGGCGCCGAGTATCGGCGCTACGAGGACGAGTTGAAGACCCGTAATCAACGACGCGCCAATCCCGCTCATTCGGCGACCCGGTGCCGTCGAGCGGCACACCAGGCACATCGCATTGCACGCGAAGGGGCAGTGTTCGCCCGCACGACGCTCACTGGGCCGTGGCCTGCGGCGACCGCACGTCGACGCTCGCAACTACGCGCGGCGTGGTGCGCTGCTGGCGGCGTTGTGCCCGTGTGGCGTTGGGTCGCTTGCCGAGCATCACACGGAGCGCGACGGGGCGTCGCCCGCCGAGTGTCACGATCGTGGCCACGACGATTTTCAGGTCTAGGAGAAATGAGACATTGCGGACGTAAAGCAGGTCGTAGTGAATCCACTGGTGGAAGTCGCCATTCTCGCGATCCTTGCGGCAGACCTGCCACAGGCCTGTCATGCCAGGTCGCACCGACAGCCGGCCATTGCGCCACGGGACGCAGATCTGATTCTCGCGGAACGGCGATGGACGGGGGCCGACCAGACTCATCTCGCCGCGGACGATGTTCCAGAGTTGCGGCAACTCATCAGCGTTGAGCTTGCGGAGAATCGCACCGATCTTCGTGACCCGTGGATCCCGATCCATCTTGAACTGCGGGCCATCCATCTGCTGCTTGGCCGCGAGCGCTCGCTGCATGTCGTCCGCATTCGTGAGCATGCTGCGGAATTTCCAGCACTTGAATGGGCGGGCGTCCTTGCCTTCGCGGGAGTCGCCGTAGAACACATCGCCCTTGGATGTCAACTTGACGAACAGGGCAATCGCGACCATCAATGGCGACAGCACGAGCAGCGCCAGAAGCGCGAGAGGCGGCTCGAACGCTGCCTTGAGGCTGACATACGCCGGGATCGCGAGCCGACGAACCGGTTCGGGGGCTGCGGCAAAGGTGGCCGTCGTGTGCCGGCGTTGGCCTGCGACGGCGGCGGCGTGCGTCGAGTCGCCGGAGACGATACGGTGCCGCACGGTCGTCGCGGCAGCCACATCCGCGCCGGCGAGGACCAGACACTGGGCGATCACAGCGTCGGCGCCGATGATCGCGTCATCGCCGATCGTTGCCGGACCAATGAGCAGTGCCCCCGGCCCGATCGCCGCGCGATCGCGAATGACGACGGAACCGACGATCCGCGCGGTTGGATGCACGGTCGCTGTCGGGGCGACGAGTGATGCGCTCTGGCCGCGCACCTTGCTCAGCTCACGCAGGGTAGCGAGTGCACCGACCCGGCGTTCATTCAGCGCCAGCACTCCCGCTTCATCGTTCAGGTCGAAACAGTCGCCGTGAAACGGCACGTCCTGGTTCGGAATCCCGTTGGCCGACAGCTGCATCCTGAGGGCTTCGAGCGAGGACAGGGTGAGTGGCATGACCATGTGTGCGCATGCCACGGGCACCAACGACGCCAGCACACCCGACGGGAAGGGCCATGTGACCGGCTCAAAGTACCGTTGGATCTTGCGCACTCGACCAGCATCATCCGATTGCACGAGTTCCTTCGTGTGCAGCGTCGGTGCCTCAAAGGCGACCAGATGGCGCACCATTCTGGCGTCGTTCGCAGGCGTGTTGCAGAGTGGTCGCAGGTCGACCCCATCTGCCGGGTAGCAGACGGGCGTCACGAACAGCAGCGAATCCGAGGGCGTGAAGCGGTCCACGAGCGCGGACAACTCGCGCAGACTCAGGATCTCGTCGACATCTGAGTACGCAGCGCGTATGCGCGACACGTATTCAGGATCGGGATCAAAGTCGGTCAGGACCATCGGACGCTGCGCAGTCACGCGCTGCACGCTGCGCATCAGTTCCCGCATCAGGATGTCGTCGGCGGTAGGCACCAGCAGCAGCGACCCATTGTCGTGAGCGTACTGCGCGTACGACGGTCGGATATCGAGCAGGATGGGAATGAGGCTCATGTCATCCTGACCGTGCCTGGTGCAGTCTCCGTGACTGGATCGCCGCGTTCACGCGAGACACCGAACGTGATCTTCCTCAGACTCGGTGGCAACTCTGTCGCCAGCGCCGCATCGACCATGCCGGGCGGTCCGGCCACGTCACGGCTCGCCTGCGCGGGAAGACCGGTCTCCTCTGGAACCTGCGTCACACTGCGAACACGATCGCCTGCCACGACGACGCATCGGTCCGCGATGACTGATGAGTCGACGATCGCGGCTTCACCCACAAAACAGTCATCCCAGATGAAGGATCGTGAGACGAGTGCCCCTGCGGCGATGATCGTCCGCTCACCGATGGACGCAGGGCCGACCACGACCGCGTCCGCTTCGACACGCGCACCTTCCGCCAGCAGGACGGGACCAACGATACGTGCCGAGGGGTGCACGAAGGCGGTCGGGTGGTGCATCCCCTCGCCATCGCGCACGTACTGCGGCAACAGGGCTGGCCGCTCGATCGACCGCGAGACGAGCCATCGGCTGACGGCTGCGTAGCTCGAGTAGTCGAGCACCTTGGCCGACAGCCCATGGACTTCGTGCATGGCCACGTGCGCCCCTGCGGCACTGAGCCGTCCGAGCAAGCCTTCCTTGATATCCTGATATCCGTGCGCTGGAACAGTTTCGAGGGCACTCCGCTCGAAGACGTAGATCCCGGCAGGTTGACGCCGGACCCCACTCGTCATGCCGCGGCGACGTCGATCGAACTCCACGACGACGGTCGCAGCGGCCCCTGAGCGTCGATGCGCCGCGAGCATCGCGTCGAAGTCCAGGGTCGGTACGATGGTCCCTTCGATGACGACAAACGTGCGGCTCCTGGTCGCGGATGTCATCGCGACCGCATCACGCGCACAGCCCGCCGGCCCGCGAGGCTCCGGGTCTTCGTAGTAGTCGAGTGCGATCTCCATTGCCGCACCATTCCCGAGCACGGAACGGAGCGCCGACGTCGCGCTGTTGGCGCAGAGAATTGCCGAGCTGATCCCCGCATCGCCCAACCACTGCAGCGGATACTTGATCAGCGGTGTATGTGCCACCGGCAGGAGCGGTCCACGAAGGACTCGCTCGAATACGCCGTCCCCCCAGTGATGGGTACCGGCGAGCACAATGCCGCAGACATCATCCACCGTGCTCTCTGCGCGTGCCTTTCGGGCAGGCGACGCATCCCCTGGCGGCGGTGACGCGCCAACGAATGGGTCAAGCGGCAGAAACGGCACGGTCGCCACCTTCGGCACGTGAGGGACAGGTCAAGTGAACGCGATCACTAAAGAGGACTGCGAACTTCCGTGGACAGCGCGCCACACGACGAACAGAAATCGACAGGGCGCTGCAGCGGAATGACGTGTGTGTAGACGCTTCGTAACGCCGCGCCAGGGGGCCGGCCGACGACCATCGTTCTCGGAGTCCAATATAGTTGAAGTCTTCCAATGGCAGCCGGGATACCGCGGCCATGGAAGTCACGGCCCGTACGAGTAAGACGCGCGATTGGCACCGCGATACTCAGTCACGGTGAGACGTCACATCCTGAAGGGGGTGGACCCATAATTCCATGATCAGACTAACGGTATCGCTTCAGGGTTGTTATGGCAAGCATATGTCGGCGCCGATTACTGCACGAATCAATCCGTTTGTTTCGCTCGTACATCGCCGTCAGACCATCCGAAGCCGCCAGGATGCCGAGGGGAACTCGGCGGCGCACTCGCGCGGAACCGCTGACGATCCGACTGGAATTCCACGCGCATTCGCCTATGTCAGTTCATCCATTCCTGCCGTGCCGTTCCTTTGACGTGGTCGCCGCGGCGGCCGACTCAGCGTATGCAGATCGTCGACAGATCAGGCGTCTGAGCCCGCGAACAGCAGATCCGAGGCGGCACGTCACGGATCACGACTGAGCACGTACAGGAACACTCACGCTCCGATTCAGGACGATATCCTCCACGACGACTTCGATTTTTCGAGGTCACGGGTCGGCCTTTCACATCGGCTCTGCCAGTGGCGCAGGAGCTGAGCGACGCACATTCACGATCTCGCTTGGCGTGACAGAACCGATACCACCGTGCCGTCCGGAGGAGTCCCGCCGCCAGACGGGCCACGACTGGCGCCGCATGAGCGCGTCGGCCCCCTCGCCCCTGGGTCTCAGACCAGCGTCAGCGCCGCCGCACCGGGCACCGCCTCACGCCCGCCAAGCACCTCGGAAATCCCGCGATCGAACCGCGCCGTCGCAAAGCGCTGCGCATTGCTCCGGCACGCCTCCGCGGTGATGTCCGACTCGTGTGCATAGAAGTCGTCGAGCGCCCGGACCACGGCGGTCGGCGTCTGCGCCCCGAAGAAGACGCCAGTCGGCGTCTCGTGCTCCAGGCCGCGGATCGTCTCGGTCGCGGCGCCGCGACCGAAGGCGATCACCGGCGTGCCGCAGGACTGCGCTTCCAGTGGCGTGATGCCGAAGTCCTCTTCCGCTGCAAAAAGGAACGCACGCGCTGACTGCAGATGACTGCGAAGTTCCGGCAACGGCAGACGCCCGGTGAAGTGCACGTTGGGTGGCGCCCCGGCAGCGATCGCGCCGCGTCCCGGTCCATCGCCAATGACGATCAGGCGTTCATTCGGCCGCAGGCGAAACGCTTCGACCAGCAGATCGATCCGCTTGTACTGCACGATCCGACCGGCGGTGACGAAATTCGTCGCGCGCGGTGCGGTGTTGAGCGTGAAGACTTCCGTGTTGACCGGGGGGTGTACGACGACGCTGTCACGGCCGTAGCACCGCTTGATGCGAGCGGAAATATAGGAAGAGTTGGCGATGAACTCGGTCACGCCATCGGCGCTGCGACGGTCCCAATTGCGCAACTGCGACAAGACCTGACGTGCCGCCCAGGCTTTCGGGCCGCGAAACCCACTGGTGTCGAGGTAGGAATTCTCGAGATCCCACGCATAACGCATCGGCGTGTGGCAGTAGCACACGTGGCGCACGCCTTTCGGGACCGTGATGCCCTTCGCGACTGCATGTGAACTCGAGACGATCAGGTCATAGCCGCGGAAGTCCCAGGCCTTGATGGCGAGCGGCATCAGCGGGAGCAGCATGCGGTAGTTCTCCGCCAGCCGTGGCATGTGTTGCAGCAGCGTGGTGTGTGGCGTCCGTCCTGCGAGGCCATCCCGGTACTCCGCCGGCAGCGTATCGATCGTCGAGTAGAGGTCTGCGTGCGGCATCAGCGTCAGCAGCCGCTGCAGGACCAGCTCCGCCCCGGCCCACGTTGTCAGCCAATCATGTATGATCGCAACGCGCATCAGGTCAGGCACCGGTCGAGGTGCGCGATGGCAAGGGCGGCGGCGTGACGCGGATCGTTGGTCATGTCTACGAAGGTCAATGACGGCACGCCGTCGGGGAAGGCGACGAGACCCGATGCGGCGGGGTTGTTGAGTACAACGGTGGGACGCGAGTAACCGAGCGACAGATGCGCCACCATCGACTCGACGCCAACGGCGGCACGGGCCTGTCCCGTCAACGCCACCAGATCAGAGAAACTGGTCGTGCCCATTTCATCACGCAAACGCGGCGCAGGGACCAGTGCTCGCAGGGATGCAAACCGCTCCCTGTCGCTCGCATTGCCGACGAGGAGGATCGGCGCCCGGTCGGCCAGTAGCGGCAGCAATGCCTGCCAGAGCGCCAGCGGCGCTTCCTTCGCGCCGCTGCGACTTCCGGGTTGTACGATGATTGGGGCGTCAGGGCGCAATGGTGCCGCAGTCGGTAGGACGGGGCCGTGGTAGCTCGCCGGTGGCAGCTGGAGCACGTCGAGCGCGTGCAACCAGTTCTGCCCCAGCGACACCTCGGGGTGATACGGGATCAACCCGTGATACTGCCAACTGCGCCCACGCAAGCCAAAACCGATCCGCGCGGTCGCGCCTGACGCGATCGCCAGATCGATCGTGTTCGGCGACGTGCACCGCACGTCGAGATACACGGCAGGCTTCATTGCGCGCAGCGCCGCGGCCGCCGAGGCACGGGTGGCATGCTCGACACGGAATCGCTGTGGCCATGCTCGTGGCGAGGGCTGCAGCCACGCAGCGTCATACGTCACCAGATCATGCACATAGTCATGAGCGACCAACCACGCGGCGACGTCCTTCGCCCAGGAGCCGTGTACGAGCACGAGTCGCGCGGACGGCAACCGCTGACGCAGGGCGCGGAAGAGTGCCGTGGCCTGAATCAGGTCACCGAAGTGATCGGGTTTCGCGATCACGATTGTCGCGCTGCTGAGATCCGGGATGGTGCGCGGGCGTACCGGGCTGCTCACCAGGCGACGCCCCTGATCGACCAGCGCCAGGCCCGTCACGAGAGGCGCTGGATACCAAGTGGGAAGGAGGTACTGGCGACCCAGTATCTCGACCAATTGCGGACGGCTCACGCCAGCCATGCGCTGGGATGCGTGGCGATGCGGTAATATGGATGAGTCCGGTGCGGCGTGACCATCTGATAAAACTACTGGGTCAGGGAACGTGCATCCATGGCGCGGCGCGGGCTCGTGGTATATCGGGGCTGGGCCGGAAGCGCGAGATCGCGCGCGGTACCGCCGCTGTACCGCCGCGGTACCGATGCCGCTAGCTCGGCCAGGCCGGCTTGAGGCGCGTGGACGCCGAGCGTCCTTCGTGTTCCTCGCGGACTCGAACGCCGACCGCGAGCCCACAAAAGGCCCAGATGAAGACCACAGTGATGCTCGGGAAGGTGAACAGCCCGAGCGCAACGCCAGCCAACCCGGCGCGAAATGCCAGGCCATCGGCTCCGGCAGCCATCCTCCACACCCGTCGTGCAAAGGTGAACACGAACAGTGCGCCGATGATCCCTGTTTCGGCCACGAGTTCTACCCACGGGTTGTTGGCGATCGGCTTGACGGAGCGGACCCGGTCGAAGAAGTCCGTCAGCTGGTACGGCCGGTAGTTGTAGCCGTAGTGCGAGAGCCCCACACCCATCACCGGGTGTTCCGCTGACATGCGGAGGCCGGCCACCGCGAGGTCGATGCGGTCGAGTTTCGATCCGAATTCCTCGGTGGAGAGCTTGGCGATGAAAAATTCGGAAACGTATCCGGTGGCCACCAGTACGCTGAGGACGAGCGTCGTCAGCGCCACGAAAAATGCGAACGCGTAAAACTTGCCGCGCGGATCGCGGTCCTGCGCACCGATACCGAGCGAGTAGATACACCCGAACAGGGCCAGCGCAACGACGTTCGCGGTCGAGAACGTGATGAAGACCGTGATCGCGAGGAATGCCGCCGTGCCACGCCAGCGCATCCAGAGTGCGACTGCCAGCGATGTCAGCAGGTACATCGCGAAGTAGTTGCCTTCCTCGAACGTTCCGCCGCGGAACAGTTCGCGTCCGGCGATGTTGATGATCTGTGGACTCACCATTCCTGGCAGCAGTGGTGCGGGGAGCCCGAAGACCGACGACAGCAGGAGTATCCATCCATAGATCGCCGCGCTGATCGCACCAACGCACCACCAGCGACCAACGCGTCGACCATCCTCGTATGCGGCGGTCGCAACCAGTGCGAAGGCCAGGAGTGCGAGCAGCCAGTAGCCGATCTTGATGATGCCATCACCGACCGGTCCGATGCGCGCCTCGAAGCCGTCGGTGGTGAATGACGGCAATGGGAAGGCAAGTCTGACGCAGAGGACGAGTGCCGCCCACGTCAGGAACGCGAAGATCGGGCGGGCGAAGCGCGCAATCCCGGGGACGAGTGTGACACGTCCTTCCCAACACATGGCCGCGGCACTGATGCAGAGCACCAGCTCATAAATCTTGAACGGGAAGACGAGACGCAGCGTCATTGCATACGTCAGCGGCAGCGTCGCGACCACCAGCAGCGTCGCGTAGTGACGGACCGACGTCGTGCCTGGCGCCCGTGTCGCCGGCGCCACCGCCAGGGCCTGCACGAATTCCGTCAGGACACGGCGCGGATCGCTGCGTCAGGCGCAACGATCCGCGGACTCGGCGCCGTTTCGCGTCGATCCGACAGCGACGCAAAGACGACACTGACCAATCCCAGAATCAGCCCAGCGACGCTCGCCAGACCACCCCAGAGCAGCGGGCGCTGCAGTGGACGATCCGGGGCCGTGGCAACATCCACGACCGTGAGGAGCGGCGTGTCGCGCACTTCGGCGACGCGGCTCTCTTCGAAGGTCTTGGTCAGCCCGATCAGAATCCCTTCCTTGACGCGCACGACGCGATCGAGCTGCTCAAACATCGCCATCAGCCTTGGCGACTCGTAGTAGTTGCGGTTGGCGTCGAGGAAGGCCTGCTTGATGTGCTCAGCCGAGTCGAGTTCGGCCGTCGCTGTCCCGAGACGCAGCTCGGCGAAGCGCCGCTGCTCGGTTGAGGAGCGTTGCCGGCGCTCGAGGTTGAATCGGTTCAGGAGTTCCAGCATCCGATTCGCGACCGCTGCCGACAGCGCTGGGTTCCGGAGCGTGACGCTCAGGTTCACGATGTTGCTCTTGCGACTGATCAGCACCAGTACGCGACGCTCGAACTTCCGCAATCCGTTTCCGAACCGGCGTTCCGGCGTGGGGCCCGTGACATCGATCAGCTCGAGGAGCGGTTTCGTGACGCCAGGCTGTGCTGGATCAGGGAACGGGGTCTTCAGGGTTGCGGTGAGCAATTCGGTGCTGGTGAGGACGTCAGCGAAAAACTCCGTCGACGGGCCGTCCTTGAGCCTGGCCAAGGCGCTCGCACCGCCGGCCTCACCGAGGAGCGAGCCAAGCCCGCCGATCGCACCGAGAATACTGGTGTTGTTCGATCCCAGCGCCTGTTCCGGCACAAAGCTGGTCGTGGCGGTCCAGGTCTTGGGCCAGACGAGCGCAGAGGCTGCACCGAGCCCAGCGGCCAGCATCGGTATCAACAGCAACCAGCGCCAGCGACGTGCAATACCACGCCGCAACTCGACGATCGAGAACTCCTCGATCGGGAGGGGCGATGGGCTCGCCGGGGCGTGGGGCATCTCAGGCGTCACGATTGCGCAGACGATGGGGGATCGGAACTCGGCACTGGTCTTGGGGCAGGCAGGCCCCCGCGGAGGAGCAGGCGCGTGACTGCAGCGGCTCGCCGGGGATCACCACGACGGAGCCGGTTGAGCACCGCACCGAACAAACTTGAATATACGGAGGGCAACCGATTCGGGAAAAATCGGCGCGTCACCCGGAGCCGGGCCGAAATGCCGCTCAGATCGGCGAGTTCGCTGCGTTGCGTCACATCCGCTGCGCCCGCACCAATCGTCGCCCCTTCACGGTGCCAGACGATGGCATCCGGAATGAGCCGCGTCCCCCATCGGCGCGAGGCACGGCAGGACCAGTCGATCTCCTCCCCGTACAGGAAGCCTTCCTCGGAGAGCGGCCCGACATCACGCAGGGCCGATGCGCGGAGGATCCATGAGGCGCCATAGACATACCCCGGCAGCCGAGGGACGCGCGAAAGCTGCTGAGACACACTGGCTCCGTCGTGCACGCGATGGCTGGTGGCGAGCCAGCTGTTCCATCGACACCACCCGACCGACTGCACGATCGTCGGTCGATCGTAGTAGCAGACGGTGGTCCCGAACTGTCCGACGTTCAGCGGCGATTCGGCAAGTGCCCTGCGGATTGCCGCCACCGTGCCGTGATCGGCCACAGTGTCGTTGTTCAGCAGCCAGACGGCCTCGACACGCGGGTCTTCGAGGGCGATGCGAATCCCGTGGTTCATTCCCGACGCGAAGCCCTCATTCTGCTCGGTCACACAGAGTGTCCAGGCAGCGAGCGCCTCATGCGATGGTGGCGATGGCGATCGCACGTCCCATGTCGCGTCCGTTCCGGCCAGCGGCCACCAATGCGAGGCGACAGTATCATGGATCGGCCGCGCCGTGGTGGCGTGTGCGCCACGTATCCACCGCTGGAGTTCCGGCACGCTGTGATCCGGCGACGCATTGTCGACGACGATCACGCGCGCGTCACCAGCGGCGACGGCGGGCGCAAGACTCTGCAGGCAGGCGATCGTATCGCGCCATCGGCCAAACTGCAGAATGACGATGGCGAGCATGGACCTAGACCCGCCCGTCAATGCGTTCGAGGACCACGCGTTCCGCCGTGGTGCGCTGAGTCCAGAGCAGCACTGGTATCGTGCACGCCAGCGCGATGGCAATGATCACCGGCGCATGGTTCGAATCGGGCGTCACAGAGCCAAGCCAGGCGGCGGCTGCGACGAGGGCGATCCCGGCCAGATTCATCAGCAGTGACGACACCGGGAGTGGAGCGACCATCTGCGCACGCCACGCCATCAAGCCAGCATCGACGACGGTGCGCGCGGTCCACGCTGCTGCGGCACCGATAATGCCCCATCGCTGAATCGCGAACCAGAGGAGCAGCCCGAACGGAACAATCTCCGCCAGATGCAGTGTCGCGGTCCATCTGGCACGACCGCTCGCCTGCAGCAAGGTGAATGGCACGGCTGCGATGCAGTTGGCTGCAACACCGATGGAGAGAATCCGGAGGACAACCACACTCGCCCCGCGGTACTGCGCGCCGCCGGCGATCTCGAGGAGCCAGGGAGCAAGCAGGCCGGCCACGGCGCAGACGGGCACCACGATCAGAGTGAGCAGACGGATGCTGGCGCGGTGCAGCGGGATCAGGTGCTCCTGTCGTGCCGTTGCCGCCCGCGTAATGGCCGGGAAGAGCACCATCGTCAGTGCGCCCGGTACGATGAACAGCCGGGTCACGGCCTCCCACGGCACGGCGTACATGGCAACTGCGCTGACAGAAATCATCGATGCAATCACGAACCGGTCGGCCACCGTCATCAAGGGACTGAGCACGTTGCTCACGGTCGTCCACGCTCCCAGCCGAAGCAGCGGGCGCAGGTGCACTCGTGCCGCAGGGTGTTGCGGATCGCGTTTCATGCTCGCTGTTGCAAGACGCTGGTAGCGCCAGAACGCCCACACCCGAACAGAGGCGATCGTGATTGCGATGACGGTCAGCGATGCGGTGAATGGCAGCAGCAAGAGCGGGACACCGAACGTCGCCACGCTGACCGGCAGACGAACCAGGTTGACGTCGCGGAATTGCAGGCGTGCTTCGAGGACAGCACGGGGGACACTGGCGGCCGTGATCGCCGGTACAGTCAAGGCAAACACGACGGCACTCACCAAGGCGTCGGTTCGCAGCGCAGGCGAGACGTGCAGGACATTGAAGACGTACCATGGTGCGACCACAGCACCAGCGATTCCGACCGCTCCCCCGACGAAGCTCAGCAGCAGAAGCGCCGTCGCGACGAACGCGGTGATCGGCGCCTCAGGTGTCTCGCCTGAGTCTGCGGCGGCTACGATCCGGGTCAGTGAACGGCCGAGGCCGAAGTCGAGCAGTGCGGCGTAGCTGAGCCATGCCCAGGCGAGTGCGAGCAAACCGAATCGTTCTGCACCGAGTTGCCGCGTCAGCAGCGGAAGCGCAATGAGTGCCACGACCAACGGCGCGAGCGACGTAACAAGACTGAGCGCACCGCTCCGAAGCAGCGAGGGCGCGCCTGGCGTCTCCGCTGCAGTTGGTGGGTGGTCAGCCATCAGCGCCCCGCTCCTATCGCGTCTGGATGACGATGGTAGCTAATGACGCGAGCAGGGCAGCGAAGGTCCCGATGATCGCCGCTATCTGGGTACGGGCCGCGAGGTTGTCCTGGCGCTCCGCACGATCACGTTTCGGCACCGTGACAATTGCGCCGGGTCGCGGGGTGGGCTGTGCATCGGGCAGGAGGAACCGTCGTGAGACGGCGTCGACGCGCCCATTCGGTTGGGTGACGTACGTGCGCGGAAGATCGGCGTCGAGACGCCCACCACCGGCCGCCCGGATGTAATACTGCATATCCCTCCCCTTCACGAACGGCAAGGCGGTCGGCGAGTTCACGGCGCCGTCGACGCGCACCACGGCATCGTACCGCGGAATCGTGATTGAATCGCCATCGAACATGATGATGTTGTCCTGCTCGCTCGCATCCTTGAGCACGGCGGGCAAGTCGACTCCGATGCGTCCGACACGGTTGCGGCGTCGCGAGAAATTGACGCCGTCGGCATACGCCTCGGCGGTCAACCCACCTGCACGCTGGAGTACCTCGCTCAACCGTTCAGTCTTCTTCACCAACGTGTAGGAGCCGGGGTACTTCACCTCGCCGCCGACATAGACGGTGCGTTGCAGTTCCCAATCGGGTTGGCGGAGCACGAGCACGTTGTCATACGCTTGGAGCACAACGTCACTACTCCCGCTTGCGGCGCTCGCGATCCCGGGTGGTCCGGCATAACGACCGTCCTTGCCTCGCTCGAACAGGTAGGTCGAGTCCATCGGTGCGCGTATGGTCGAAGCCGTGACGCCTGCAGCACGTGCCGCAGGCATCCGAGCGATCTCTGCCTCGGTCAGCGATGCACTCTCGAGCAGGCCACCGGAGAGCAGCACCAGATCACGCATGGTCATTCCTTCGCGATACGGGTAGCGACCGCTGCGCCGCACGGCACCGGTAATCGCGACATATCGGATCGGCCGGAACTCGCTCCGTCCGAAGATCTGCACGTCATCCTCTTCTTGCAATGTCGGGTCGTTGACCACCGTACCCAGTGTGTCGGCCAGCACCGCGCGCAATTGCGTACGCGTCGAGTCGGAATTGAGGCGCGAGATCAGGACCTGTCCGAGGTACGTATCCGGCTTGAGTCCGCCGGCCTTGCGGATGGCATCGCTCAGGCGCATGCCGTTGGTCAGCCCGACGGCTCCCGGCGTAAAGACGTTGCCGCGTATGACGACGCGGTTGCGCACGCGATCGGAGACTTTGAGAATGCGCACGACGTCGCCGTCAACAAGCGCGAGTGCTGCAACATCGCCGCCGTCGGTGCCCGCCACGTCGAGCACCGCGCGGTCGCTGCCGGGCCTCGTCCGGTCACGCATTGGCGTCAGGCGTTCGATCTGGATGCGTGATCGTGCTGCGGTGGGCAACATGCCGCCGGCCGCCCGAATGACTTCCGCCAGTGATCCCGCGGTGCCGATTTCGTACGTGCCGGGGCGGTTCACCTGGCCGAGCACACGAACGCGACCCGTGTGAGCCGGCACAAAGACGATATCGCCATTGAGCAGACGTGCGTCGCGTGACGCATCGCCTTTGAGCAGATAGTCGTACAGATCGATGGTCCCAACCGTGCGCCCATTCCGGCGAATCTGCACGGCGCGAAGCGACCCGTTCATGGTCGGGCCTCCGGCTGCATACAGCGCGGTCAGCGCCGTCCCGGCCGCCGACACGCGGTAGCTTCCCGGTCGTGATACTTCACCGACGACGAAGATCTGATTCGATCGGAGACGTGCCACGCTGATGCTGAACCGCGTCGTGGCCTCGGCGCCGCGTCGAACGCCTGAGTACGACCGTCCCAGCCGGGTGTAGAGCAGATCTTCGAGTTGAGCGAGCGTCAGGTTCGCCACGCTGATCTGACCAACCTGCGGGATGACCACGAACCCTTCGCGTGTCACATCCAGTGTGTACGCCTGTTCGACATCCCCGGTGAGAATCAGGACCAGTCGGTCGCCGGCGCCCATGCGATAACTCGGATCGACCGGACCAGCGAGATTCGCATCGAACTGCGAAGCGCTACGCTGCGCGAACAGGTCCATGCCAAAAACCTTGAGTCCGCTGTCACGCTGGATGGAGTCTGACCGCAAGTACAGGTATTGCTCGTAGGGTGTCAGCTTGCGGCCATCCCGCCCCCGAAGGTCGCTGGGAATCCGACTGTCGAGCGTCGAGTCGAACGGCGTCTGCAGCGAGTCGCCGGTCAGCCGCCTCGTCCGGTTGGTATCGCCTGGGAAGTCGAAGTCACTCGAGTCGGCGATACCGAGTTCGCGCAGTGCGGAAAAGACGTCCGAACCGGGCAGGGCGGCATTCCCGTTCATTCCGCTAGCGGCCGCACCCGCCGCAGCAGTGGCAGGGTCGCCCGCGGCGGCACCGGTGCCCGCTCGCCCCTCGCCCTGCAGGTACGAGTCGAGCAGGTTGTCCGGATATCCCTGCGCCCGCAAACGCGCGCGAACCTGGTCCGGACTGAGTCCGCTTCCGCCTATGCGCTGCCGCAATTGGTTGAGCAGGTCGGGTCGATTCTGCAGGAGCTGCTGCGCCTGCTGAGGGGAGACGGTCTGCGCCTTGAGCGCGGACGCCAAAAACAAAAAGACCCCGACCGCGAGCAGCGGCCGAAGGAAGTGGCGATTCATCGCTGTGTAGATGGCTGAGAGACCACGAGCGGGGGGATATGGACGCGCAGGGACTCGAACCCCGGACCTCTGCTGTGTGAAAGCAGCGCTCTAACCAGCTGAGCTACGCGTCCTTCAAAGCGATTTGCAACCCCTGTTCCGAACCCCGAATTGCTGAGGCCTCGAAGCACGCAAGTCTAACCGTAACAGCGGGTTCGGGGAAGGGGGAGGGCGTCCGCCAATCCGGTGAACGGACCGCGACGCACGCCATCCGGCACCGGAGGAAATAGGCCAGGTCGGATTCGAACCGACGACCTGTCGGATTATGAGTCCGCTGCTCTACCGCTGAGCTACTGGCCCGCCACACCAACAAACATACTCGTCCTCACCTAGCCGAGGACCCGCTGCGCCGTGCCGCGGGTGCGCAGGTCGACCCGCTCGCGGCGGCCAGCAGCCCGGATCAGAACAGCGATGTCCGCACGCGTGCCCACGACGGTTCGAGCGCGACCCGAATCCGACCTTCGAAGCGGGTGGTCGTCGCCCCTCTGACCCGGAGATCGTTGCTGCTGCGGTTCACGCCGCCGTCGGCCGTGATCTCGACGCTCGGACCGACCCGCACGGCGCCGCTTGCAGCGACGCGGACCGTCTTGACGACAACCCCCTCGAAAATACTCGGCCAGCTGTTGCGTTGGTTGATCGCCGGATACGGCTCGCGATAGTCACCGGCACCCTGTCGCCGATAGGCGATGTACACGCGGACCGGTGCCGGCAGGACCGGACCCACATCGATTCCGGCACGGATTTCGTCAAAATCGCTGTTGCGCTGGCCAAGGCCCACGCTCCGGCTGGTATAGCGTTCGAAGCGATCCGGGGCCCGATACGTCAGCGAGTTGACTCGCGTGTAGCTCGCGAAGGCCCGGGTGCCGCCGGCGATCGGGAGCCCTTCCGCCGTCAGCGCCAGACCGAGGCCTGGCGGCTCCCCGCACAGATCGCACCGGTCGATCTGGAAATCATCGAGAAAGAGCTGCGAACCGAGCATGACACCGTTCGTGGTACGCCACAGCGCATCTGCGCCGAACGCGACGTTGATCGGATCGCCGTCGCTGTATTGGGTCAGGAACACCGGAGCGACCGGGTTCGCCAGCGACGGCTGGAAGCCGCGCCCAACTCCTCCGTAGATCACGCTCTCGCTGACGCCGGCTTCGAGCCGGCCCACCTTGATTCCCAGTCGATGGGCGCTGAAGTACCGCTGCGCCATGGTATCGGTCGTGAAATTCAGGCGCTCGTCATCGAGTCGGGCGACGACAGACGAAAGATGCAGCTTGTCGGTGCCGAGTCGAAGGAAGAGATGGTCGTATGAATACGCGCCATTGCTCACCATCAGGCCGAGCTGTCCGGGCAGCGCCCAGGAGCGACTGGTCCGGCCCACCTGCAACGTTGCGAACCGCGATTCGATGCCGATGTAGCCGTCTTCCGTTCGCGCACTCAGCGCCCGATCGCGCCGGCCGAGAAACTCCGGATCGACGCGCATCCGTCGGTCGGCAAGCACGCGCAGCGCCCCCGTGAATGGTCCCGACTGCAGCAGCGCCCGGACGGTGACCCCCGGGGCCAGCGTGTTGACCCGATCCGACTGCATCAGATCACGCGTCCCGCTGCTCTGGCCCACGCCATATCCGCCGAGGCTGGCGGCAAAGACGCCGCTATCCGCGTCGCTCACGCCAGGGGCGTACTTCGCGGCCGCCGCGTCGATCGCGTCGAGCCACCGCGCGCTCGATGCACCCTGCTGCGCACCGCGCGCGGACGCGGTGGCCTTCCGTACTGCGCCGACGCTGAACGGGCGCTCGATGACCCCCAGGTCGCGCATCAGGCCGCGCGCCTGCAGTGCGTCGATATACGTATATGCGATATCGTCGAGCGGCAACAGCGCACGTTGTGCTCCGACCGCGGATGTCGACAGCATGGCGATCAGGGGCAGCGCGAGCACACGGAAGGATGTCATCGATGCCACGGAACTCCCTTGACGCCCCCGCTCCGGAACTCGATCGCAGGCGATGGGAAATGATAGTGACGGAGGCCTTTCTTCACCGTGACCCACCACGGGGCGTGGCCTGGCAACTTGAGCGGATCGATATCCAGCGTCAGGAGAATCCGGCGCTGGGCGCGAACATCCGCGCCGGTCGCCGGATCGATGAAGTCCGTGATGGTGTGGCCGATCGAGAATCGCAGCAGGTCGGGCCAGAAGCGCTTGGCGCGTGCTGGCAGCAGCGTGTCCACATCCACAGAAAGCCAATAGGTCTGGCCGCTGTAGTCGACGGTCGGGCGCAGGTCTCCCGGAATGAGCCCTGCCTGCGTGTTCTTCAGTGCCCGGGTGCGTTGATAGGACATCGTCGGCATGACGGCGCGCATCGCGGGAACGAACGCGTGCGAGAGCGACAAGCCCTGCCCAATGGTATTGAACAACAGGTCGGGTGGCGAGAAGCCATATCGGGCCTGCGTGCCATCCCAGTATTCGATCTGCAGCTGAAATGCGGCGGCGTATGCCACCGCCCAGACGGCGGCCGTCTTTTCTGACATGCAGGCGGATTCGAGCAGCTCGCGGCCCCCTTCGCTGAGGAGGTACCCGCCGATCAGGTGCCCGAACTTGTCCTGATCGCGAAAATTGCCGTCCCAGTCATAGTTGAGAAAGAACGGCGCCTTTTCACCAGACCACCAGGCGCGTCGGAAATACTCGTACAGCGCAAGATTGCCACCAACAAAAGTGCCTGCCACGGCGACCTGTGCGACGCGTCGTCCGCGCGTGCCCTGCGCGCACCAGCGTGGCGACGGTGGACGGACGGGCCGCGCACTGTCTGGCATCAGTGGCGCGAGTGCAACGGAGCGAAGCGCCTGTGCTGCGGAGTCGCCCGGCACCCGCAGTGCGGCGGCGGGATCACCTTGCGCGTCGGCCCGCGTCGCGCCAACCAGTAGCCCCGCGGCAAGGGCGAGTGACCGGATCACGCCATGACGTGCAGAGCGTCGTATGCGGCAAGGACTTCGGCCGGCGACACGGTCGCCGCACCGAGTTTGCCGACTTCGACGCCGGCCGCATAGTTCGCAATCACCGCCGCTTCGCGCGCATCGGCTCCGGCCGCGAGCATGAGTGCGAGGTACGCGGTCACCGTATCTCCAGCACCCACGACGTCGTACACTTCGCGCGCCGTGGTTGGAATCCGCGTGATCTCGCCGCCGCGCGACACGAGGGCCATGCCATGTTCGCTCAACGTCAGCAGCAGATGCGCCACATCGAGTCGTTCCAGCGTGGCCGGGAGCGCGGCAGGGTGCGCGAGATCAACGGCGGCACCGAGGGCCTGCTCCAGTTCGCGGCGATTCGGCTTGAACACGGTGGCCCCCCGGAAACTGAAAAAGTTGCGGAACTTGGGGTCTACCACCACCGGGACGTTTCGTGCCTTCGCGAGCGCAATGGTCTGCTCGATCACCAGTGGGACCAGCACACCCTTGTTGTAGTCTTCGAGAATGACGGCGTCGGCCGTGACGAGCGCATCGGTGAGCGCTGTCAAGACGCGCTCGACATCGGCCTCGCCGAGATCTGCGTCCTCCTCCTCGTCAAATCGGAGCAGTTGCTGTGACCGCGCGACGAGGCGTGTCTTGGTCGTCGTCGGGCGCGCGACGGTCACCAGCGCTTCGGTCTCCCCCCCGAGGTCATCCAGCAGGCCGCGCAACCGGTTGCCCGCCGCATCATTGCCGACCGCCGCGACGAGGGCGCATCGCGCATCGACGGCAAGGACGTTCTGCGCCACGTTGGCGGCCCCGCCGAGGGCGTCCCGCCGCTCACGGACCCGTACCACGGGGACGGGCGCTTCGGGCGAGATCCGCTCGACATCGCCGCGCAGGTAGACGTCGAGCATGGCGTCCCCCACCACGACGACGCGCTGGCCACGTGCAGCCGCGAGCAGCGTCGCGAGGCGGTCGCGTGAGATTGGTGCTAGCATATCGGACGCAAGCTACTCCTCGTCCGCCGCACCGGGCAACGCACCCGACGCCGCCCGTCGTGGTACATGCAGGCCCCGGCTGCTCCCCTCACCCGATCACGTGCGCCGACTTCTTCAGACAGCAGTGCTGTCACTGCAGGATGTGCTGCTCCTCACCTGGCAGACGCTTCGAGTCTTTCCAGGCGGACGTGGCGCCGCGCAGCGACTGCTGGCGCAGCTGGATGCCGTCGGTGTGCGCTCGGTACCGATCGTACTGCTGACCGGGCTGTTCACGGGGATGGTGCTGGCGCTGCAGGCGTCGGTCCAGCTGGCACCCTTCGGCGCCACGCTCTTCGTGGGGCGGTTTGTCGCCGCCTCGATGCTCCGCGAATTGGGCCCCGTTCTGTCGGGCATCATGGTGGCAGGTCGCGTCGGGGCGGGAATTGCCGCCGAACTTGGTGCGATGAAGGTCACCGAACAGCTTGACGCACTCGAGACGCTCGGCGCGGAGCCGGTGCGCGTGCTCGTCCTGCCCCGGGTGCTGGCGGCCGCCGCCGCGGTACCGGTGCTGGCGCTGATCGCCGACGCCGCTGGACTCGCTGGCGCGGCTCTCGTCTCATCTGCCTATCTCGGCGTGCCACTGCGTGCGTTCTGGGGCGCGGCCGTCGATCAGATTGTCCTCGACGGGTTTGTCGCCGGCATCGTGCCTGCAGACCTGGTGCAGGGACTCGTGAAGCCGTTTGCCTTCGGCCTGATACTCTCGCTGCTGGCCTGCTATCATGGGCTGCGCGCGACCGGTGGCACCGCCGGTGTCGGTGTTGCGACGACACGCGCGGTGGTCAGCGCGAGCATCACGATCCTGATCACCGACTACTTTCTCACGCAACTGCTGCTGGTCCTTGTCTGATGACAACCGGGAACCCGACCGTCGTGCCCGTCGCGAGTGCCGTGCACCTCGAACACGTGTCCGTGGCCTTTCAGCGTCCAGTGCTGCAGGAGGTCACGTTGCATGTGGCACCGGCCGAGACGGTGGCCATCGTTGGCGAGTCGGGCACGGGGAAATCCACCCTGTTGCGGCTGATGCTCGGACTGCAGCGGCCCGACCACGGTACCGTGCGCGTGATGGGATCCGACGTCAACGTCATCGACCGGCATGCCCTGCGGGTACTTCGCGCACAGGTGGGGATGGTGTTCCAGGGGGCGGCGCTCTTCGATTCACTGACCACATTCGAAAACGTCGCCTTCGGATTGCGTGAGGCTGGCGTCCTTCGTGAAGAGGCGGTGCGCGCTCGCGTCTTCGAGACGCTGGCACTGGTTGACCTGGATCCGGAGCAGGTCGCGCACATCTTGCCGGCGCAATTGTCAGGGGGGATGCGCAAGCGCGTTGGCATCGCGCGTGCCGTCGCGCCGCGTCCCGCGCTCGTGCTGTACGACGAACCCACCGCCGGGCTCGACCCGCTCACCAGCGCGACCGTGACCGAGCTGATGCAGCGATTGCAGCGCGATCTGCGCGTGACGAGCATCGTGGTCTCACACGACATCCGTGCGATGATGCGGATTGCCGATCGTGTGGCCCTGCTTCGCGACGGCCGTTTCGCATTCCTCGGTACGCCCGATGCGATGCGGGCGAGCGATGAGCATTACACGCGTGCGTTCCTGGCGGCTGCATGAGCCTGCGTCCGGAACCAGGAGAGATGCGCTGGATGCAACTCCGGGTCGGCCTGTTTGCCGCAGCCGTCGTTGCGATTCTCGCGGTGGCGATTCTGCGACTCGATGCGGTCGGCTCGCTGTTCGGGAGCCCTGTTGAATTCACGGTGCGCTTGAGCGACGGGCTTGGCCTTCGCACGGGGAGTCAGGTCACCGTCGCCGGTCTGCCCGCGGGGATCATCGCCGATCTGGTGGTGGTGCCGGCCCGTCATGATTCAGGGACCGTTGTCGCCGCGCGCGTGAAAATGAAGGCAGAACAGTTTGCGCTGCTGCGCGACGATACGCGCAGCCGCATCCGGGCACTGGGGTTGCTTGGCGATCGACTGCTCGATTTTTCACCTGGCACACCGACGCATCGGCGCTTGACGGCGAACGACACGCTCGATGCAGAGTCATTCGCCGAACTCGGTGATCTCTTCGCGGCCGCTGACACCGCACTGCGTGCGGTGACGCTGGTGAGCAGTGAAATGCGTGCCATCGCCGCGAAACTGAAGAAGGGAGACGGCACGGTCGGTCGTCTGTTCACCGATGCCGGACTGTATGACACGCTGCTGCGCGCGGTGCATCGTGCGGATCTGGTGCTCGCACAGGTTCAGGGCGGCCGGGGCACGCTCGGCCGCATGCTGCGAGATACGACCCTCTACGGCAGCGTCACGCGCGCCGCCGTTGCACTCGACAGTGCCGCGTCACTCCTGAATGATCGAGCGGGCGTCATTGCGCAGCTCCAGCGCGACACGGCGTTCCTGACGCGTTTGCGCGCCGCGACGACCGGCGTGGATTCGCTGGTGCGAGGGCTCAACGGCGGCCGAGGAACGGCGGGACAGCTCATCGTCGAGCGCGAACTGTACGACCGCCTCCTGCGGGTGACGGCATCGCTCGACAGTCTGGCCGCCGACGTCAGGCGCAATCCGTCGCGGTACACGAAGGGCGCCGTGCGCCTCTTCTAGGAGGACCCGATGTCCGACGTTTCGCAGCCTCGCGCCACGCGCGCCCCCCGTCTCCACGCCGGCATGGTGCTCGCGGTCGCCGTTCTCGGCATTTCACTGGCTGGGCCGCTGATCCGACTGTCGGCAGCCCCGCCGCTGGTTGTGACCGCGTGGCGCCTCGTCATTGCTGAGAGTGTCCTGCTGATGCTGCTCCTCAGTCGTGGTGACTGGCGCGCATGGCGGCAACTCTCGTCAAGGGAGCACGCAATTGCGGCGGGGGCAGGAGGGATGCTTGCACTCCATTTCTGGAGCTGGAGCGCCTCCTTGGCATATACAACGGTTGCGGCTTCCGTCGTGCTCGTGAACCTTCAGCCGGCGATGGTGGCGCTCGGCTCCGCGGCGCTGCTCCGGGAGACAATCACCCGGCGACAAGGTCTCGGTCTGGCAGTCGGGATCGCCGGCGCGCTGCTGGTGGCGGCACCTGCCTTGCTCGGCGGTGCCAGCCCCGTTGGGCTCAGGATGGACGCGCCGCTTGGGCTGCCACCGCAGCTTTTCGGCGATCTGCTCGCGCTGCTCGGCGCAATGACGGCGACGCTCTACTATCTGGCCGGCCGCCACCTGCGAGCGACGCTCGACCTCGTGCCGTATGTCTCGCTCGTGTACGGCTGGTGTACACTGGCCGTTCTTGCCCTGGCCCTCCTTCGAGGAGAACACTTCGGGCCATATCCTGGGTCAGAGTGGGCGATCTTCGCGGCATTGGCGGCAGGACCGATGCTCCTTGGCCACACCGGGATGAACTGGGCCCTGCGCCACCTGCCCGCCCACGTCGTCAACCTGACCGTTCTCGGGGAGCCGGTCGGCGCCTCGCTCCTGGCGATGCTCATTCCTGCCATCGGCGAGCGCCCCGACGGCTGGACGATCGCCGGGGGGCTCCTGATTCTGACCGGGGCAATCTGGGCCATGAGCGGCGCTGAGCCGGGTCGGAGCGCCACGGCGGAGTAGCTTACAGGAATGCGCTACATCCTCCGCCTCCCGGTCGAGCGTCTGCCACCGTGAGGACGCTCAACCTCGACATCGTCGCCACCCGCGGCTCCACGGTGGAGTCACGTCACGCGGTGCATGCAGCCGTCATGGCAGCTGACGGCACGCTGCTGGCTAGTGCCGGGACGCCGGATCTGGTCGCTCACTGGCGTTCCTGCGCCAAGCCGTTGCAGGTGTATCCGTTGGTTGAGGCAGGGCACCTCGAGAAGCTCGGTTGGGGTGACTCCGAGCTGGCCCTCGCGTGCGCATCGCACGGTGGCGAGGATGAGCATGTTGCGCTCGCTGCAGCGATGTTGCAGTCGATCGGCCTCAGCGAGGCGGACCTGGCCTGTGGCGCGCATGAGCCGCTGACTCCGCGAGGGTCGGCGCAGCTTCGGGAGCGCGCACAGGCACCAAGCCGGCTTCACAACAATTGCTCCGGGAAACACGCCGCGATGCTCGCTGCGGCGCGGGCCAATGGCTGGCCGACGCGCGGCTATGAGGTCCCGGCGCATCCGCTGCAGTTGGCGATCCGGCAGCGGCTCCAGCCGTGGACGGGACTCGATGCCGGTGCGCTCGACATCGCCACTGACGGTTGTGGCGTGCCGGTCTTCATTCTTTCGCTGCGCCAGATGGCGCTCGCGTATGCCCGGCTGTCTCGAGCCGGCGCCGACACCGCCGCGGCATCTCGCATCCTCGGTGCGATGGGAACACACCCCTTTCTGGTCGGTGGAACCGATCGCTTCGACACGGTGCTCATGGAGGAGACCGGTGGAGCCATCATCGCGAAGATCGGCGCCGAGGGGGTACACACGGTGTTGCTCCGTGACCGGGCGATCGGGTTCGCGATCAAAGTCGCGGACGGTCAGGCACGCGCGCAGTATCCGGCAGTGCTCCGCCTGCTGCAGCACCTCGACGCTTTGCCGGGCACGCTCCCACCTCGTCTGCACGATCTGCTCGTGACGACGATTCACGACACACGTGGCCACGCGGTTGGGAGTGTCCGAGCTATTGCGTGACTATGAATCGATTCCTGACATTCTGATGACAGTCTCACAGACTCCGACGGCTACACTTGCAGTGCTTGACGACCAGACCCGATGTCTGGTGCGCCTTGCCGCCATCATTGGCGCAGGGTCGGAACGTCAGTTGCGCCAACATCTGGCCGAGGCCCGCGCCTTGCCGGTTCTCTGGGTGGAGGAGGTCATTCTGCAATCATATCTGTTCGCCGGATTTCCGCGGACCTTGAACGCGGCGCGGCAGTGGCGCAGGATTTCGCAGACATCGGCGCCGCTCTCTGACGTCGATGCCGACGCCAACGAACCTGGCAATACGGACGCCTGGCGCGATCGTGGTGAACGCACCTGTGCGGCGGTGTATGGCGACATGTATGACAAGTTGCGGGTGAACATTGCCGCGCTCCACCCCGCGCTCGAGCACTGGATGATCACGGACGGGTATGGAAAGATCCTCAGCCGGCCGGGGCTCGACCTCATCCAGCGGGAACTCTGCGTGGTCGCCGTCTGTGCACTGGCGCAGCAGGACCGGCAACTGCACTCGCATTTTCACGGCGCGCTGAACGTTGGCGCCACACCGTCGCAGGTGCTCGGGACGCTCGACGCACTGAGCGACCTCCTCGACGACGACACACTGCGGCGCTATCGCCTGCTGTGGAATCACGTGCGCAATGCACACACCGAACAGGCCCAGGGGCCGTCATGAGCGTCCATAACGATTTCATCGATCGCGTTGTCGTCCGCATCGCCGCCGGAACCGGCGGCTCCGGCGCGACGTCCTTCCGTCGCGAGAAGTTCGTCCCGCAAGGTGGGCCGGACGGCGGTGACGGTGGCATGGGAGGCAACGTGTACCTCCGTGCCGATGCCAACCTGACCACACTGCTCGACTACACCTATCGTGATCGATGGGCGGCGGAACGCGGGCAGCATGGTGAGGGCAACAACAAGTCGGGGCGGAGCGGTGCCGAAATCATCATGCCCGTTCCACCCGGCACGATCGTCCTCGATGCAGAAACGAAGGAGCAACTTGGTGAGGTCCTCGAGCATGGGCAGCAGATTCTGATTGCCAAGGCCGGCCGTGGCGGCAAGGGGAACGCGTTCTTCGCGACGGCCACACATCAGTCGCCACGCGAGTGGCAGCCCGGCGAGGAGGGTGAAGAGCGACAGGTCATCCTCGAGCTCAAGCTGATCGCCGACGTGGGTCTGGTCGGGGCTCCGAACGCGGGGAAGTCGACACTGCTGTCGGTCATCTCGGCCGCGCGACCGAAGATCGCGGCCTATCCGTTCACGACGCTGTCGCCAAATCTCGGTGTGGTACCGATGAGCGATCATCGCAGCTTCGTGGTTGCCGACATCCCCGGCATCATCGAGGGCGCGTCAGCCGGAAAGGGACTCGGCCTGCAGTTCCTCCGGCACATCGAGCGAACACGCATTCTCGCATTCATCATTCCGATCGATGCGATGGATTGGCAGGCGGAGTATGACCAGCTGCGTACGGAGATTTCGTTGTACTCGGCGGAACTGGCCGCCACGCCGCACTTCGTCGTGTTCTCGAAGCTGGATCTGATGGGCGAAGACGACTACGTGCCGGAGCTCGAGGCGCCCGACGCCTTTGCGATCATCTCGCTCAGCGCGGCCAGTCGCACACACCTCGATCATTTCCTCGACACCTGCTGGCGCAAATTGCTGTCGATGCGCCATGCGAATGACGCTGCGACCCGTGCTGCGGAGCAGGTGCTGCCGTGACCGTTCCTGATGCAACGTGACCGAGTGGCGCAGCACGTGTCCGTGTCCGCGCGCGATGCACTGACGCTGCTTGGTCTGCCGCGCATCGGCAAGGGCGAGTGGCATCGTCGGGTCCGCGAGCACGGAAGTGCCGCGGTAGCGCTGGCGCGTATTGGCGAGAGCCCGGCGCGAACAGCGGCGGAGCAGGAAGCGGCGGACGCAATAGGCCGAGCGGAAGAACTCGGCGCGTCGGTCGTCGTGCATGGCGACGACGTCTATCCGGACCTGCTGCATGACCTGACGGCCTGCGAAGCGGCTGCCATCGCCCCTGCGCCGCCCGTGCTCTACGCGCTCGGCAACCTCGACCTGCTCCGTCGATCTGCCGTTGCGATCGTCGGCACGCGCCACGCCACCGCGACCGGCCTGCGCGCGGCAGAACGCATCGGGCGCGAATGCGCCGAGGCTGGCGTCTTGGTCGTCAGCGGCCTGGCGCGCGGAATCGATGCGGCCGCGCACACCGGTGCTCTCGATGGCATTGGCGGAACGGCTGCGGTCATCGGCACCGGCCTGGATGTCGCGTACCCCGCTGATCACAGAGGCTTGCAGCAACGCATTGCGCAGGATGGTCTGCTCCTGACGGAGTCTCCTCCGGGGCAGCGCGCCACGCGCGGTTCCTTCCCGGAGCGCAATCGACTCATCGCGGCGCTGACCCGGCTCACGATCGTCGTCGAAGCTGGGCACAGGAGCGGCGCGCTGCTCACGGCTCGGGCGGCTGAGACGTTGAACCGGGCTGTCGCGGCGGTCCCCGGCGCGTTCGATGCGGCATCGTGTCTGGGCTCCAACGAACTGCTGCGCGATGGTGCTCACGTCATTGCGACGGTCGACGATGCGCTCGCTCTCCTGCATGTCGCCCGCGCGGACCGACGGGCGGCGTTGCCGCCGCCCGCCCTCTCGTCGCCCGAGCGAGCCATCTGGGATGTGCTCGGCGAGCTGCCACTGGACCTCGACGTAGTGGTGGAACGCGCCGGCTGGGCTGCCGATGCCTGCCTCGCTGCGATCACGACCCTCGAACTGAAAGGCCTGGTGCGCGCGACGCACGCCGGCGCGCTGCAACGGGCATGACGCAATTGCAGCAGCGCGTGTACGTGCACGTCCCGTTCTGCGCCCGACGATGCAGCTACTGTGATTTTTCCATCGCCGTGCGACGGGACGTCCCGGTGGCCGAGTATCTCGATGCGCTCGAAGCGGAGTTGCGAACCCGAGTGACCGCGGAGGGGCTGCCGTTACCGATCGAGACACTCTACTTCGGCGGTGGCACTCCGTCACACCTCGGCCCTGATGGCGTGACGCGCATGCTTGATCTGCTTCGACGGTGGTTCAGCTGGGACGCTGCCGCCGAGGTCACACTGGAGGCGAATCCTGATGACGTCACGTCGTCAGCGACCGCGGCCTGGCTGCGGGCGGGCGTGACCCGGGTCTCGCTTGGTGCACAGACGTTCGATCCGGCAGTGCTGGCGTGGATGCATCGCTCGCATACGGCGGCGCAGATCGACGTGGCCGTGCAGGTCTTGCGGGAGGCTCACTTTGCCAGCTGGAGCTTCGATCTCATTTTTGCGCTGCCAGGCTCCCTGAATCGTGACTGGGTGCGCGATCTCGATCTCGCTTTGGCGAAGGAGCCGCCCCATCTCTCACTTTACGGGTTGACGGTGGAACCCGGCACAGCGCTCGGCCGCTGGAGCGAGCGTGGCGAGGTGCAATCAGCCGATGAGTCGACCTACGAGCTCGAGTTCCTCCGTGCACACACCGAGGCAGTGGCCGCGGGGTACGATCACTATGAAGTCTCCAACTTCGCGCAGCCAGGGCATCATGCGCGGCACAACCGAGCCTACTGGCAAGGCGTGCCCTACCTTGGCTTTGGACCCTCTGCGCACGGTTTCGACGGTACGCGTCGCCGATGGAATCAGGCCGCGTACACCGCGTGGAGAGCCGCCGCGGTCGCCGGTCTGGACCCCGTGTCGGGCAGTGAACCCATCGGTCCCGTGGAAGCCGGCCTCGAGGCCGTCTATCTCGGACTTCGGACGACCGCGGGCTTCAAACTGCGCGATGGCGACGAGGCGATCGTGGGGCGGTGGGTCGCGGCCGGCTGGGCCGCCATGGAGGGTCCTCGCGTGGTGCTGACGCCCCTCGGCTGGCTGCGACTTGACAGTCTGGCGGCCGCCCTCACTCCCGCTGGCGCCCTCAAGTAGCTAGCTGTTCAGCATGCCCATGCAGCCAGAACTCACGGATCCGCTTATTTCATAGGGGTTCTCGAGGCTCTCACTACATCGTACGAATCAGTGTAGTGGGACTTATCGTGGGCCGGTAGTGGCACAATGGTGAGCTTGCCGGAGCCGAAAACCTACGACAGTGGGACGGTTGATGTCATCGCCGACGTGAGCCAGTGTGACTATCAGATGCGCAAGTTTGACCACTGTTCGGTCGTGCTCCGTGCGTCGTTTCTGCCACAAAGAAAAGCCAGAAGCGTCTACAGTGTTTGGACCTACCGGCCTAGTCGCTCCATCGGGCTGTAGGAATCCTCAATCGCAGATTCTGAACGGTTCGTCGATCTATTGTGGACGCTGCTGAGTGGCGCAAGAATTCTTAGGGACCGACGAATCTTACCAGAACGACTTCAGTATCCCAGCGCCGTCACTATCGCGGACCAAAATCAAACTGCGATCCGCATTTGGCCAATCTCGGCATTTTGGGCAAGCCTGATATGTATGGCTGAACCCAAGCAGAGATTGAAGATGACAGAGACGTATTTGCGAGTTGGCGAAGTGATGACACGGCTGGGAGTTTCGCGGCGAACGATCGGGCGAATGATGCGGGACGGCGAATTGTCCTTCGTTCGTGTCAAGGGAACGATTTTCATAGGAGAAGCTCAGTGCGATCGCATACTTCTTGGGACGCCTAAAGGCACGGAACCGGATCTCAGCACTGTTAGAGTCGAATC